>JBDTMC010000143.1:0-16100 GCA_039934475.1 Bryobacteraceae bacterium | reverse complement strand
AGTTTCTATTGAATCCGGTGTCGGCTCCAGGCAGTGCCTACGATGGACTCGGCGGCGCGAACTCGGTAGCGGCGTCGAACTTCGGCGGCGTTGCCAACAATAAATACTATGCCGGCCTTTACCTTCAGGATGACTGGAAGGTCACGCGCAAACTGACCATCAATCTCGGCGTTCGTTGGGACATGTTCAGCCTGGTTGGTGAGAAGTATGGCGCGCAGGCGAATTTTGTTCCGGGGGCGAATCCGAAGTTCATCATTCCGGGCAGCCGGAAGGACAAGCCGGGTCTCTCGCAAACGTTCCAGAACTTGCTGACGAAGGATGGGATCCAACTGGTGTACTCCGACGAGTGGGGTTCCGGTCTGGGCAATTCACAAAAGGCGAACCTGGCGCCGCGGCTCGGCTTCGCTTATCAAGCGACCTCGAAGCTGGTGCTACGCGGCGGATACGGAATCTACTACGGTTCGTTTGAGAACCGCGGCGGGTATCCGAACCTGGGCTACAACTACCCGTTCCAGTTCGACTTCAACTTCCCTTCCCCGAACGACTGGACGCCGGTGCACTTCGGCGATGGCGCGACGGGAACGCTGGCGAATGGTTTGGCCCATATCCCGCTGGATCCAACGCTGGTGAACGGCGCAGGGCTTAACTTACGCGGCATCGAGTTCAACTACAAGACGCCGTACACGCAAGGGTACAACATCACCTGGCAATACGAGTTCCTGCCGGGCAACTCGCTGGACGTGGGCTATGTGGGTACGCTGGGACGGCATATTGAAACGTTCACCGGGTCGAACTTGCCGCGCCAGATTTTGCCTCCTGGCACTGACCCGACGCCCTACATTCCGTGGCCCGATTTCGCGCGTGGCCAGCCGTATGGCCGGACCTCGGCGACCAGCAATTACCACTCACTACAGACCAAGTACACGCGGCGCTTCAGCAAGGGCTTGGATATGCTGTTGTCCTATACCTTTGCCAAGACGTTGACCAACGCGGGCGACTTGTTGAGCGGGGGCAATGTCGGTGGCTTCCGCGCTCCAGACCTGCCCAACTTCGGCATCGCGTACGATTACGGCCTGGCTTCGTTCAACGTGAAACATGCGTTGAGCTACGCCGGCACTTATCAACTTCCATTCGGCAAGGGCCGCAGCTATGGCAACAGTATGAAGGGCGTCAGCCAGATCCTGCTGGGCGGATGGGACATGAACTGGATTCTGGCGCTGTATTCGGGCCAGCCCCAGAGCGTGGGCTGCACCGTGGCCACTACGTCTGGCATGGGCTGTTATGCACTGGTGAACGGCGATCCCTATGGCGGTTCGCAGAACATCAATCACTTCTACAACGCGGCGGCCTTTAGCAATCCGGCAGTAGCAACAACCATCGGCCAATCCGACTATTCGCCGCTGGGCGGCTACCTGACTCCGGTAAGCGGACCTTCGTACCACAAGCTGGATTTCTCTGTGTTCAAGCAGATTCCGATCAAAGAGCGGTACCGGATGGAGTTCCGAGCGGAGTCTTTCAACCTCACCAACACTCCGAACTTCGCCAATCCGGGAAATACCAATTTCCAGGACGCGAACAACTTTGGGCGGATCTTCTCTACGCGTAACAACCCCAATGACGCGCGGCAGATCCAGTTGGCGTTGAAGTTCTACTGGTAGATGAGACTCGCCACGGGCATCCGGCATTGTAAGGGTGCCCGTGGCGTTACAGTATGGTTTGTGATCCGCGTTTTAGTTGGTTTCCTTCTGCTCGCATCCGCCGCCGTTTGTCAGACTCGCTCTTCTGCGTTTGAATCCAACCACAAGATGGCTGAGATGTATGCCTCGAAAGGCAAGTTGCCGGAGGCGATTCCGTATTTTGAGAAGGCATACGCGGCCGATCCAGCGCACTATGTGAATGGATACGATTTGGCATTGGCCTATATAGAGACGGGGGCGCTGAACAAGGGGCGGAAGACTCTGGACGCGATGCTGGGGCGAGGTGACCGCGCCGAGTTGCATAACCTGCGAGGGTTGCTGGAGGAACGGGCAGGTGCGGTTCAACCGGCTTTAGCCGAATACCAGCGCGCGGCACAGATGGAGCCCTCCGAGAAAAATCTGTTCGACCTGGGCAATGTCCTAGTGCGGGCAAAGGGTGCGGAGCAGGCGATTGAAGTGCTTGGGTATGGGAGTGGGAAGTATCCCCAATCGGCGCGCTTGCGAGTGGCGTTGGGTGTTGCGTACTACGCGCATTCGGAGTACGACAAAGCGGTGGCGGCGCTGTGCGAGGGCGTGGATTTGGATCCCACAGACTCGCGCGCGATCTACTTCCTGGGGAAGATGTTCGATATCTCACCGGCGTTGAGTGGGGAAGTACGGAAGCGACTGGCACGCCTTGTACAGGCCTATCCGAAGAATGCCGCGGCGAATTATTACTATGCAGTGAGCTTGTGGAATCGCGATGCCGGGGACGCGCGGCGCGACGGAGAGATTGAGCGGTATTTGAAACAGGCCCTCGCGCTGGATCCGAAGATGGCTGAGGCGCACTTTCAGTTGGGTGTTTTATATCAAGACCAACAGAAACTGCCATTGGCTGTCAGGGAATTTGAATTGGCCGTGAAGGCGGCGCCGGAGAATGAGAAGTTTCATTACCGGTTGGCGCAGGCATACAAGAGCGCGGGGAATGAACAGGCCTCAGCGCGCGAGTTGGCGCGCTACCGGCAACTACGTCCGAAACAGTGAGCACTCAGGCTAACTGAATCACGCGCTCAATGGAATCGGGGAGGACTTTCACTGTCACGGTGATCTTCTGTTCGCCTCCGCCGACGGCGACGCCTTTGACTGGCGTGACTTCGGCATAATCGCGGCCCCAGGCGAGCGTAAGGTGATTTTCGGCGGGGATGACGTCGTTGGTAGGGTCGACGTCGAACCAACCGAAACCGGGACACCAGGCGGCGACCCAAGCGTGAGAGTCTTCCGCTCCGATGGATTTGGCGTTGCTGCGGAGATAGCCACTAACGTAGCGCGAGGGAATGCCGAGACTGCGGAGGGCAGAGATCATGACGTGCGCGAAATCCTGGCAGACGCCCTGCCGCCTTATCAGCGTCTCTTCGACTGGCGTGCCGATGGTTGTGGATTTGGGAGCGTACTTGAACTGTTTATGAATGCGTGAGGAGAGATCGACCACGCCTTCCAATAGAGGGCGGCGCGCGGGGAATGAGGGCACGGCGTAGGCGGCAAAATCGACCCCTGTGCGTACGTAGTGAGAGGCGAAGACGAACTGGTAAGCGTCCAAGGCGTCGGCATCGGCGTGATCCCGAGCCATCTCGGCGACATCTTCCCAAGCTGGCGACACGTCGAGTGGCGGCGGGGGCACGGGATGAACTTCGACAATGCTTTCGGCGGCGACGGTCAGTTCCGTGTGAGGTTCGTGGATGGCAAAGAAGGTGGCTTCGTTGCCGTAATAGTCGCGGCGGGAAAAGAAGTATCCGGGCTCAGGATCGACGGTAATCTCTGAGTGGAGGACAGTCTGACGGGCGCTGCTGCGCGGCCGCAGATAGACCTCATTATGGCAGATGGAAACCGGTGCACTGTAGGTGTAAGTAGTTGTGTGCAGGGCACGGTACATCATGGGCGTGCTCCTTATAAGTGGCGCAACTGTTGCGACGGGATGACGTGGGTGAAGTAAGTGCCGGTGAGGGCATTGGAGAGATCGCGCAGGCCGGTGGCGAGCTTGTCCAGAAATTGGACGAGGGGCTCGCGACGCGCGATCTCGGAGATTTCAACGAGTTGAACGTTCGTGAGCAGGCTGAGGATAAGCTTTGATTCGGGACGACGGCGTGTGGAAGCACTTTCCGGGAGAGCGGCCACATGCTCCGCGAGACGCGCCAATTGGAAGGCTGCGGAGCGAGGGTTGGCTTCATCGCAGAGAAGCAGATCGAGAACAAGATCGGCCTGCAACGTTGTGAGATAGCGGGATCGGTACGTAATGGAGCTGGCGGCGATTTCAAGGAGCGTAGACAGACTGCCGTCGGCGGGATCGTCCTCCAGGCCATAGCGAAGAAGGTCAACCATCTGAATCGCGCGTTCCGTGCGGCGGCCGATATCGAGGAAACGCCAGCCTTCGCCGCGGGTCATGCTTTCCATGACAAGTCCGCTGAACGCGGCGAGGGTCATAATGGCGCGATCCAGAAAATCGGTGGCCGCAAGCAGTTCCAGTGGTTCGGGCGGACGGGCGGTTTCGAAGTCGTGATCGAGACGATTGAGGATGCGCCAGGAGTCCGCCGAGATGCGATCGCGGAGAAGCCAGGCGAGGCGGCGCACTTCGTGGACGATCCAGCCGATGGAATAGCGGCGATCGGAATCGAAGATCATGGAGACGAGATCGCGGTCGAGGGCGGTGGCACCCGTCTCTTCGAGGTCAGGCCGGATGTAGCCAAGCGACGAGAGGACGTGGGCGACAGTCTGAACGCCGGCGGCTGCGTTTGGATCGGATTCCTGGGTAAGCAGGGGGAGGAGGCTGCGGGCAATGCGGACACAGGATTCGACGCGCTCCATGTAGCGGCCCAGCCAGTACAGGTTATCCGCCACGCGGCTGGGAAGGTCGAAGGTAGCGCGGTTGATTTCGAGAGAAGGCGCGTTTTGGCGGAGGAGGCTGAATTCGCTCTCCTGACCGCGGCCGAGAACCCACGTGTCCTTACTGCCGCCACCGCGTTGGACGGAGACGACCATGGTGTCCAATGATTTGGAGACCCGCGTGAGGCCGCCCGGCATAACCTTATAACCATCACCGCTGGCAATCGCGTAGACGCGCATGACAAGGTGGCGGGGCAGGAGGCCGTCCTCAGTCCACACCGGGGCGGTGGAGAGAGCTACTTGCTCCTGAGCGACGTAGAGATGAGACTGGGCGCGTATTTTGGCGGCGAGCACTTCACGCTCAGCCTTCGTTATTTTGGAGCCGAAGATGGGCTCCTGCGGCATGCCGGGGAAGGCGCGCTTAATGACGAGGCGATGGAGTTGATCGGCGACGTAATCGCAAGGCTTTCGCTGACCGCACCACCAGGTGGCGACGGAGGGCATTTTGAGAGGTTCGCCCAACAACTCGCGGCAGAGGCCAGGAAGGAAGGGCGAGAAAGCGGCAGTTTCAATGACTCCGCTGCCGAGAGCGTTGGCCACGGCGACGTGTCCGGCGCGAACGGCTTCGACGAGTCCGGGCACGCCGAGCATGGAATCGCCGCGGAGCTCAAGTGGATCGCAGAAGCTGTCGTCCTGGCGGCGAAGGATCATGTCAACCGGGAGCAGTCCGCCCAAGGTTTTCAAGTACACGCGGCGGTCGCGAACGGTAAGGTCGCCACCTTCCACTAGCGTGTAGCCCAGATAGCGGGCGAGGAAGGCGTGTTCGAAGTACGTTTCGTTGAAAGGGCCAGGCGTGAGGAGGACGATGCGCGGGTTCTCGCGGTGGCCTGGGGCGACCGACATCAGCATCTCGCGGTAGGACTGAAAAAAAGTGGCCAGGCGCCGCACGTTGATTTTGCGAAAGATGTCAGGAAGGGTGCGCGTGGAGACGATTCGATTTTCAAGCGCGTAGCCGGCGCCGGAGGGAGCTTGCGTACGGTCAGCCAGAATCCACCATTGGCCATCGGGCGATCGGGCCAAGTCAGCCGCGTAGATGTGCAGGCGAGTGCCACCAGGGACGTCAACACCGTGAAGCACACGCAGGAAGGCCGGATTGGCGTAGACCAACTCGGGCGGAAGAAGATCTTCGTGGAGGAGACGCTGTGGCCCGTAGAGGTCACCGAGTATGGCGTTGAGGAGATTGGCGCGCTGGGCTACGGCTGCCTCGATGCCGGCCCATTCGGACTGACCGATGATGAGGGGAATGGGATCGAGGGGCCACGGGCGATCAGTGCCATGAGGATCGCCGTAGACGTTGTACGTGACGCCGTTATCGCGGATGAGGCGCTGCGCGGCGCGCCAGCGGCGGGCGAAGTCTTCGGGGCCAGCCGCGCGAAGGGCCTCCACCAGATCCACCCAGGCCGGACGGACGGCGCCGGTTTCCATGAGTTCATCGAAGTAACCGGAGTTCGGGGCGTAGTCCCAGGCAGCGCTGAGGAGGGCAGACTCCGGAGGTTCGGGCGATGTCACGACAATCGAACTCCGGCGTACGGGGGCATTGTAGTGATTGTTACATATCGGCGGCGGGGCGGTGAACGACGCTGTTCACTTAAGAGATTCCACGATGGCGACTTCCTTGCTGAGCAAATTGTTCACCAAATCGTTGAGAGGAACGCCTTGGCGCACGGCGATGGTGGAAAGGTAAGTGTGCAATTCGTCCGTCAGATAGATGGAATGACCTCGGTAAAACCGGCCGCGGACGGCGTTTGCGGGGATTTCTCGAACAGGCGGGATGTCGGAATAGTCAATGTCTTCGTCCTGCTGATTGGTCAGAGCGAGGATGTCAGATTGTTGCTCGTCAGAGAGTTTCGACATATAGCCTCCTTTCCTGGGGATCCGCACGGCGCGCCGAAATGATTCGAACCACTTCATCCGCACGCTCGAGCCGATAGATGTGGACAACCGTCACAATCAAGCTTCCACCAATCTCTCCGATCGCATGCCAGCGTTCCTCGCCATCAGCTACCCGTTCCACAAATGTTAAACAATTCGGATCGTCGAACACCAGCTTAGCTGTCTCAAAACCGAGACGATGCTTTCTCCTGTTAGTTGCGTCCTTGTCGTGGTCCCACTCGAACCGCACCATCTGTAGCTAGATTACCGCGTGCGGAACTGGAACCGCTTGTGACAAAGAGAAGCCGGGGGGTGCCGACAGGCTCCGAAGCGGCGATGATTCTTCCCACCTTTCGGCGCAGGCGCGGCTACCTCGAATGGGGTAAACAGGGAGCCTCCGAATTTGGGATGTATTCGGGGACGGGATGCCCGAAAGTAGGGAGAGAGGCCTTCATGATGACGACCGTTGAGCGGGAGTTGATTGGAAGCAGCCCCAAATTTCGGGCTGTCCTGCGCAATGTGGAGATTGCGGCGCCAGCCGATTGCACGGTTTTGTTGCAGGGCGAAACTGGCACTGGGAAAGAGATGTTCGCGCGGGCGGTTCACGAAATGAGTTCGCGCCGCGATGGACCGTTTGTGAAGGTAAACTGTGCGGCGATTCCGGCCGGACTGCTAGAGAGCGAACTGTTTGGCCACGACAAAGGGGCGTATACCGGCGCATGGACCCAAACGACGGGCCGGTTTCAGATGGCCAACCAGGGAACACTCTTTCTGGACGAGATCGGAGACCTGCCGCTGGAGTTACAGCCGAAACTGCTTCGAGTGCTTCAGGAGCAGGAGTTCGAGAGGCTGGGAAGCTCTCGTACCATTCGCGTGAATGTGCGCGTGGTGGCGGCAACCAACCAGGATCTGGGGCAGATGGTGAACGCACGAAGGTATCGCGCGGATCTGTTTTACCGGCTAAACGTCTTTCCGATTTCGATACCGCCGCTGAGAGAACGGGCGGAAGACATTCCGCTGCTGGCGCGTCATTTTGTGCGGATCTTCTCGGCTCGCAACAACAGACAGATTGACGAAATTCCAGAGGGCGTGATGGAGATCCTGCGCCTTCACGACTGGCCGGGGAACATTCGCGAATTACAGAACCTGATAGAGCGCGCGGTGTTGATGACGCAGGGGAGAGTGCTGCACGCTCCGGTGATGAACCTGGGGCTTGGCCGGCCGGAGAGCGCGCCGGTGCCAGCGGGAACGCTGGCGGAGTTGGAGCGAACCTACATCACGGAGACGCTGCGGCGAACGAATTGGGTGGTGGGCGGCCATCGTGGCGCAGCGGCGCAGTTAGGGCTTCCACGCACCACGCTAATTGCGCGCATGCGCAAGCACGGCATAGCGCGGGAGACAGGCGGATTCACGGGCGTTACCCCTTTGACTGCGGCTTCAGTAGGTGCAGGGTAGGGGGTATTGGATTGTAATCGCTGAGTGCGCCGTGCGATATCCTTCTGGCTATAGATGCGTGATGCCAGTGGAAGGAAGTTTGCGGCCGCCTTTTGTTTATACGCGTGCCTGAGTTTGCCCCTATCCGGCCAGAGTTCAACCGCGTCCTGGAAAGGCGTTGTGCGTGATGTCTCCGGCCAACCGGTTGCGGGGGCACGGATCAAGATACAGGGAGATAGCGAGGAGCGCGAGTTGACCACCAGCGCGGAGGGATCGTTCTGGCTGCGTGCCATCGCCACCGGGCATTATAGGGTGGAAGTAATCACCAGAGCCGTGACGGCGTCGCTTTCGGGCGGTTTGGATCTGGCGGCCGGGAGCGAGCGGACGGACTCATTGCGGCTGAGCGCGGCGGGGACGCTGACCCTGCAAAACGACGCACAAGCGACAGGCGGCGAAAGGCTATCGTCAAGCCAGGTTTCGGCTCTGCCTCTCAACAAGCGCGATTTCAGCCAGTTGTTACTGCTGGCCACCGGCACACAAACAGACAGCAACGGCGCAGCCAATTTCACGCAGCAGTTCACCATGAACGGCCAGCGTGGGACGGCCACAGTGTTCGCAATGGACGGCGCGGACACCACCGACCCGGAGTTGGGCGGGGCTACGTTTTCCAACTTCAACGTGGATGCGATCGAAGAAATCAAATCGAGTTCGGGAGTCTTGCCGGCCGACATTGGTCATGGCGCGGCGGGGTTTACGGAAGTCATTTCCAAGACAGGCACAAACGATCTGCACGGAAGCCTGTTCGAGTTTGTGAGGAACGCGGCTTTCGACGCGCGAAACTTCTTCGACCGGCGATCCACAGCGGAGCCAGGGAGGCTGCCTCCGTTCGCGCGTAACGAATTTGGCTTTACTACCGGCGGAGCGCTGCGGCGCAATCAAACTTACTACTTCGGGCAATACCAGGGGTTTCGTCAAGTGTTGGGCACGACACAGGTGCTGCCGGTGCCGACCGCCGACGAACGGCGCGGCCTGGACACGACAGCTTTCCCCGGGGACACTCTGACTGTCCCGGTGGATCCTACGATGGCGCCGATCCTGGCGCGATACCCAATGCCAAACGATCCGCAGGGGCCATTCGGCGCACGGACGTTTGCGGCATCGTCGAAAGTGAGCACGAGAAGCGATCAATTCTCGATCCGGATCGATCACAAGATTTCTGGCAAGGCCCATCTGTTTGGCCGGTTCAATCTGAACGACGTGGATGGCCCGTTGACCAATCCCAGCCAGACGGCGATAGACCCAGCGTTCGCGGTCGAATTCTTTGACCGGCAGCGCAATGCAACGCTGAACCTGGTAGTGACGCCATCGGCGGGTTTCACGTCGGAGACATCGCTAGGGTACGTCCGTTCCACTCCTAACTTTCCCGCGCATAACCGGACGCAATCAGGCCTGACGTTCGCCGACGGCCTTTACGAACCGTTCAACTCGGCGGCGGGTTCGTTGATCGGGGCCTTTGGCAACCTGTTTCAGTTGCGGCAGAACCTCGCCTGGACGAGGAACAAGCACTCATGGCAGACAGGCATTGAAGTAAGAGTGAACCGCGATACAACCGTCTACGGCATCACGCCCAACGGCCAGTATTCCTTTGGCGGCGGAGCAGCGTATTCGCCAGTGGCGATCCGATCGAGGAGTGGGGCGCATGATATCCAGCCCGGCGACCTGCTGCCCGATTCGCTGACGGGTCTGCTGACCGCGACGCCGTTTCAATTGGCGGCGTCGGTGGCTCCACCGCAGTTCCCGCAAGGGGATCGGATTGGGGATGCCGCAGTGCGGCGCGAGGCTTACAACTTCTATTTCAAAGACACCTGGAAGGCGACTGCGAACGTGACTGTCGGATACGGGCTGCGATACGAATACAATTCCCGCATCAAGGAAGGCAACCATCAGACCTCCGGCTTTTACGTTGGGGCGGATGGGGCGCGATTCCTGGTAAATCCACAGCCCCACTACGGGATCGATAAGAACGGCTGGAGCCCGCGGCTAACCATAGATTGGAAGGTGGCGGAGAAGACAATTATCCATGCCGGCGGCGCGATCACGACGCTGCTGCCAAACCTCTGGCAACAGAATTTCGCTACTGGGGGCTTGCCGTTTGTAGTGGTACAGTTCGCGACGGCCGCGCCCGGATCGCCGATTCCCTTCTCCGGCGCGGCGCAATCGATAACAACACCGGAGGCGTATGGAATAGACGGGAAGCTGATCTATCCACCTGGAAAATCGTCGAGAGACGTCCCAGGGAATACGGAGATGGACGTGTTTCGCTTTGAACGGGACCTGGCAGCGTTGAGCACCGACAAGCGGGTCCGGGCGCTGCAGGTGCAGGGCATGGCTCCGACGTTCCGCAACGGCTACATAGGGACTTACACGGCGGGAATCGAACAGTCCGTGAGCGATGTTACGCTGAACGCGGCCTACGTGGCGACGGCTGGTGTGAAGCTGGCGCGCATGGATTTCCCGAACTCCTATGGCGGGGCTGATCCTGCGCATGCGCCCTACTCGCAATTTGACCAGACGGGGCAAATCGTAGGCGGTTATGGTCCTGTGATCATGATGGCCAGCAGTTCGCACTCGACTTACCATTCGCTGCAGGCTTCCGCGGCCAAAACGTCTTTGAAGTACGGGCTTGGGTTCCAGGCGAGTTATACGTTCTCCAAGTCTATGGACGACACCAGCGCGGTGTTGGGCGGCGGTCCCACCGCGACTTCGGGCGCCATTATCCAATCGGCGCCGCAGGACCCGAAAAACCTGCGCGGCGAAAAAGGCGCCTCGACGTTCGATGTGACACATGTGTTTTCGTTTAACGCGGTACAGGAGGTTTCGTTGCGTTCCGTGCCGGCGGCGCGCGCGCTGGGACGGCGGTTTACCGATGGATGGCAGTTGTTGGGCGTTGCGTCGATAACGACGGGACCACCGTTCACAGTTTTCTCCGGCATTCAGCAGACGGGTATCGGATCGAATGGCGGAGACCGGCCCGACCAAGTGGGCGCGCCAGTGTTCTCCACCAGCCGGACGGTGCGCGAAGACTACTTTGGCGAAGACTCGGGAAACGCATCCCTGTTTTCGATTCCGATCAACGTGAATGGGGGCACGGGGCCGAATCACGGGCGATTGGGAACACTAGGACGCAGCACATTCCGCGCGCCGGGGTTCCACAACGTAGATCTCTCCGTGATCAAGAACACGCCGATTGGAGGACCAGGAAATCCCGAACGCGCGGTTCTGCAAATCAGGGGGGAGTTCTTCAACATCTTCAACATCGTCAATTTCGGACTGCCAGCGAACATTGTGCTGGGACCCGGTTTCGGCGTCATCAGTAAGACGTCCGGGCCTTCGCGGCAAATCCAGTTGTCGATGAAGATTCTGTTTTAGCGGCTTCCAGGAAGACCTCCGTGCCTTCTTCAATCAGCCCGCCGGTGATTACGGAAGTATCGAGCGCCATAGTGCCGCCGAGTTCGCGCACGATGCGCCGCAGCACGGTGGGGTCCTGCTTCAGCGTGTCCGGATCGTAGGTGGTCATCACACAGCGGCCGCGCAGTTGCGCCGGTTCGATCACCACGTCACCGATTCGCAGACGGCGGCCGGGCCACTTCCGCTCTTCGAGTCCCTCGACCCCTCCGATAATGAGATTTGGGCGAAGACGGCGGCTATCGAAGCCCATGTGCGCGATGGCTCCATCGGTGGCAACAAGCAGCGGCAGTATGTCGAAGCGATCGGCTCCCTCGTAAGCTGTGAGCTCCGCGTCCGCGCCCGCCGCTTCTCTCACCAGCGCCAGCGCTTCGGGCGAGTTCCAGGGGTTCCCGGAGATGCGTGGAGCACCATCAGGTCCAATGGTCCCCTTGAGGCCGAGAAGTTTAGGATGTGTACGCGACGTCACGACGCGGCCGCGCCTATGCACTACCACGATACGGTCGCCAGCCAGTCCCAACGGGCCGGCTTCGATTTGCGATACCCGTTCCCCGGCCATCGATTTCACAGGGTAACGCCAGATCTCTTTGACGAACATGGAGCCTCCTTTACGCGCTCAGGAATTGCCGGATGTAGTTTGCGATCTCTTCGCTGTGGTCTTCGAGGGCAAAATGACCGGCATCGAGCAGATGGAATTCGGCTTTCGGAAGATCGCTGAGATAGGCTTGGGCTCCTTCGACAGTGAAGAACGGGTCGTGCTTACCCCAGGTGATCAGCATGCGCGGTTGATGGGCCCTAAAGTAGGCGTGCCATTCGTCATAGCGACCCAGGTTCGATGCGTAGTCGTAAAACAGGTCCAGTTGGATGGCGTCGTTACCAGGACGATCGAGGAAGAACTGGTCGAAAGTGTAGGAATCGGGACTGATGCTGCTAGGGTCGGCCGCGCCGTGTTCATATTGGAACCTTGTGGTCTGCGCAGTGATTAGCTGACGGATGGGCGCCTCGGTTGCCGGATTGCGGTTCGCCCAAAACGCTCGCAGTGGACCCCATCCTTCGTTGAGCCCCTCGGCGTAGCCGTTTCCGTTCTGCACCACAATGGCTTCAATCGCTTCGGGATGGCGTGAAGCAAGCCGGAAACCGATCGGCGCGCCGTAGTCCTGAACGTAGATGCTGAAACGCGTGAGGCCGAGTTCAGTGAAGACGAGCTTCTCGATGTTGGCAGCGAGGTTATCGAAGGTATAGGCGAAATCCGTGTGGCTGGGCTGGTCACTGTATCCGAAGCCGATAAAATCGGGCGCGATGATGTGGAACCGGTCAGCCAACTTGGGAATCAGATCGCGAAACATGTGCGAGGAGGATGGAAAGCCATGCAGCAGGACGATTGTAGGCGCGTCCCTCGGTCCCGCTTCGCGATAAAAGATCTTCAGACCGTCGATGTTGGCATATCGGTAGCTCGTCATGGTAGTTGAGATGAAGCTAACCTCTTAAACGACTCTTTAACGGTTATGTTATTTTATAGAGAAATGCAAAGCGAGTGGCGCGATGGCTTCCTGTTTGTGGGCAACCACCTCGTCTTGGATTTCCTAAACACGCGGCCAGTGATGGATGGTCAGCCGATGGAACTGCTGCCGGACGCTTCAGCATTGGCGAAGTGGTTGGGGGCGGCGGGCCTGGTGACGCCGGCTCAGGCGGCGCGACTCGGTAAAAAATGGTCTGGCTCCATCGGGGAGATACAGAGCTTTCGGGAACGGCTGCGGAGGGTGGTAATTCAGATGGAGGCGGGTGAATCGGCATCCGCGAGTTTCGTTTCAGAACTGAACCGGCTACTGGCGCAATATCCCGAAGCCGAGCAAGTGTTCATGGGGGAGTTGAATTGGGAGCGCCGGAAACGATTCGATCCGCAGGTTCCGCTGGATGTGTTTGCCCCCTTGGCGTCGGCGACCTCAGGCCTGCTGACGGACGTCGATTCCCAGCGTATCCGGCAGTGCCGCAACTGCGTGGTGCATTTCTACGACGCTAGCAAGAGAGGCACTCGCGTATGGTGCAGCATGAATCTATGCGGGAACCGGTCTAAAGTGGCCGCCCACTCAGCGCGGCAGCGAGCTTCGAGCTAACCATTTGCGTCAGCCGTTAATGATGCCGGCTATCGCTTCTTCCAGAGTGACGCGGCCGTAAATATGACTGGCGCCCGCACCTTCGAAATCGGTAAGGCCGCTGTTTACGCCCTGGAACATTTCAACCATATAGGGCACAGACTGCTTGGGAATGCCCCCCATCTGCATGAGTGAACTCCACTGCGCTTCGGGGACGGCAAGGGGCGTAACTTCCGAACCGACTGCCTTGGCGAAGGCGGCTGCCACATCGTTGGGCGAGTAGCGCGCCGGACCTTCGAGCTCCGCGATGCGGGTGCCGTTCCATTCTTCGAGCAGCGCGTCGGCAGACACGCGGCCGATGTCTTTGGGAGACACCATCGGTATGGCGCGATCAAGCGGCAGCAGAAAGCTCGGCAGGTTTCCCATCGCGGAGACCACGCCAAGCATGGGGGCCCAGTTTTCCATGAAGTAGGCGCAGCGGACAAAGACCACGCTCGGCGCGGCGTCCCTCAAAACCGTCTCCATGATGTGATTAGTGCGGATCATGCCGGTGCCAGCAGCATGTTGGCTGCCCACACTGGAGAGAACGGCTAACTTGGGGACTGCGGCGGCTTTCGCGGCGGCGGCCAGCGCCGCGGCCACTTCGCCGGCGCGTGCAAAAGGATCGGCCACGCCATAAGCGGGCGGGTTCAGCACGTAGGCGCCCGCGGCTCCGGCAAAGGCCTGGGTCATAGCGGCACCGTCGGCAAGATCGGCAACCGAAACCTGCGCGCCTTTGGCAGCCCACTTCGCACCCTTGCCTTCTTTGCGAACCACAACACGGACGGGCACACCACGATCGATCAGCGTTTGCGCGACGATGGCTCCGGTGTTGCCGCTCACTCCTGAAACTACGTACATGACCTAATTCTCCTCGAGTTACTTCTTGCGCGCGAGCATGATGCCATCGCCAACCGTCAGAAGGACGGCTTCCACGCGGCTATCGTCGCGTATTTTCCGATTGATCGCACGCAGCGCCAGGGTGTCCTCGCTCTGGTCCGCGGGGTCCACAACTGCACCGCTCCAGAGAACGTTGTCGAGAGCGATGAGACCGTTCGGACGGAGCAGGGTGAGGCACGCTTCGTAATAAGCGTCATAGCCGGTCTTGTCGGCGTCGATGAAGGCAAAGTCGAAGGTTCCGGCTTCGCCGGCGTCGATGAGGGACTGCAGGGTGTGTTGGGCGGGACCGAGGCGAAGATCGATGCGGTCTGCCACGCCCGCTTCCTGCCAGTAGCGGCGCCCGATGCTGGTCCACTCGTCGCTGATGTCGCAGGCGATCAACGTGCCGCCCGGGGGCAACGCGGAGGCGACGGCGAGCGCGCTGTAACCAGTAAACGTGCCGATCTCAAGGGCGCGCCTGACGCCCGTGGCACGGAAGAGCAAAGCGAAGAAAGCGCCCTGGTCCGGGCCGATCTGCATGGCGGCATGATTCGGCGCCAGCTTTGAGGTCTCCGCCCGGAGCCGCTGTTGCACATCGGTTTCGCGGAGCAGTTCGAAGGAGACATACTGTTCCACGGCTTCAGGAGTGAGACTGCGTTTTCCCATGCGATTTTCCAAGTTAGCATGCCGCCGGAGTCGGAACGCAATATAATCGACTATCATGCACCCGGGCTGGCCGAACCGGGAATGGTGGGAGGAGAAGCGTGAACCGGAGATTCGCAGCGGCGAGCATTGCTGTTTGTTGTGTGGCGCTGGCCGGGGAGAGCATTGCTCCGCTAGGCACCTATACGCCGCTGGAGCGCCGCCACTGGGCTTTTCAAGCGCGCAAGACCGTTGTGGCTCCCTCCTTCGATGGTGTTTCGGATTCCGCGTGGATTGCGAACCCGATTGACGCCTTTGTGTTGGCGCGACTGAAGAAAGATGGGTTGAAGCCCTCGCCGCCAGCCGACCGCGTTACCTTGATCCGGCGCGTTTCTTACGACCTGACCGGCCTGCCACCGTCACCCGCCGAGGTGACCGCATTTGTGAGAGACAAGTCCGCGGACGCTTACAAGAACCTGGTGGATCGCTTGCTTCGCAGTCCGCATTACGGAGAACGTTGGGGACAGCACTGGCTGGACGTAGTGCGATTCGCGGAAACGGAGGGGTTTGAGTACGACACTCATTTGAACGGCGCGTGGCGTTACCGCGACTACGTGGTTCGGGCTTTTCAGAACGACAAACCATTCGATCGGTTTGTAACAGAGCAGATTGCGGGTGACGAGATGGCGCCGCAAGAGGACGAAACGCTGGTGGCGGCGGGCTTCCTGCGCCTGGGTCCGGTACGCCGCAACGCCGGCAATCAAGAGGTGGCCAGCAGCCGAAATGAAGTGATGACGGAGATGGCGAACGCGGTCAGCGGATCGCTGCTGGGAGTGACGCTGGGGTGCGCCCGCTGCCACGATCACAAATTCGATCCGTTCCGGCAATCCGACTACTACCGGTTGCAGGCCTATTTCTCTGGAGTGTTTGAGAACAATATACCGAAGGCTGCGCCGGACGAAGTGACGGCCTGGAAGTCGCAAACGGATGCCACGAAGGCCGAGATCAAGAAGCTGACGACGGAAGCAAAAGCCACTCAGGACCCGACGGCCCGGGCCGCTCT
>JBDTMC010000142.1:0-16229 GCA_039934475.1 Bryobacteraceae bacterium | reverse complement strand
AGTACGCGGGGACTAAGGCGGGAAGCGGCGCACTGGAATAGCCGGTCACCGCAGAACGCCGATAAGGAATGGGCCCACGTCGTACACGGGGTGCAAGGCATTCTGTGGCCGGGTAACAAAGGCACCATGGTGAGCGGCATGTTCCCGTACCGGGCGTTCGAGACGTTTCGCGAGGAGAGTCCTGTCTTTTCCACGGTCTTCGGATACTTCAACGGACAAAAATGTACCCTCGCCGTGCGCGGGCAGGCCATGAGCGCCAGCACGGAGTACGTCAGCGGCGAGTATTTCCGCGGCTTGGCCGTGTCGCCGGCCGCGGGACGTCTAATCGAATCCGAAGACGACCGTCCCGGCGCGGCGCCAGTGGCAGTCATCAGTTTTGCTGCCAGCCAAAATCGCTTTGGCGGACCGCCGAGTGCGATCGGGCAGCCCATTCTTGTCGACAATATTCCCTTCACGGTGATTGGTGTCGCACCGCCGGAATTCTTCGGAGTCGACCCCGCGGCGGTGCCGGAGCTGTACCTTCCGTTGCACGCGAATGTGTTGGTAGACGGCGCCCAGTCGGCTCGGATGTATGGCGACGAAAATTTCTACTGGATCGAAATGATGGGCCGCCTGCGTCCCGGCGTCACCATGGCACAGGCTCAGGCAGTGCTGGCTCCTCAGTTCCACCAATGGGTTGCCACCACTGCGAACACCGACGGCGAGCGCGCCAGACTGCCGGCGCTGATTCTTAATCCCGGCGCCGCCGGTCTGGGTAGCTTACGCCGCGAGTATTCGAAACCTTTGTACGTGCTGCTGACAATGGTGGGATTGATTCTGGCGATTGCGTGCGCGAACATCGCCAATCTGTTGCTGGCAAGGGCTGCCGCGCGACGGCGCGAGATGGCTGTCCGGCTCAGCCTGGGGGCGGGACGATTCCGCATCGTGCGGCAGTTGCTTACAGAGAGTGTGATGCTGGCGTCGCTCGGCGGGGCCTTGGGGATCTTGTTTGCGATCTGGGGCGTGCGATGGCTGACGTTGCTGTTTTCCAAAGGGCAGGAGAACTTTACGCTGCACGCGGAATTGAACTGGAACGTGCTGAGCGTGACGGTGGCGCTGTCAGTGGTTTGCGGCCTCATATTTGGCCTCATTCCCGCGATTCAGTCTACGCGTCCGGACGTGATGCCCGCGCTGAAGAATGGCCGCGGGGGCGGACCGCGCCGCCTCGCGCAACACGTTCTGGTGGTCGCCCAGATCGCTATGTCTTTCCTCATCCTGGTGGCGGCGGGTTTGTTTGTGCAGACACTCAACAAGCTGCACTCGGTCCAACTGGGTTACGCCCGCGAGAACATCCTGCTGTTCTCATTGAATGCGCGCCAGGCCGGGCATCGCGACCCGGAGATCACCACTTTCTATACGGACCTGCGCAAGCGCTTCGAAACGATTCCCGGAGTGAGCAGCGCGACGCTTTCGCACGCCTCGATTATCAGCGCGGGCCATGCAGGGGAGACATACAGGGGGGCGATGAAGATAGGCGCTGTTAGCATTGACGGCGCAAGCGTAATGACCGCCGGACCCCGTTTCCTCACGACGATGCAGATTCCGATTCTGGCCGGGCGAGAGATTGACGACCGCGACCGGCCCGGTTCCACGCCGGTTGTGGTGATCAGTGAGCGGCTGGCGCGGACTTACTTCAAGAACGAGAATCCCGTCGGCCGGCGCATCACGTTCGTGGACAATAAGCGCGATCTGGAAATTGTCGGCGTGTCGGCGAACCTGCGTTATGGTGGTCTGAAAAACGAAGACGAGAATGCAATGACCGTGTTCGTAGCAGTCAGCCAGTTTCCCCCGGACCGGGTGACCTACGCGCTGCGCACTGCGGGCGATCCGCTAAGGTATGTCCAGAGTGTGCATGAGATCGTGCGACAGGCAGATTCACGCATACCCGTCACAAACGTGGTCACACAGGCAGTGGAAATTGATCGGACGATTAACCGGGAACTCACGTTTGCGAAGCTCTGCACAGGTTTCGGGATTCTCGCTCTGCTAACCGCATGCGTGGGACTCTACGGGACGATGTCTTACAGCGTCGCGCGGCAGGTGGGTGAAATTGGAATCCGTATGGCATTGGGCGCACAACGCAGCGCTGTCGTATGGATGGTCCTACGCCGCGTTCTCCTATTAGCAGCGGTGGGACTCGCGATCAGCGTGCCTGCCGCGTTAGGTGGGTTCCGCCTTGTCAGATCGTTGCTGTTCCAGACCCAATCCAATGATCCGAGGGCCTTGGCGCTGGCTGCTGTCGTTCTGCTGAGCGCCACTCTTCTCGCTGGCTATGCGCCGGCAAGAAGGGCGTCCCGAATTGATCCGCTGGTCGCGCTGCGGCATGAGTAGGGAACGAGGATCTTGCTGCCAGACCAACCAACAGTGGGACCTGAGCCCGCCAGAGAATGCAGCCCATTCCATCAGGGTAGGCGTAGTTTGGAGATAATGCCTTACATGCGATTGCTCGTGGAATTTGCCCTCTTGAGCGCCCTTGCCGCGATGGCGGCGGGTCCGCCTGAAGCGAAGATCTCAAATGGAAGAATCAGCGTAACGGTGTATTTGCCGGATCCGACAAGCGGCTTCTATCAGGGGACGCGGTTTGATTGGTCCGGCGTTATCCGCTCACTTGAGGCGAATGGCCATAGCTACTACGGCCCATGGTTCACCAAGCGCAGCGGAACCGTTCGAGATTTCGTCTATGATGGCGACGACATCGTGGCAGGTCCGTGCAGTTCGACGATGGGTCCGGCCGATGAGTTCCAGCCGCTTGGATACGACCCAGCGAAACCAGGCGGAACCTTCGTGAAAATTGGCGTCGGTATGCTGAAGCGCCCGGATGAGAAGGCTTATGACGCCTACAGGCTATATCAGATTGCCGATCACGGAAAGTGGTCCGTCAAGCGCAACGCGGACTCGATCGAAATCCTCCAGATCCTGAACGACGCATCCTCCGGCTACGGCTACGAATACCGCAAGACGCTGCGTCTGGTGAAAGGCAAGAGCGAAATGGAGCTCGCGCACAGCTTAAGGAACATCGGAAAGAACGCGATCGAGACGCAAGTCTACAACCACAACTTCCTTGTGATCGACGGCAAGGGGCCGCAGGCAGGGACGACTCTGATGCTGCCGTTCGAGGTGAACACTGAGCACAACCCAAAGCCGGACCTGGCGGCGATTGAAGGGAAGAAGGTTGTCTACAAGCGGACTCTGGCTGGAGAGGATGTCGTGTCGTTCCCAATCTCTGGATTTGGCGATACCGCTGCCGATCATGAGATCCGCGTCGAAAACAGTGCACTGAAGGCCGGGATGAGCATGCGAGGAGACAAGCCGCTAAAGAGCGTTAACCTGTGGTCGATTCGAAGTAATGTCTCCGTTGAACCATTCATAGCAGTGTCGGTCGCGCCGGGGAGAGAGTTTCAATGGACGAGTTCTTACCGCTACTACGCGATTCCGTAAGGCTGGCGATGGCTGCCACAGATCTACTTGACTGGCCGCGAACCTGTGATGAGAATGTCCACCAGGCGTTTGGCGCTCTGCTGCCAGTCAGGGCCGGTGGCGACGTTCGATACGCCAATCAAGGCTCGCAGAAGATCAATCGGGTCGAGGTCCTTTCGGATGTCGCCGCTTTTGATGGCGCGCTTTACCAACGCGCGAATCGCGTCCCAGATTTGAGCGTGAGAGGATTCGAAAACCTTTGAGGCTTCCCCGAGCAACGTATTCAACACCGGTGCGATGATCTTCTTCGCCGCGATGTAGTCGACGAATAACATCATCCAGGCTCGCAATGCCGCAATCGGCGGCATGGTCTCCGCGAAGGCCCGCTCCGCCGCGGCCAACTTTCCTACTTCGGTCCGATAAACTGCCTCGATCAGGGCTTCCCGCGAGGGAAAATGGCGGTACAAAGTACCCGCTCCGACGCCCGCCTGTTTGGCGATCTCATCCAGGCTCGCCTCCGCGCCAAATTTGGTGAACGCCTCTTTGGCGACCTCCAGAATGCGGTCGCGATTCCGTTCCGCATCGGCGCGCGGTTTTCGTGGGGCAGGTTGAGAACGTTTCGTAACCATCGAAAATAGATTGCAACCGGAGACAGTCTCCGCTAATCTATGTATGCGGAGACTATCTCCGTTTTATCAGATTGTAATCGTTCGGTCAACCCAGAAAGGACCAGAACATGCGTGTTTTTGTTACGGGAGCTACCGGATTCGTCGGCTTTGCCGTCGCCGGGGAGCTGATCGGCGCAGGTCATCAGGTGCTCGGTCTTGCGCGGTCAGAGGAAGGCACCAAAACCCTTGCCGCCATCGGTGCTCAGGTTCATCGTGGTGACCTCGAAGACCTCGAAAGCCTGCGCAGCGGAGCGGCGCTGGCGGACGGCGTGATTCACTGCGCCTTCAATCATGACTTTTCGAAGTTCGCGGCCAACTGCGAACTTGACCGTCAAGCTATTGAGACTCTTGGCGCCGTGCTGGCCGGCTCAGAGCGCCCGTTGATCGTGACTTCCGGAATCGGGACCATTGCGCCAGGCCGCTCCGCCACAGAAGAGGACCTGCCCCCTGCCGCGGCTCACGATTCGTATCCAAGGGTCTCGGAACAAACGGCGGTTTCAGTGGCCCTCAGCGGCGTACCGACATCGGTGATGCGGTTACCGCAAGTCCACGATCCAGTGAAGCAAGGCTTTGTCACACTGCTAATTGCGGTGGCTCGTGAAAAACGTGTCTCAGGCTATTTCGGTGACGGGCTGGCACGTTGGGCGGCGGTGCATCGGCTGGATGCGGCGCGCCTGTACCGCCTCGCGCTTGAGAAGTCGGCGTCTGACAAGAACGCGACGGTAGCGCGGTATCACGCGGTGGGCGAAGAGGGAGTGACGATGAAGGAGATCGCAGAAGCAATCGGTCGAGGTTTGAAAGTGCCGGTTGTCTCCGTTCCCCCCGAGCAAGCAATTCAACATTTTGGCTTCCTGGGAAACTTCGCCGGTCTCGACATGCCGGCTTCGAGCGCTCTGACGCAAGAGCGCCTGGGATGGCGCCCCATCGGACCCGGGCTAATTTCCGACCTGGAAGCAATGAACTTCGAAGCGTGAATGGGAGAGAACCGAATGCCTTATCAAAAAGAACAAGACAAACGAGTCGCCCTGGTAACCGGGGCGAATCAAGGAATCGGTCTTCAGATCGCAAAGGATCTTGTGTCACACGGCTTCACTGTGCTGGTGGGGTCACGGAATCTGGAACGCGGCGAGGATGCGGCGAAGTCGATCCAGGGAGATGCTCACGCGGTTCAACTCGACGTGACGGATGTGGCCTCAATCACCGCCGCCGCGAAGCGTATCCGTGACGAGTTTGGGCGCCTGGACGTGCTGATCAACAACGCCGCGATCGCGAACACCAGCTTGAAGCCAGGGATGTCCATCGAGGAGTTTGCGCAGTCGACTCGCCCGAGCAACGTGTCGCTCGACGAAGTACGCGCGGTGTGGGAGACCAACGTATTCGGCGTTCTCGCTGTGTACCAGGCGATGCTGCCGTTGCTGCGTGAGGCACCGTTCGCGCGCATTGTCAACGTGTCGAGCGGCTTGGGCTCACTGACGGCGAACTCCGACCCGAACTCTCCCTACCGCTCGATCTTCGGCCCGGTTTACCCTGCATCGAAGACGGCACTCAACGCGATGACGGTGGCTATGGCGATCGAATTGGAGTCGACGGGAATCAAGGTGAACGCGGTCACCCCCGGCTACACGAAGACGAACCTGAACAACTATTCGGGCACGGAGACAGTGGAAGAGGGCGCCGCCGAGGCGGTTCGTGTTGCGCTGCTTGGACCAGACGGCCCAACCGGTACGTTCACACACGCAAAACTCGGAACGATCCCGTGGTGATTGAGGATATGAATGAACCCATGCTGACTAAGACGATGGCGGAGCGGGAGCTTTCGGCCTTCGTTACCGCTGTGACGGAGAGGTTTGGGTCAAAAGAAGCGGATGTAGCGGCAGAAGACTGGTTGAGGGAGCTGACGGCCAGCACTGATCTTCCCGCTACAACTCGTGAATGGCGAACTCTCACAATAGCGGCCGCAGCGCAGCTCGCCAATCGAGTAAATCCTTCCACTGACAGCCTTCCCTAGGAGGAAAAGAGAATGACGCAACAGAAGACACTAAGCGGCAGCTTCACATTTCCCGCGACGTCTCTAACCGTGAACCGCATTGGCTACGGCGCGATGCAACTGGCCGGGCGAGATGGGAACAAGCTGGTATGGGGACCTCCCAAAGATGTGGATGGAGCGATCGCCGTTCTGCGAGAGGTTGTCGCCCACGGAGTGAACCATATCGATACGTCCGATTTTTATGGCCCTCATGTCACCAACCAGATCATACGGAAGGCGCTGTCGCCGTATCCTGACGGCCTGGTGATCGTAACCAAGATCGGCTGTCTGCGGGGTGAGGATGGATCCTGGAATCCTGCGTTCTCGCGCGAGGAACTAACGGCTGCCGTTCACGACAATCTCCGCAATCTGGGAGTCGATGTGCTCGACGTCGTCAATCTGCGAGTGATGTTCGATGTCCACGGACCTGCCGAGGGATCGATCGAGGCGTCGCTTTGCGCCTTGGCCGAGATTCAGAGAAGAGGTTTGATCCGTCACATCGGGCTGAGCAACGTCACGCAAGCGCAGATCGCGGAAGCCCAGCGAATCACCCCCATAGTCTGCGTGCAGAACCAGTACAACCTCGCGCAACGCGCCGACGATGCCGTGATCGCCGATCTTGCCCGGAACGGTATTGCCTACGTACCGTTCTTTCCACTAGGCGGATTCACGCCCTTGCAGTCGGCTACGTTAACCGATGCCGCCACGCGCCTCGGTGCCACACCGATACAGGTTGCTTTAGCTTGGCTTCTGCAGCGATCGCCTAACATTCTGGTGATTCCGGGAACCTCCTCCATCGATCATCTTCGCGAGAATCTAGCGGCGGCAACATTGGAGCTTTCTGCTGACGTGATCGCTGAGCTAGACTCGATCGGGGCAAACCCGGTACCTGCTCACTGAGAGGCTTCTACCGACGTCACGAAGAAACAGGCGCTATGATGGGCGCGGTGACGAGATCGCGGCGGATCATTCTTGGTGCGAGCTTGGTGCTTGGCGTTGGTATTGTCGCTGCTTGTGCGTTCTGTGTCATGGCTCTTCCCTACGCATCGGAGTCGGTCTACCTTGAGGCGAAGCGATGGATTGGCGCCGCGGTCTGGGTTGACACGATGCCGAAGGATTTGGCGCGGGAAGCGGAGTACATACCGTGCCGTCCGAGCGTGCAAGCGGGACGGACGGCATCCCCTCACGAGTACTTCCCGCCCGGCGTCCTCGGGTGCAGTGATCGACAAGAGGCAGTAACTACGCCTGCCGGCAAGCACGGTACGACGCCAATGCTCACTCTGCTGCATCAGTCCCGGTTTTGGGAGATGCCCAGCCACGGGAACCTGGGTGGTACGGATGGAGCACAGTGGATAGTGGAAGACGTAAGCGAAGGGCGGTACCACATTGTTGATCGCTGGTCTCCTCCCGTTGGAGACCCAGTGCGGACGTTGGGGATGACGCTGGTTACTGACCTTGCACAAGCGAAGGTGGCGCCAGACCTCGTATACTGACGGCCTCTGCTTGCGGACTGGGGCGGGTTCGGCTATCTTCACGGAGTGAAGAAACTCGCGGTGGTCCTTATCTTCTCGGCGGTGTGTGCTTCCGCCCAAACCCAAGTCTCAGAGGCGAAGTTGGCTGCGCTAAAGGCCGATATGGCCGGTGAGATCGACGGTATGAAGAAGCAGGCTCAGGTGATGGTGGATACCGTCTTTAGCTATGGGGAGTTGGGGTTCCAGGAGTTTGAGACGTCGAAGTATCTTACTGGAATCCTGGAGAAAGAGGGATTCCATGTGGAGCGCGGCGTCGCGGGGATACCTACTGCTTTCGTCGCCACGTGGGGACAAGGAAAACCGGTGATCGCGCTGGGGTCCGATATCGACGATATTCCGCAGGCGTCGCAGAAGCCGGGCGTGGCCTATCATGACCCGCTGATTGAAGGCGCGCCGGGGCACGGCGAAGGACACAACTCGGGGATGCCGCTGCAGATTCTGGCCGCGCTGGCGGCGAAGAAGGTGATGGAGCGCGAGCATCTGCCGGGGACGTTGAAGCTGTGGCCGGGGGTGGCGGAGGAGTTGCTGGGATCGAAGGCCTACTATGTCCGGGCGGGCGTGTTCAAGGACGTCGATGTGTGCTTGTTCGCCCATGTGGGTGGCGATCTGTGGGTGTCGTACGGGCCATCGGGCAATAGCGGGATGGTGTCGATTGAGTATCAATTTCATGGGGAGAGCGCGCATGCGGCGGGGGCTCCGTGGCGAGGAAAGAGCGCGCTAGATGCGGTGCAGCTGATGACGACTGGATATGAATACCGCCGCGAGCATCTGCGGCCGGCCACCCGCGTCCACTATGTCATTACCAACGGCGGAGATCAGCCGAATGTCGTGCCTCAGAATGCAGCGGTGTGGTTTTACTTTCGTGAAACGGATTATGACCGTGTGATGAACTTGTGGCGCATCGGCGATAACATGGCCAAGGGCGCCGCGTTGATGACAGATACTACGTTTACTTCGCGGCTGTTGGGCACGGCGTGGCCGGGATACTTCAACCGGCCCATCGCGGAAGATATGGCGCGGAATATGGAGAAAGTGGGATTGCCGGAATGGTCGGAGGCGGACCGTCGGCTGGCTCAGGCGTTGCAAAGCGAGTTGAAGGTGGAACCGCACGAACCGGTGACGCAGTTGAAGGCACTGCGGCCTCCTGCGTCTGAGGACGGTGAGCCTAGTGGCGGGCCTTCAGACGATATCGGCGATATCTCCTGGAATGTGCCGACGGTGAATCTGGTATATCCGGCAAACGTTTCCGGAGGGCCTGGACATCACTGGGCGAACGCTATCGCCATGGCGACTCCGGTGGCGCATAAAGGCGTGGTGGCGGGGGCGAAAGTCCAAGCCATGACGATTCTGGATTTATTGACGCGCCCGGCGCTGGTGACGGCGGCTTGGGACTATTTCAATAACGTCCAGACCAAGACGGTGAAGTACAAAAGCTTCCTGCGGGCGGAAGATACTCCGGCAATTGGGATGAATAAGAAGATTATGGATGAGTACCGGGAGCGGATGAAGGCGTTCTATTATGATTCGTCGAAGTATGATACTTATCTGGAGCAGTTGGGGATTAGCTATCCGACTACTCATTAAGTGGACTCTCCCTCACGGTCGGGGCTCGGTTAGCACCTGGATTAACAAGGATTGGGGCGCGGCCTTCGGTGATTGTGTAGAAGTGGTTGGCTTCTACGCTTTGGAAGAGTTGATGGGCTCCGCTGGGCCACCATACCTCTACGACGTCGGCTGTTTTGTTTGACTTTAACCCGACGTGGGCGCGCAGGTCGCTTTGCGACAGGTAGCTGCCTCCTCCGGCGATCTCGCGCATCTGAGTGATTCCTCCGGCGGTCACCTTGACGCGGGCTCCCATGGCGTCTCGATTTGACTTCGTGCCTACCAATTGCAAGTTGAGGTAGTGGCCCACGGAGACTCCGTTGTTGTGGAGAAGAAGCGGCGGGTCGTCATTGTTACCCACTACTACGTCCATGAAGCCGTCATTGTCGTAGTCGAAGAAGGCGGCTCCGCGGCCGAGGTGGGGGACGGTGAAGGCTTCGCCGGATTGTTTCGCCGTTTCGATGAACTTGCCCCGTCCCTCATTGTGGAAGAGCGAATTGATCTGTTTATAGGCTTCCACACCCTGATAGACGTGTCCGTTGGCGATGAAGAGGTCGAGGAGACCGTCGTTGTCGTAGTCGAAGAAACCGCCTCCAAAACTGAGCAGGGACTTAGTGATGACAGCGATTCCAGCACGGACGCTGACTTCGTCGAAGAAGCCGTGGCCGTCATTGTGCCAGATGTGATCCGGTGCGTTCTGGAAGTCGGAGATGTAGAGATCGAGGTTACCGTCGTTGTCGTAGTCGCCGAAGGAGATGCACATGGCGGCCATGGTGAGGCCGTCGCCGGAGAGGGCAACTCCGCTGGTCAGAGCGACCTCTTTAAACGTTCCGTTGTGCTCGTTGTGATAAAGGTATGCCTCCACTCCGTCGTTGGCCACCATTAGATCGGGCCAGCCGTCGTTGTCGTAGTCCACCGCCTGAACGGAGAGGTTCTTTCCCTTAGGTTGATAGATGCCGGCCTTGCGGGTGACGTTAGTGAACGTTCCGTCGGCGTTGTTGCGATAGAGGACCGCGGGCGAGCCACTGTAGACGGACGGTGGGCAACTGGCTTCGCTGCTTGAGCCGAGTTTACAAGTCTGGCGGCTTTGGGGACCGAAATCGACATAGCCACCGGTGTAGAGATCGAGAAAGCCGTCTTTGTCGTAGTCAAAGAACGTCGCACCCGTGTGAAAGACGGTACCGAAGGCGGCTCCGTCGACACCGGCTTTAGCGGTGACATCGGTAAACGAGCCGTCGCCGTTGTTGCGATAGAGGATGTTGTGCCCATACTGCGAGACGTAGAGGTCAGGGTGACCATCGTTGTCGTAGTCGCCCCAAACGCAACCGAGACCGTAGGCGTTGCCGGCCACGCCCGCCTTAGTGGTGACGTCGGTGAATGTCCCATTCTGGTTGTTGCGGTAGAGGGAGTGGGGGCCGCGGCCGTTGACGAAGTAGATGTCCTGCCAGCCGTCACTATCGTAATCGGCCACGCAGACACCCGGTCCCGCTTCTTCGAGGATGGTGGCCGCTCCCTTGTTCCCCTTGGCATGCACGAAATTGATGCCGGCGGCTTGGGTGGAGTTGGTGAACAACGGAGGGGGTTCCGCGGCAGGGAACGCCGCGCCGATGAAGATCAGCAGCAACAGACGGGACTTCACTTGGGCGAGGGCGTGCCACGACGGTCCGCGCCACCCATGACGCCCTTCTGCACATTTTCCTTGGCTTCGCGGGCGCGCGCGGACATTTCCTGATGGAGTTTGGCTTCGCGAAGGGAGTCCTCTTCGCGGCCGGCGCGTTTGTAGGCGATGGCAAGGTTGTAGTGGACGGCGGGGTTGGCGGGTTGGAGTTTCAACGCCTGCTCCAGAGGAGCGACCGCTTCGGCGCCGCGCTCTGCGCCGATGAGGGCGCGGCCGAGACCGATGTGGGCGTCGGCGAAGCCCGGTTCGAGCCTGGCTGCCTTAGCGAAGTGTCCGATGGCGACGGGCATTTCACCGTCTTCGCGAGCGAGTTCTCCAAGGACGTATTCGGCCCCGGCGTTGGCGGGATCGAGTTTCAACTCCTCTTCGAACTCCTTCTTCGCGTCTTGAACGGTAGTGGCCGTCTGCGGCTTGGAGAGGATCAGGCGGCCGAGGCGATAGTGCAGGCCGGGCAGCTTCGGATTCTCAGCGCTGATGGCCTTGTACTCTTCGGCAGCCTCGTCCCATTTGCCCTGCATTTCCCAAGCTTCGGCGTTAAGCTGACGCACCTGATGGGACGCGGGCGAGGTGAAGAGTAACTCCTGCGAGGCCCGAATGGATAAGTCGGAGTAAGTATGGACGGTGAGATAGAGAACATCAGGATCCTTGGGGAAGCTGCGATTGAGCGCCTGTATGAAATCGGCGGCGTCGCTGGTCTTGTTAAGCGCCATGGCGCAGCGAACGCCTGCTGAGCCGATGCGCCATTTGAGATCGACATCGGCGGCTCGCGTGTATGCCTTCATGGCTTGTGGCAGCGCCTCAGGGCAACGGCCGGTTTCGAGCAAGCCGGCGATTTTATTGGGATCGACGGCGGGAGCAGGCTTGGGCAGGGTTTGCGCGGAGACGGTGGCGACGAAGGCCGCGAGACAGAGGACGTCGACGATGTTCATGGCTCCCCGTACGCTCCATCTAAACATAAAGCAGAAGCCGCCGGGGTGGAGCCGGCGGCCTTGCTATCTATCAATTCCATTGCATCAATAGTAGAGCTTCAACGCGAGTTGAATCGTGCGGCCGGGTTGCGACCCTTGGGTCACACCGAGGCTACCTCCGAGATCTGTGCCTGGCGAATTGAGAATAGTGTGATTCAGGAGATTGACGAAATCCGTTCTGAAGTGGAGGTTGAAGCGTTCAGAAAGAGCGAAGCCTTTCTCCACACTCGCGTCGATGTCAAACAGACCCGGACCACGGATGGTTCCGACGCCACAGGTGCCAAAGGTGCCTGGATCAGCGGGGCCATAGGAATCAGGTGAAAACCACTGATAGCCACCGCCGGAGTATTCCTGTTTGCCGAAGACTTTGCCTGGCGCAATGCAGTTGGCGCGCGAACCGCGGGAGTTTGTGCCTGAAGCGTCGCCGGCGGAGACGGTGAGCGGGAATCCACCATGCCAGGACCAGATACCACTGGTCTGCCAGCCGCCAATGATGGCGTTGGCCGCCTTGCCCATGTCTTTGCCGAGTTTCTTGCCGCGGCCGATGGGTAGTTCGTAGACGGCGTAAGAAGTCAGTATGTGGGTGACGTCGTAATAGCAGGGACCCCATTCGGCCTTCATGTCGTAAAGGTTTTGCCAGTAAGGCGACGTCGGTGTGGTCTGGCCGCCCCAGGAGCCGTAGTAGCCGCTGGAGTTGGTCATGCACTTGGAGTAAGTGTACGCCACCTGGTATTGCAGACCGTCGCTAAGGCGCTTCTGCAGAACAGCCTGTAGGGCGTCGTAACGCTGGTTCCCATTCGATTCGGTACCGGAGATCTGAGAGATGTTCGCAAGGGCCGGGTTGCCGGAGAGGAACGGGCTGGGCGAAGTCGTCTTGTCCGCGTTCAATTGGCGTTGGAAGTACGGCATGGGCACCATGAGGTGGGTGCTGTGCTGGCCAACGTAACCAACTTGAAGCGTGGCGGTGTTGTTGAACTGATACTGCATGGAGAGATTCCACTGCTGCACGATGGCTGGCTTGATGTTGGGATCCCAGAGGCGGATGTTGGTGCCAGCGTAGGGATCGGATGCCGCGCCCAACACGGTGAGACCGTCTTCGGTGCGCGACTTCGGCAGCGAGAAGCTGTCGTAGCGATTCTCAAACTCCTGGTTGATGGGCGGATTCAGAGGCAGGCGGAGATTGGTGCCGGTGCCTTCCAGATAGGACGAGATGGTATAAGCGCCGCGAACGACGAACTTGCGGCCCAGCATGTCCGGCGAGTAGGCGAATCCGAATCGCGGCTGGAAGCTGAGGCCACCGTAGTAACTGTTATAGAGGGCGCGACAGTCACTATAGATACAGCTGCCGGAGCCGGCCTGCTGTAGCTGGCCACTGATGGGCGCGAAGTTGACCATACGGTCTCTCACCTCCACCCAGGGCGTATGCGTCTCATACCGTAAGCCCAGATTGAGAGTGAGATTGGCGCTGGCCTTGTAGTCATCTTGAAGGTAAGCGGAGAAAACGCTGGAGCGCTGTCCCCACGTGCCCGTTCTAACACCACGGCCGAGGTCATCCGGGAGACCGAGGAAGAAGTCGCCTTCTCCCGCGCCCGCGCCGCTGCCCGCGGTAGCCAACGCATCGGGTCCGGCCGTATAGCGGCCGCTAAAGTTCATAAAACCCGTACGGCCATTGTTACCGGCGTAGAAGGTGTTAACGCGCTGACGCATGAACTGGAACCCGGTGTGGAAGATATGCTTCCCCTTGGTGACGATCATGGCGTCCTGGGCCTGGAGGACGGTGTCGGCAAAAAGCTGCTGCGTGCCGATATTCGCATTACCAAGGCCACCGACGAAGCCACCGCCGATGCCTAATGAGAGCAGGCCCGGGCCTGTGTCGTTGCCGTTCCGGATACCGAGGTCAGTAGCGATATTGCCGAGACCGTTGTCAGACCCGCCATTGTGCAGCCGGACGTAGTTTCCGCCCAGGCGCACTTCGTTGACGATGTTGGACGAGAAGGTGTGGGTCCAGTTGATGACGCTGTTCTTGGTGGGCGTTTCGTTGAAGCTATTGAACGCCAGCACCCAGGAATTTGTCCCCGGGTTATCAAGGTAACTCTGCGAATAGCGACCCCAGAGGCGGTCCTTCTGGCTGATATTGTAATCGATCTTGATGTCACCCTGATCGTTGTAAGTGTGACTATTTGTGGTGTTGAAGTAGTTGTTCTGCAGGCCGGAATTAACCGGCAGAGGGTAGTACTGCGATGCGAAGAGATTTTTCGCCACAGGGTCAAGCAGGCTGAGCGGGATCTGGTTGTTGGCGAACGGTACGCGCTTGCCACTGGGATCGATGTTGAAGGGGTTGTAGAGCTGGATCTGCTTCTCACTCAGCAATTGGGAGAAGTCGCCTTGCCGCTCCGCGGCGGTGAAGAGGGACAGGGTGCCGGTTGTATTGGGGAAGTTCAAGCGCTGGCTCTGGAAATCGGCGAAGAAGAACAGCTTGTCCTTCTTGATAGGGCCGCCCAGTGTGGCTCCGAACATATTCCAACGGACTTTGGAACGGGGCGAACCGTTCCAGTTATTGGACCAGGAATTGGCGTTGAGGCGATCGTTACGGAAGAACTCGAACGCGTCACCGTGGAACTGATTGGTGCCGGACTTGATGGTGGTGCTGATGATGCCTCCCATGAAGTTGCCGAACTCGGCGGAGGCATTGTTGGTGATCATGTTGAACTCGCCGATGGCGTCTACGCTGGGGGTGTAACCGACGAGATTGTCGGATACCTGGTTATTATCCAGACCGTCGAGGAGGAAGTTATTGGCCTGCTCGCGGTTGCCATTGACGTAGGGGCGTCCGCCGCCACCGGTGGCGCTTCCATTGGTCATGGTGCTGGGATCGGGGTGCACGGAACCAGGCGCGAGCAGGGTCAACTGAATGTAGTTGCGCGTGGCGAGCGGGAGAGACTCATTGGTCTTTGAGTCGATGATGGTACCGAGCATGGTGCTCTCTGTTTGCAGCAGCGGCGCCTGACTATTGACTTCGACGGTCTCAGTGACCTGGCCGAGTTTCATTTGGAAGTTGACACGAGCGGTTTGGTTGACGTCGAGCGAGACTGAGGGCTGAAGCGAGGCTTGAAAGCCCGGCGCTTCGGCGCGGATTTCGTATCGTCCTACGGGTACCCGGGGCAGGTTGTAGATGCCTTCGGCGTTGGCAACGCTGTTGAAGGTTGTTCCGCGATCAAGATCTTTGGCCGTCACCTTAGCGCCCGAAACCGGAGCATCGGAAGGATCCGATACTTTCCCGGTAATGGCAGCGGTGACCTGCTGGCTGTAAGTGACTTTGGGAACCACGAGGAGAACGAGCGCGGCGGAAATAAGAGGCACTGCCAGCCGAGTCATCGTTCTGAGGAAGCTTTTGTACATCCCAGAGACCCCCCTCTACTAGACATTTCGGAGTTCATTTGCGGAACCCCTTTTGTTGGGAGTATACACCCGAATGCCTTAAATCGGGCGGTGAGAGGGATCTGAAGGCTCTTAATATAATATTCTTGCGGATTTGTGAGGCTCTTTGGAAAAACACGTATCGACATGAGTTGTCCAGGGGTGCGCAGAGTGCGGCCACCACTCGCTGGCAAGGGGCTCGGTATTAACTGAATATATGTGGGAAATTGTCGTAATCGTTCGGGACAATATCAGGGTCGCCGCTCCCGGCGAGGGCCAAATCCAGCCGAGGCCCGCGGCCTTATACGAACGGGCGACGCTGGGGCCACGGGCATCAACACGACGTTCGAGACTTAGCTGCCGGGTTCGACACGTACTCGCATGATCGACTCGGTGGTGCGTGACGCGCGAGCCTTGCCGCGGATTTCCTTGGACGCGCCTGGGAGGGGAGTTGCATAGCCCCGATACGTACGGGAATCCGCGTGATACTTGATTAATGAGACGTATCTTGCCCGGTCTGCTCTTTTGCGTTGCTTTGGTTGGCCAAGTCTTCCCGGTTCGGCCACTGCGAACCACTCCAAAAATCGCTTGGGAGGCGCGACCTGGATTTCGGGATTTTGGTGCGATGGCCGTTTCGGGCGACGTTGTTGTCACGGGTAACATTACCTGCACGGGCGGTGTCTTCGGCTTCAACACTGCCGCAGGTAAAAAGATCTGGGGTATTCCCGGGCAGATGAGGGGCGAGCCTGCTGTGGATAGTAAAGAGGCGTATGTGGTGAACGAGATTCAGCAAGGCGTGTTCCGACTGAACTGCCTCGACCTGAAGACCGGTAAGGTGCGTTGGTCCGTGGAAGAGCCGGACCTCGGCATTCACACGGGCGC
>JBDTMC010000141.1:0-16396 GCA_039934475.1 Bryobacteraceae bacterium | reverse complement strand
CGCATGGCCCTGGCCGTGCAATTCCTCGGAATTGAGGGACAGGCCAATGAGGAACATGAAGATAATAAGGCCGATCTGCGAGATGGCGCTGATGTGGCCAAGACTGGCCGGGGGGAATAGCCAGGCGGATATCTGAGGGGCGAACCATCCCAGGCAGGACGGTCCAAGCAGGATGCCGGCCACCATTTCACCCATCACGCGTGGTTGCCGGAACTTTAGGAAGAGCAGACCGATCCAACGCGCCGTGGCGACGATGATGAGGATTTGGAGAACGAGGACGATGAGATTCGGCATCAATGTCCTCGCCTTGCGGTGGCCAATGTGGCCTTAAAAGGAACCGGCGGGCAAGTGGCGCACCAGTTGGCGAAGAGCGAGCCTTCCATACTGCGGCTGGCAAGCGGCCCGGTTACGGTGGCGGCGACACGGAACTGATCCTGATTGCAGGCGACCGTGGGCGCGGTGGTTCCCATTAGCAGCTGGTTGTCACGAATGGCCCCGGAGAGTACGGTTTTGCGGCTATCGTTCCAGGTGGCAGCGAAGTTGGGACCGGACTGCGCGATGTTCATCGTCACTTGCTCAATGCCTTTGAAGAGCGGGCCGCATGTTGACTGGGGCAATGACGAGGCATCCACCTGGACATTCCAACTGCCTGAGAGGCCAATGGGAGCCACAAGTTTACTACCGGTTGTGAGGACGGTGACAATGCCTACGGCCGGCAGCCCCACCAGGGCTATGTAGACGTAGATGAGGTTGTTCTTCAGCATGGCGGGTTATTTCTTTTCGTCCCCAAAGAGGCCGGAGCGCCCGATCCGCTCTCCTTTGTAATAGAGGCCGGAGATACGTTCAGTGACCGTAATGTCCTGGAGGGGGTTGCCGTCAAGCAGGAGTAGGGTGGCGTCGTGGCCTTTGGCGAGGGAGCCGATGCGGCCTTCGGCGTGAAGTGCTCGCGCGGCCTGGCTGGTAGCGGCGCGGAGGGCGGCCTCAGCGGGCACGCCGGCCTGCACCCAGAGTTGGAGTTCGCGATGAAGTGCGGGTCCGTGGAAGAGAAGCATGTTTCCTGAGTCGGTTCCGGCGACGAGATTGACTCCGGCGCGGTGAGCACGCTGAAGGTTTTCCATGCCGATGGCTACCGACACGTTGTATTTGCCGAGACGTTCACGGAGTTTGATGGCGTCCGGGGAGTCGATGAATTTTTTTGTTGAGGCAATCAGGTCCACGGGGCCCACCTGCTGAACCATGGGGCGATCGAGGAGATCGGTTTTACCGGCGACGTAGTCGTTCCAGGCTTCGACAACGGCGAGGGTGGGATCGTAGGCTACGCCCTTCTTCGCCATTTCTGATAGGAGTAAGTCGGGGATGCGGTCGCGGTCGGAGCCGTGCTCAATCCCATCGGCCCCAGCGGCGACGGCGTCGGCGATATCCTTACTGTCGCCGGTGTGGACGGTGACGGGGAGATTCTGTGCATGTGACTCGGCGACGATGGCGCGCAGGATGGAGGCGTCCATGCGGTTGAACAGGAACGAGGCTTGGCCGGCATCGAGGACGGCTTTAATGGCGTCCACTCCGGCGGTTTTCAATTCGCGCACTTGGGCGCGCGCTTCGTCCGGTGTTTTTGGTGTACGAACGAACTGCTTGAGGATTTGCTCGCGATACTTTTCGGGCACGCCGGCGAAGTACTCAGTGCCGTGGCCGCCTTCGGTGGTGAAGAGCGGTCCGCAGACGAGGAGTTCGCTTTCAGAGCGTTCGCCGGAGGCCGATTCCTTTCGCATGGCGAGGATGGAATCGAGGCTATCGCCGACGCTGCGCACGGCGGTGACTCCGCTGTAAAGGTAAGCGATGAGAGCATGGCGCATGCTCTTGGCGGCGTCATATTTAGCCCAGTCCTGCACAATGCCGCCGGGATTGCCGAGGTGCACGTGGGCATCGATGAGGCCGGGGATGATGGTTTTACCGGCGCCTTCGACGACGTTAGCGATATCCTCCACCGACTTTGGCGGCGCGCTTGAGAAGACCTGTTCGATCTTGCCGTTGCGAATGAGGACGGAGCCGGACGGGATGACGTCGCCATCGCCAATGACGATACGGGCATCCTTGATCAGCGTAGTGCGGCCGCGAGCCATCTCGCGTGAGAGCTGCTTTGACTTGGCGATGCTGTCGCGGCTCTTGGCTTCCCATGTGCCCAGCAGGATAAAGGGGACGAAGACAACCAGCAGCCAGAGTTTGGCCGAGGCGGGCAGCTTCTCGTCCTTTTCCCAGCGGAAGAGTTTATTTCCGATGAACAAGGCAACCGCGGTGGTGAGTAAGAGCGCGCCGACTGCGGAGAGGTTTTGGCCCAGCGTTTCGCCGCGAATGAGAATGGCCTGCAAGCCGGTGAACAGATGTGTTGCCGGCAGGAATTGCGCAACCACCTGAAGCCAGTCAGGAAGGATGGTGATGGGGAACGTGGCGCCGCTTAAGAAGAGCATCGGCAGATAGAGCAACTGGGTGACGATCTGGCTCTCCTGCATGGAATTGACCACGGAGGCGATGACCAGGCCGACGGATCGGAAGGCGATGACGCCAATGGAAATGAAGGCGAGCAGGGATAGAGGTTGTGCCGGGATCGGCATTTTATAGACGACGTTCGCCAACACCAGGAACAGAATGACGGATGGCAGGTAGGCGGCCCAACCGACCACCACGGAAGCGGTGAGGATCGGCGAGGCTGTGATGGGGGCGACTTTAAAGCGGCGAAGGATGTTCTGCTCGCGCTCCTGGACGCTGCGAATGCCGGCTCCGAAGAAACCCGTTCCGAGGACGCCGATGATGAGCACCATGCTGATCACTTGCGTAATGGCGCCGCCCTGTTTTGCATCGAAAGCCTGGGCAAAGATAAAGAAGAAGACGAGCGGGAACGCATAGTTGAAGAACAGGATCATGCGGTCGCGCAAGGTCAACTTGAGGTTGATCTTGATGTGGGCGAGATAGGGTCTCATTCGCGGAGGCTCTTTCCGGTGAGTTCGATGAAGACGTCTTCCAACGTGGGCCGGTTGAGGCGAATGTCTTCGAGTTCCAGACCTTGGGCGTCGATCCACTTGACGAGTTCGACGAGCGTCTTGGCGGCATGGGTGGAGGTGACACTGAGGGAGCGCCGGTCGTCGCTATAGCGGAAGGTTTCGCTGCCGGTGGCGGCAGGCGGGTTGTCGGGTATAGGCGCCGCGCACTGAATTTCGATGCGCGAATGGCCGAGGGTTTGGGCCTGGATTTCGCGCGGAGTGCCCATGGCGATGATCTTGCCTTCGTCGATGATGGCGACGCGGTCGCAGAGGCGCTCCGCTTCCTCAATGTAGTGAGTGGTCATGAGGATGGTGCATTTCTGGCTGCGCAGTTCTTCGATGAGGCTGTGGATTTCGAGGCGCACCTGAGGGTCGAGGCCGGTAGTGGGCTCGTCGAGGAAGAGGAGTTGCGGATCATTGATCAGCGCCAAGGCAAGTGCGAGCCGCTGTTTCTGTCCGCCGGAGAGAGTGCTGTATTGGGCGTTGCGTTTCTCCCACAGTTGGAGGCGCTGGAGGAGTTGCTTCGGCTCGACGCTGCGGGAGTAGAAGGCGGCGAAGAGTTCGAGTGCCTCCATGACCGTGATCTTGTCAGGCAGGTTGGTGTGTTGGAGCGAGACACCGATTCTGTCTTTGAGGCGCTGGGTTTGCAGGCTTGGATCGAAGCCCAAGACGGCGACATCGCCGGACGTGCGGACGCGCAAGCCTTCGAGGATTTCGACAGTGGTGGTTTTGCCGGCGCCGTTAGGTCCGAGCAGTCCGAAGACTTCACCCGGGCGCACTTCGAAATCAATCCCCCGGACCGCCTGGAAGTCGCCATAGCTCTTGTGCAGGCCGCGGACGGAGATGACGGGTGAGGCGGTCATTCGGATTGGGCCGCGAGGACACCGATGATGGCGCGGCAGAACGCCGGCAGGTCGTCCGGCTTGCGCGAAGAGACGAGATTGCCGTCCACCACAACTTCGGCGTCTTCGTAGTGGGCGCCCGCATTGATCACGTCGTCTTTGATGGCAAAGAAGCAGGTGGTGCGCCGTCCGCGTAGGATTCCGGCGGAGCACGCTACCCAGAGGGCATGGCAGATGGAGGCGACCAGTTTGCCCTGGGCGTCGATTTCCCGGGTGAATTGAATGGCTTTCGGATAGCGGCGTATGTGGTCGGGCGCGAAACCGCCGGGGACCACCAGACCGTCGAAAGCATCGGCTTCGGCGGCATCGTAGCTGATCTCGGCGACACATGGGTAGCCGGTTTTGCTGGTGTATGTGGTGCCGGCGTGAGCGCCGACAGTGACCACTTCCGCTCCGGCTTCGCGGAGGCGGTAGAGAGGGTACCAGACTTCCATTTCCTGGTAGAGGTTATCGACGAAGAGGGCGATGCGTTTGCCCTTAAGCTCAAGTTGCTGTGCCATGGATCCTCCTATTCTACGGTGTGCCGGGGCGGAAGTAGTCAGACGGCCGGGGCATTTGGGTTCGTTTTGTACTGTTCCAGGATGCGATTCAATAAGGATGCTGCGTCGGGGGTAGAGGCTTGCGGGGAATTGGCTTCGTTTTGCGCGAGGCCGGCGACGTCGTCGATGGTGAAGGCACTGATAGTGTTAGTGAGTTCGCGGGCGGTGTTCGAGGTGTCGAGGGCGGCTTCGCGTTTGATGCGGGTACGGATGGTTTGCCAGTCGGCGAGGCCTAATCCTTTAGTAACGTTGCCATCCTCTTCGGGCATGGCGGCGACGCGGTACTGATTTTCGGTTTGAACTTTGCGTAGTTCGGCCGTGGCTTTGTGGAAGTCGCGGGCGGCTTGGGCGCGGACGCGCTGGATGGTGCGGAGGGTGGATTCGAATTTGGGATCGAGGATAGGGTCGAGGCCGGGTTCGGCGACGCGGGTGACGAGGGCGGCTTCGGCGCGGTCTGCGCGGAGTAGGCGCCAGTTAGAGGATACGAGCTGGTTGAAAAGGGCAAATTCCATGGGGGTGGTGGGATCGAGTTCCTCGCGGAATGCGGCTTCGATGGATGCGAATTCTTCTTCCTGGCCTGGGGCAACGCAGACGTCCTTGGACGTGAGGCCGTGGCTGAGGGCGTTGCGGGAGGAGTGGGTTTTGCCCTCTTCGGTGACAGGGCCGGTGGATTGTTGCGCGTTGGCGCGATTGGCTTCGATTTGTTTTTCAGTGGCCATTGTAGGTTGCTCCTTTGTGATGAGTAAGTGGCGCTGAAAATGGCAACAGCCGGGCGTGGCGTCCCGGCTGGCGGTTGGAATTCAGATTTACTCTCGGGGGGATGATAGCTGGCGGGTGGCGGGTTTGGTTTGGGGGTTTGTGGATGTTGTTGATTTCGGGGGGAATATTTCGCTCTATTGATGGGCACCGGGGATAGGAGGGGTGGGGATGTTAGCTTCGGCGTGGAACCGTTCCACAGTCTGCTTCACGCGGCGGGCGGTTCTTTTGTCAAGGGCCGCCATGTCGTCGAGCGACTCATGGCTCCACTCGATCTCCATTAGTCGAGCCCAAGCTGGTGCATAGCTTCGGCGTGGGAAACACCCCGACCACTGCTTCGATTCAGGGACTCGCGGGCCTGGGCGACTGCTCATTCCTCTTCTTCGCTGATAACCTCGTCCTCGAACGGCGCATCGGCCAGCGCGGCGACCACCGGGTCGACAATGGTCTGTAGGAATCGGACCAAGCCCGAGATCTGCGTCTCTGGCAATTGGTCGATGAGATGGTGGGCAAGTTGCCGAGTGCCGCTCATTGTGTTCTACCTCTGGGCCCTGTTAACCGAACTAGTCCCGTCCAAAACGCGGGTTCTCAGTGGCCGTCCTCCACTAACAGCCGTGCTGCACGAAAAGTGCGCATTACCTGCCTTCAAACGCTCAGTACTCCGCTATTAGGATCGCATCCGCAGTATCCCACAATGCGCACTCTCGTAGAGTCGAATCGCAATCTTGGCGAAGCAAGCTGCTCCCTGATGATGACGCTATAACAGCACTGGTGCAATGTTGAGATTCATTCGCGGTGATAGGATAAACAGATATGAGACTCCCGTGGCCACGTTTCGCCTTGTCCTGGATTGTTGTTCCGGTATTCCTTTGCGCCTATGCCTGCTCGCTGTGGTCGCAAAAGCCGGCTTCGTTTGCGGCCGACAAGATGGATACCTTCCTTTATGGAGCGGCATTCTACGAAGAGTACATGCCGGAGGAGCGCCTGGAGAAAGACGTCCAATTGATGAAGGACGCAGGCATCAATGTGGTGCGGGTGGGGGAGTCCACGTGGAGCCTGTGGGAGCCGGAGGATGGGCGGTTCGAGTTTGCGTGGATGGATAAGATCATCAGCCGGCTGCACGCGGCGGGCATTCGCGTAATCATGGGGACGCCCACTTACTCCATTCCACCCTGGATGTTCAAGAAGCATCCGGAGATCCTGGTTACACGGTTGGATGGCCAGCGGGCTACTTATGGAATGCGCCAAAACATGGATATCACTAATAAGGATTTTCTGCGCTACTCCGAGCGGGTGATTCGTAAGATCGCCGAACACTATCGCGACAATCCGGCGGTGATCGGATATCAGGTGGACAACGAAACCACTTCCAACGGAACGGCAGGCACCGAGGTGCAGGCGGGCTTTGTGAAGTATCTGCAGGAGAAGTTCGGCACCGTGGCGCGTCTGAATCAGGCGTGGGGATTGGTCTATTGGGGACAAAGTCCTTTCAACTGGAGTGAAGTTCCGCCGCGGAATGGGATCGTGAATCCAGGATGGAAATTGGAGTGGGACCGCTACCAGGATTCATTGACCACGCGCTACTTGAACTGGCAGACGGCTTTAGTTCGCGAGTATCTGCGGCCGGATCAGTTTGTGACTCAGGACTTTGGCGGCGCCGTGCGCGCCGATGTGGATGAAGAAGCTGTTTCGCGCAAATTGGACATCGCTGCGATCAATCCGTATCATCCGACGCAGGACCGGTATGACGGCGAGAGTTCGAGCTTTGGTGGCGATTTCGCACGATCGTTGAAGCGGACCAACTACCTGGTGACGGAAACGAATGCCCAGACGATTGGTTGGGACTCGCGTACGCAGTTTCCGCCGTACGACGGGCAACTGCGGCAGGATGTCTACCTGATGGCCGCAACGGGCGCGAACATGGTGGAGTACTGGCATTGGCACTCCCTGCACTACGGGCAGGAGACGTATTGGAAAGGCGTGTTGTCGCACGATCTGGAGCCGGGGCGGCCGTATGCGGAAGTATCAAAGACCGCGCATGAGCTGCAGAAGATCGGCACGCGCATCGTCAACTTCAAGCCGCGGAGCAGGGCAGCTCTGTTGTACAGCAACGACTCGCGCCGCGGGACCACCTACATGCCTTTTCTGGTGACGCAACCTTCGGGCGAGATGCCGTGGAGCCGCCCGGATGGCTACGAATTAGAAATGCGGCGGTTGTACGGGGCGCTATACAAGTTGAATATCGGGGTGGACTTCATCTTTCCGGAGACGGAGGATTTGAGCGCCTACAAGGTGATTGTGGTTCCTCCGTTGTATGTCGCGAGCGATGCCTTGCTGGAGCGACTGGCTGCATTCGCTCGCGGCGGAGGCCACCTGGTGCTGGGGCCGAAGAGCGGCTTCTGCAATGAGTATTCGACGGTGCGAGCGGCTATGGCTCCGGGGCCACTGCGCGAGGCGGCCGGCATCCATTACCAGGAGTTTTCGAACCTTGAAAAGCCGCTGGCGCTGAAAGACGATGCGCTGGAGGCAGGCGCAGCCGGCAACGAGGTGAGCGATTGGGCGGAGATGCTGCTGGTGGATACGGCGAAACCGCTGGCGTACTACGATCACCCGTTTTTTGGGAAATACCCGGCCGTGACTTTGAATCATTTTGGTAAAGGCACGGTCACTTATGAGGGCACGGTGCTGAGTAGCGCGTTGCAACTCAAGGTGATGGAACGAGTGTTAGCGGAAGCCGGTTTATCTGGCCCCGATCAGAAGCTGCCGGAGGGCGTACGGGTGAAACATGGCACGGGCGGCAGTGGGAAGGAGATGCACTATTACTTCAATTTCTCCGCGGCGGCGAAGCAGGTGCGCTATGGGTACGCGGCCGGCACTGAGTTACTGGCCGGCCGCGCGATCTCAAACGGCTCCACTTTGACGTTGGAACCGTGGGGTCTGGCGATTGTGGAACAGAAGTGATCTACTTCGTCTGGTAGGGCTGGCCGTAGGTTTCCTGATAGACACGGATGGCTTCGTCTTCAGAAGGCAGACGCAGGCCGTCGGTGAAGCGGTTCATAAAGGCGAAGTTGCAGGTCTGCTGCACCACTTCCAGCGCGCCCTGTTCTCCGAACTCCGCCTTCAACTTCGCGTAGTCGGCGTCGGTAACGCTGGATGGCTTGGCTGTTAGCTTGCGGGCGAATTCGACGGCAGTGAGTTCGCGGGGCGTGAGCTGACCGTCGTCTTTCTTCATCGCCATTAGCTTCGTGGGATCGACGCCCTGGCGGCGCAGGCCGAGGACCTGGTGCAGTGTGCAGTAGCGGCAGCCGTTGGCCATGGAGACGGCGAAGGAGATGTGGAGTTTCAAGGTACGGTCTACACTGGCGTACTCACGTGTGGCGTTGCCGTAGTTCATCCAGGCATTGGCGGCGGCGGGGCTGAGCAGCATGGAGCGCATGGAGTTGGCAAAGCCGATATTCCAACCGTTGGGATTGGCCTGCATCTGTTTGACGCGGGCATCCACGGCCGCCATCTGTTCGTCGGAGATCAGTGAAACGCGGGCGATGGGCGTCTGCACGCCGGATTCGGCCGCGCCGGCGGGCTCCAATGCCCAGGATTCCGTCGGCAGCCGCAAGGCGGCGGCGAAGCGCACAAGGTAGTTGAAGTAACAAGTCGTAGTGGTTAGTTCCACCACCTGGCTGTCGTTGAAGAAGGCGCGCACATGGCGGAAGTCCTCATCGGAAACTCCGTGGACGTCGCGGGTGAGCTTATCGACGTACATCACGGCAACCGATTCGGCGGATGCGGTACTGAGCGACGAAGCATCGAGCAAGGGGAGCAGTTTGCGCCCGGATTCCGAAGCGCGCAGGAGCCGCTCCGCGTGCAGGGCGAGATAGCCGCTGTCGTAGATTTGCGCGATGCGCAGGGCCATGCCTAGTTTCACCTCAGGCTGAATGGCGCCTTGGTAGACGATGGCCTGAAAGAGGTTTGCCATAGGCTGCGCTGCCTTGGGAGTGAGTTGCAGCGCGCGGACGAAGTTTGGCGTTTGGCCCGCAGCTTCAGAGAACGGCACGCGCGCCGTGAGGCCGGTGGCCTTCCGTCCCTTGGCGACCAGCGTGGATACCGACGGATAGGACGTTGCCGGCGCGGCCAAAACTGTGGACGCGAGAACGGTGGCGAGAGTAAGTAGTGTCTTCATGGAGTATCTCACTTAGAAGCTGACGCGGATGCTCATCTGGAGCACGCGCGGATCGAACGCGGTAGTAGATTTGCCGAAGGCGGAGGTGGTGGAGAACGTCTTATCGGGACGCAGCGCCAGGGAGAGATCGCTGTTCGGCAGGGCCAGATTCACGGCGTTCAACACGTTAAATCCTTCGGCGCGGAACTGGAGGCGGATGGTTTCGGTAACGCGGAAAGCGCGGGCAAGGGAGACATCGTTCGTAATCTGATGCGGTCCGCGGAAGGTGTCGCGACCGAGGTTTCCATTAGTGCCCCGGGCGGGGGCGGGGAACACCGTGGGCGAGAAGAGGCCGTTGAGATAGTCGCTCTTGCTGAATGACGAGGGAACGGCGCCGGCCGCTGGGGCGTCGGGACGGTCGTAATACCCGCCGCCGACTGCCCCACCACCGCCATCGGCGTTGTAGTCGCCGCCAGCTTGGAACGAAGCGCCGTTCCACACCGAAAAGGGGCGGCCGGACTGAATGCCTGCGATGGCCGAGACCTGCCAGCCGTTGGCCGCAAGTTTGAGTGCGCGATTGTTGGAGGAGAAGTGGGGCGCCCAAATCACCATGCCCAGCAGACGATGCGGGATATCGAACATGGAGCGTCCACGTTCGGACTTCAACGATGCGATGTTCTGCGCGCCTTTGCCCGGTTCGGGATTGTCGAAGAACTGACCAGTAGACGTGTCTGAGGCCGTGTCCATCCACTTCGACCAGCGGTAATTTGCCTGCATCGAGAGTGTAGACGTCATGGCGTGGCGGATTTCCGCCGTCATCGCGTGGTAGTCGGATGTGACTCCATTGGTGACAAACAGGAGCGGCCCAAAGTAAGGATTGAAGCGGTCGAGGCGTCCATCGAGTAAGTCGCCGGTAGTTCGGTTGACGTCGTCGATGCGCTCCAGGTTGACTCCGCGCGTGCCGATATAGCCCAGTTCGCCCACCCATGACCGGACCAATTGCCGCTGCAAGCTGAAGAACCAAGTCTCCGTATATTGCGTTTTGATGTTGGGATTGACGACGAAGCCGGTGGGACGCACGGCCGGTTTACCGGGCGGCGTGAGGATGCCACCGTGATAGTTTAACCCGGTCGCGAACTCCGGGTTGAACGGAACGGGAATGCCATAAAGGATTTGTGTTCCGATGCCGACGTTGGGCTGCAAGACGTTTTGCACGGCATCGGGCGGCAGGGCGCGGGCTCCGCCGATGGATTGGCCGTGGTGCGGCTGATAGGCGAGGCCGTCACCGGCGCGAATGATGGTGTGCCCGTTGCCGCGAATGTCGTAGGAGATGCCTGCCCGCGGGGAGAAGTTCAATTTCTCGGGATTGTACAACTGCGATACGCGGCCGACGGAGCCTGAAGCAAGACGCTGCGTAAAGTCGTCGCCGGGGCCGAAGATGATGGACGAGAGACGGCCGTCGCGTTCCGCCGGCGCGCCGAAATAGTTGTAGCGAAGGCCGAGATTGGCGGTGAACTTCGGACTGATGCGCCAATCGTCTTGAACAAAGAGGCCGCCTTCATTGATGTGGAAGTAGCGAGGGAAATTCGTCGGCGCACCCGTGTCCGGGTTTACGGTGAGTGTCTGTTGGAACGGCTTATCGGCGGCGAAATCGAGAAGGCTGTTAAACGCATAAGTACCTGCGGACGGTGGGCTGAGAGAGATGCCTTTGAAGATGCGGCGGTATTCGCCTCCCGCGCGCAAGAGGTGGGCGCCGCGCTGCAGGGAGAGCGTGTCGCGGAATTCATACGTGCGCAGGCGGGTGCCGTTGAGGAAGACGTCGCCGATGGGCGCTGCCAGTCCGCCAACGGTGATGGTGGGGATTATGGCATCCGGGTCGCCCACTGTGGTGTCGATGTTTTGAAAGGAGATCCGGGCGTCATTCACACTGCTGCCGAAGACGTGTGTATGTCCGACGTTGATGTTGGCGAACACGCCATCGAAGGGCCCGCGCTCTCCGCGGATGGCTTCGCCTAACGTGGCGCGGCTGGACGAGGTGCCGCCCTGGTTGCGCTGCCATTCGGAGATCCAGCGCGCGGTGATTTTGTCGCGGCCGTCATGAAAGGCGTGATCCACTTTGCCCATGGCCTGATCGAAGCGAATGTAATCTTTGAGGGTGACGGAGGCGCGACCGAGCGCGGGGATGGTGCCAAGTTTCGTCACCAGATCAACCTGGTCGGCGTAGCGGCGGCCATTGGAACCGGCGAGCGGTGTGGGCGCGGGATACTTGGCCAGCAGGCTGGCCGCAATGCCGTTAGGGTTGGTTTGGGCGACGTAGTTGCGGTACTCCGGTGTCTCCACCTGAAAGACCTGGGCAGTTCCCAACGCATTGCGGGTTCCTTCGTAGGAGAAGAAATAGAAGGTCTTGTTCTTGATAATTGGCCCGCCCACATTGCCGCCAAACTGGTTGTAGGAGAGGGGCTGACGCGATGCGGCGAAGAAATTCCGCGCATTGAGGGAGCTGTTGCGGCCGTATTCCCAGATGCGCCCGTGGATCTGATTGGTGCCGGACTTGGTACGAAGGTTGACCACGGAGCCGTTGCCGCGGCCGAACTCACTGGAGAAGTTGGCGGTCTGCACCTGTGCCTCTTCGACGGAGTCTAGCGTGGGGACAATGGCCGGTTCGCCGGTGTTATTCGGGTTGACGTTGATGGCGCCGTCCAGCACATATTTCGTTGCCGCGATAGCGATTGCCATTCACGGTAATGACGGGGGAGTTGGTGAGCTTGGTGGAGTTGGCGGCGCCGGGAATGGCGGTGGCACCAGCGCTTAATTTGGGTAAGCCAAAGACGTCGCGCTGGGGAACCGGAAGGTCCACCAACTGCGATTGGCCGAAGTTGTCCGCCAGTCGCGCATCGCGAATCAGGGGAACGGCGGCGATGCTGGCGGACACCTCCACCGTCTCAGTGACCTGGCCCACTTCGAGGGAGACTTCCAGTTCGCTTGTCTGGCCCACGTTGAGCCTGATGTCGCGGCTATCGAAGGTTTTGAAATTCTTGGCCTGTACGGTGACGGTGTAGAGTCCGGGAGGCAACCCAGGCATGACGAATGCGCCGCTTTGATCGGATAGCACATTCCGCGAAAGGCCCGTGCCCTGATTAGTGGCCTTCACTGTGCTGCCGGCGATCATCTGTTCCTGCGCGTCGCGAACAGTGCCCTTCAGCGTTGCTTCTGTTAACTGCCCCTGGCTTAGCGAGAGCCCGAGAGACAGAAATATCCCAATACCCAGCCCAGTGCGAGACAACATGATTGGAACAAGCTTAGATAAGGAGGACCAGTTACACAATAATCAAAAGATACTACTCATCTTGACTAGTAGTTACTTGTTATTTAGGAACACCGGACCTTGTCCTCCGCGAGGCTCGGGCGGGCTGGAATTCAAATTTGGAATTCAAATTGGGGGGATTCGCGTCTCCTTGAACATCTGCCCGGAATACGGTACTCTAACGGAGATCCTTCCAAGTCGAAGAAGTTCGTCTAGGCAAGTGATATGGCAACCTTCGACACCGCGCCCGAACGGTATGGTTCGCGGTCATTTCGAAATTACGAACTCGACGGGGCGTACGACGAGATGTTCGATTCTCGCGGCGACCCTCGTCCCCACTACAAGGCTCTCTACGACAGCCTGCTGGAGCTGCCGGCGGACGAATTGCGGCGCCGCAAACAGGCGTCGGACTTGTACTTCCTGCACCAGGGCATCACGTTTACCGTGTATGGCCGCGACGAGGGGACGGAGAGGATTTTCCCGCATGACCTGATCCCGCGCATCCTTACTGGAAGCGAGTGGTCGGTGATTGAGCGCGGGTTGACGCAGCGCATCACGGCCCTTAATCTTTTCCTGAAAGATCTCTATTCAGACGCGAAGATTCTGGCGGATCGCGTAGTGCCGCGTGAATTGGTTTATAGCTGTAAGCATTTCCGCCGCGAGATGCGGGGGATTCCGGTGCCTCGCGACGTCTATGTGACGGTGGCGGGCACCGATCTGGTGCGATTGCCCGACGGTTCGTTTGCGGTGCTGGAAGACAATCTGCGCGTGCCATCCGGCGTGTCGTATATGTTGACCAGCCGGCAGGTGATGAAACGGATCCTTCCCTCCACACTGGTCCAAAGCGGCGTGCGGCCGGTGGATCATTATGGGCAAGCGTTGCTTTCGACGCTGCGGTCACTGGCGCCCGGCGGACGCAGTGATCCGACGATTGTCCTGCTGACTCCCGGTGTTTACAACTCGGCGTATTTCGAGCACGCCTACCTGGCGCGGCAGATGGGTATCGAATTGGTGGAAGGCCGCGACCTGGTAGCGCATGAAAATTTCGTTTACATGCGGACGACGGCGGGCCTGCGGCGTGTGGATGTGATTTACCGCAGAGTGGACGACGACTTTGTTGACCCTCTGGCCTTCCGGTCAGACTCGACACTCGGCTGCGCCGGCTTGTTCAATGCGTACCGCGCGGGGAACGTCAACCTGTGCAACGCCATCGGTACGGGAATCGCCGACGATAAAGCGGTCTACGCTTACGTTCCCCAGATTATCCGCTACTACTTAGGCGAGGATCCTATCATTCAGAACGTGGAAACTTACATTTTGGATGATCCACCTAGTCGCAAGTATGTGCTGGAGAACTTAGACAAGATGGTGGTGAAGGCGGTAGGCGAATCGGGCGGCTATGGAATGTTGATTGGCCCACATAGCACCCGGGAGCAGCAGGAAGACTTCCGGCGGCGGATTCTGGCCGATCCTCGCAATTACATTGCGCAACCGACGTTGTTGTTGTCGCGCGCGCCCTGCTTCATCGATGGCGATGTTCAGGCGCGTCACGTCGATCTGCGTCCGTATATTTTGTTTGGCGACAAATGCACTATCGTCCCCGGCGGCTTGACGCGCGTGGCCTTGCGACGCGGCTCGCTGGTAGTGAACTCATCGCAAGGCGGCGGCAGTAAGGATACCTGGGTTCTCCACGAATAAATCATGCTTTCGCGCGTAGCTGACAGTCTTTATTGGATGAGCCGCTACCTGGAGCGTGCCGAGCACACATCGCGGCTGCTTGAGGTGAACATCAACCTGATGCTGGAGCATTCCGGCGTGGCGCAAGAGGTTCGCTGGTCGCGGGTTGGCTCGAGTTTGGGGATGACCGGCCTGGCCGAGTTAGATACCCACGAATCCGTTCAAACGATGACGTCGGATCTCAATGAGCGGTCTTCGATTGTCTCCTGTATTGTGTCCGCACGCGACAACGCGAGGCAGGTTCGCGAACAGATCAGTTCAGAGATGTGGGAGCAGTTGAACCGGCTGTATCATCACGTCCGCCGCGTAGGCATTGAGGACATCTGGGACGCCGAGCCGATGGAACTCTTACGCCAGGTACGCGACGGCGCGCATTTGTTTCAGGGCATTACCGATTCGACGATGAATCATGGCGATGGCTGGCAGTTCATTCAGGTAGGCCGCTATATCGAAAGGGCACTTTCCCTGGCGACGCTTCTGGATGTCCATTTCGCCCAGGTTCCTTCCGAAGAGGACGGGGAAGACACACACATCGAATGGCTCGGCTTGTTAAAATCGGCGACCGCGTTTGAAGGTTACTGCAAGGTGTATACGGCCGATCTGACACCCGATCGAATCGCGGAGTTCTTGATGTTGAGCGAGGAGTTCCCGCACTCCATTCGTTTCGCCGTGGATCAACTCCGTACGGCGTTGAACAGCATTGCCGAAGCATCGACGTCGCGTAAGACTGACCGTCTGGCGCGTCTTTCGGGGCGGCTGGTGGCGGCGTTGAGCTACTCCCAGATCGAAGAGATTATGTCAGGTGGAGTGCACACTTACTTGGAAAGTGTACGCCGGCAGTGCGCGCAGATCCATACCGCCGTCAACCAGGTTTATATCACTTACGCCGTCGAATCCGCGTTGGAGGCTTAGTCCGTTGCATTACAACATCCGTCATTCGACGCGCTTCCGCTACAGTGCCCCGGTGAGCGAGAGCACTATGGAAGTGCGGATGCAGCCGCGTAATGAGGCGGTGCAGCGGTGCCTGTCGTTTCAACTCACGGTGAGCCCGAAGTCGCGCGTCATGTCGTACCAGGACTTCCTTGGTAACGCGGTGCATCATTTCAGCGTGCCAGGGGCACATAAGGAACTGTTGATTGTGGCCGAAGCGCTGGTGGAAGTGTTGCCTAAGGACCGCCTGCCGGACCGGCTGGACCCTTCGGATTGGGAGGAGCTCGACAGGATCACGACCTTCGGCGATTACTGGGAAACACTGGCCGAGAGCCACTTCGCCAAGCCGTCGAAACTGCTGATGGAGTTGGCGGCTAACTTCGACGCGGTGAGACGCGATGATCCGCTGTCACTGGTGCGGGAACTGAATAACGCGATGTACCATGCGTTCGACTACTCGCCGGAGAGCACACAGGTAGATAGTCCGATTGATGTGGCGCTGCAGGCACGCCAAGGAGTGTGTCAAGATTTTGCGCATGTGATGATCGCATTACTGCGGATGCTGCGTATACCCGCGCGTTACGTGAGCGGCTATCTGCACCACCGGCGAGAGGACCATGACCGGTCAACCGAAGGCGCTTCCCATGCGTGGCTGGAAGCGCTGTTGCCGCACGTGGGCTGGGTTGGACTCGATCCGACGAACAACCTGCTGGCAGAGGAGCGGCACATTCGAACGGCGATTGGCCGCGATTATGCCGATGTGTCTCCCACACGCGGTGTCTTTAAAGGCGATGCGGATACAAAGCTGAGCGTAAACGTGCGCGTCACGCCCGCGGATGCTCCGCCGGTTGAGGCGATGCCACTGGCTCAGAATGAAGCGTGGCCGGCAGGCGACCCCGACACTGAACATCATTCCTCGCGCGATCATCTACAGCAACAGCAGCAGCAGCAGCAGTAGAGGCAAACGCATGAGCAGTGAGGCGAAGTGCGCGCCAGTCCACATCCGGGCGCTCAGCGAGGCCGAGCGTTGAAGGGTC
>JBDTMC010000140.1:0-16499 GCA_039934475.1 Bryobacteraceae bacterium | reverse complement strand
TGTACACTTAAAAATGTGAGAGAAAGTACTGGTAGTTTTAAGACTTTTAGATTGAGTAGGAAGTTCCATGCTCGATATTACTAAAAGTAGCCGCAAATTCGCCTTGACATAAATAGAGCGAATACAGACGGCCGAGTTCGTTTCCTTGGAGCGATTTTCAGGAGGATCAGAATTTAGTTATGTCCTTTTCTAATGGTCTGCGGCGCTCACTGCGCCTGGGTATGACGGTTATAGCAAGTATAAATCTTCTAGTATTTTTATTGCCAGCGCAAACTACCACAAACATTGACGTTTCCAGCACGATTGTCCAGCCCGCCGTCAAACGCCTTGGAATCAATTTGGGAGATCAGACCTATTGGGATTCTGGTCAGATGCTGAAGAACCTCACGTTTCGGAATCCGGGGTTCGAAGGCGAGACCTTCAATGTCATCATCCGCTGCGGCAAGGGTTCGGCCACTACTTGCCAGGACGAGAATGAGTACTCCTCTTGGCCTGCCGCGTTTTTCAATGGGGCGAGTTTTGAGTTCATTTATGGAAGTGCGAAAGGGCGGACCGGAACGGTCACCACATCTGCCGCACCCGATCCCACTACTTCGGGTTCCGGCGTCATCCTGAATCTTTCCAACAGCGGAACCGCCGTCTCCAATGGAGATTATGTCGTCGTCAAGCAGACCATTCCCGGCAATGCGCAGGCCGGTTGGTGGACGAGCGTAGCTGGTGGCGCCACGCTGGCCACTGAGCTTGCCGACTTGCCGCCAGGGACGAATGGCAAACAAGCTTTGAAGGTCAACGCCTCGGGTACTTCGACCACTGCTTCTGTCAGCTCGTATTTTGACAGTCTCACCGGGTACACATTTGTCCAGCTGCAAGGCGCGTTTCGTGCCAGTTTCAAGGCAAAGGGCCTCGGCGGAGCCAATACTCTCACGGTGTCTGTCAGCCGCGTTGGCGCAACGTCGACGACTACTTACGGCACCCAAACCTTCCCGCTGACAGGTGCCTGGCAGACCTACAACATGGACTTTACTGCCAGTGAGAAGGGCGCTATCGGTACCGTCCAGCTGTCTTTTTCAACCCAGAATACCAGTCTGCTGTTGGATGATGCGACACTCCTGCAAACCGACGGACTCACTTCCAATACAACTGCCTTTCGCGATCCGGTCGTATCTGCGCTCCAGGCGCTGAGCCCGGGCATTATTCGTTACATGGGCAGCGGAACGGCAATCGGCGCCAGCTTGGACAATCTCATCGCGCCGCCGTTCGGGCGCGTCCGCGCGGGATATTCTGCCTGGGCCAATCTGGAGGAAGATGTTCCCTATGGCCTGCACGAGTTCCTGGAATTGTGCGATACGGTTGATGCCGAGCCGTGGTTCGTCGTACCGGTTTCGTTCTCCCCCAAGGAAATGGCGAATCTGATCGAGTACCTCGCGGGGCCGTCCTCATCACCTTACGGCGCCAAACGAGCCGCGCGCGGCCGGTCCGCCACCTGGAGCAGCGCTTTCAACTCTATTCACCTGGAATTCGGTAACGAAGCCTGGAACGGCACCTTCAAGGGTGCCTCCATCGAATACTCCCAGCCGTATGGCCAACGGGCGAACGACATTTTCCAGGCCGCACGGGCGAGTTCCTGGTATATCCCCTCGCAGTTTGATCTCGTCGTGGGCGGCCAGGCCGTGAGTTCTGGCCGCAACGCGGAGATCCTCTCCTACAGCACTCAGCACGACACGCTCACTGTCGCGCCCTATTTGGCTTACAACATCGATTCGTACTCCACCAACGAAAACCTCTTCGGCCCCACGTTCGCCGAACCCCAGCAAGTTGATACCGCCGGCTTCATGCTGGACAACTACAATGTCGCCAAGGCCGCCACAAGGGCCACCCGGCTCTCGGTTTACGAGGTGAACCTCCACACCACCGGAGGCGCCATCACGCAGGCCGCGCTCGATTCTTTCACCCCTTCGACGGGTGCCGGAATCGCCGTCGCCGGCCACATGCTCCTGATGCTCCGTCAGCTCGGTATCACTGATCAGACAATGTTCGCGCTGCCGCAACTCTCTTTCAATCGCGGGGATGGCAAGTCGGCGCGACTTTGGGGAATGGTCGTCGATATGGGTGTCACCAATCGCCGCAGGCCCCAGTTCCTGGCCGCGCAACTGGCGAACAAGGCCCTTTCGGGCAGTATGGTGAAAACCACTCATTCCGGCTCGGATCCCACCTGGAATCAGGCCTTGGTGAACGGTGTGCAGTTTAACAACGCGCACTACCTGCTCTCATTCGCTTTTTCGCAGGGCAACACTCGCAACCTCGTCATTTTTAACTACCATCGGACGAGTACACTCCCCGTCACTTTTACCGGCGCTAACGCTCCGAACGGAACAGTCACCGTCCAGCAACTGACGTCGCCGAACATCACCGACACCAACGAAACCGCGGCGAATGTAAACATAACGTCGCGGATAGTGAGCGGGTTTGTTCCGTCTTCTAGCTTCACGCTCGCGCCCTATTCGATGACTCTGCTCACATGGACGCAGTCGTCGGTGCCGCCGCTTACCATCAGTGGCGTGGCCGCGCAAAACATCACGACCACGGGAGCCTCGATCTCGTGGTCGACAAATCGCAGTGCGGACTCCCTGGTGGAATACGGTACGACTACGGCCTACGGGCAGAAGGTCTCCAACACTTCCCTTGTGACCGCGCATAACGCCACTTTGTCCAGCCTCGCTCCGGGAACCTTGTACTTCGTTAGAATCACTTCGAAGGAAAGTACTACCGCTACGCCGGCCGTCACGCTGACAACCTTCCAAACGTTAGGTCCCACAACCCTTTCCAATGTTGCGGCCACTCCGGGTGGAAGCGGAGCGACCATCACTTGGACCAGTTCTGCTCCGGCAAGCACGCAAGTGTTCTATGGATTGACCACGTCGTACGGCTCGTCCACGGCCCTCGATAGCACATTGGTCACCGCGCACACGGCCACCATCTCGTCCCTGTCGCCCTCCACTACCTACTACTTCCAAGTCCAATCCAAGGATGCATCCGGTAGTCTGGTGGTTGCTGCCGGGAGTTTCGCGACGCCCGCAATGACCGCGGGCAACCTCGTCGCCTCTAGCGTTACTTCGACCAGCGCGATCATCAGCTGGACCACCAATATCGCGGCCGACTCACGCGTCGAGTATGGAACCACTACGGCCTATGGATTGAGCGTCTACAATGCCTCCCTCGTGGCGGCACATCAGATGAACCTCACGGGTCTGGTGGGCGGCAATCTCTATTACATACGGGCCACCTCAAAAGCCGGTTCAGCGACAGCGGTCGCAACCGGGAGTTTCACCACAACGACGTCGAACGCCGGGAACCCGGTCATCAGCAATGTCCGTTCATGGAACGTCAATTCGTCGGGGGCTACAATCAGTTGGACTACCGATCTCGTGTCTGACTCAACCGTGCTGTACGGGCTCACTGCGGGCTCTCTCACCAATACGGCAAGCGGTTCTACCCAGACTCTGAATCACCAGGTAGTCTTGACTGCCCTGCCCAACAATAACGGCGGCACTTACTACTACATTGCCCAATCGAAGACCGCGGCTGGTGGTACCGGCGTCTCGGTTGTGCAAAGCTTCACCCTGCCGGACAAAACCTCGCCTGCGATCTCGAGTGTGTCGATCCTCCCGAGCGGCACAACAGGCGGAAGTGTTTCTTGGGCCACGAGTGAGCCGGCTACCGCCCAGGTGCAATACGGAACCACTACTTCTTACGGAACCTGGACTGGCGGAACGAACGTTCTTGCCACCACTGCGAGCTTTAGTGTCACTGGGCTGAAGCCTTCAACAAACTACCACTTCCAACTTCGCTCAACCGACAAACTCGGAAACCAGACGATTTCTCAGGACTACACATTCACCACAGCGGCTACGACTAAAGCGAACTAGCAGACTAAGGCTCATAGGCCGGCGTCATCACGGGCGGTTGCCACGACAATACCGTCATGGAATGTGGCGGTAGGGGAAAAGCGGCCGTCCGTGAAAATTGAGTAAACGACTGAGAAGTGATCTTGACGTTCTCTGCTGCCTCGTTGTTATCGGAAATCCCCGCGCTTGCCAGTCGCCGCATGCGGACTGCTCCGCTGGGCGCGTTCACTCCGCTGAAGGCCACCGGAAGCGCCGCCGTACGGCTAAGATTCATCAGTACCAGCGTTCGGGCCGTGCCCTGAGCGAATGCGAACGAAAGCAGATGGTGCGCCTTCTTCAAACTCACCTGATTCACGGCAGGTTGATCCCATGTCGGGTCCGCACCACTGTGAACAGTGGCCACCAAGTCGCCCAGGATCGCCTCGTTCACCAGTTGCAGCGCCAGGAACTGCGGCCGTCGGCGGTCGCTAACACCCATATCCACCACTGAGCCCCAGAGCTTTACGTCTTTTTGGTCCCCTCGGGCAAAGGAGTACTGTGGCAAGGAAAACAGCATTTGGTCCCGTACACCGAGTTCGCGCAACATCAGCAACATATGGCTGGCGACGGCAAGTCCGGCCCCCTCCGATGGAGTGAGCGCATTCAGTGCCTGCTGCGAAATCGCGCCTCCGGTGGTGTGCAGGTTCACCTCATACACTGCCAGCTTCGTGGGATGAGACGCGCCGCGAGCCGCATTGTAGTTTTCCCTCATGTAGCCGGTGCTGCTTAGTGCCTGCGGCTCCGCGAACAAAGGTCCGAACAGCTCCTCGTCATTGGAGAACGAATCCACGCTAGACATCAGGTAGGGGGCCACCGTCAGGGTGTCTTGTCCCGTCGTATATTTCAGGATTTCCTGATTGCGTCCCGCTGCGACCGCTTGCCCGTTGATGACAAGGTCGAACTTGGACGCCTGAAACGAAGGGCTCGACCGCGCCGCCTGAAACAGGTCACTGGCTCTGGTCCCGTAGGCATCGGGAATCTCCAGAGACTCTCCCTTGAACAGGCTGTTCCACGCCTCGTTGCCCAGTTCCAGGTGAATCTGCGGGAAGGCATCGGTCCAGGGCGCCTTGTGGCCTCGCGCGGCGCGTTTACTGCCGTACGGCGACGTCGGTGGCCCAGCCAGGTATTCCACTAGATTCTTCATCTCCGCCGCCGAATAGCTGAGCGGCGCCACGTACCACGGCTCGGCACGCAACATTTCACACAGTTCCAGGAACTCATGAAGCCCGTACGAAACATCTTCCTGGTTGCTGGCCCATGCGGAGTAGCCCGGTCGTTGCCGTGCCTCTACCGGGGCGATCGCATTGTCGAGGCCATCGCCAATGCCCGTCCCGCTCGCCATAAAGCGCAACACCCCCGGGTTGTAGCGTTGCAAAGTCCTCACCACTTCATCGCGGAACGCCGTCTTATTCTCGGGTGAACCATCTGTTTGAACCAGCGAGACGTCATCGATCAGCATCGTCCCACCGTGCATCGCCAACTCCAGTTGCACCGTTCCCGGAGTCACGGCATCCTCTTGCGCTCCGAAATTCAACTCGTAGCGTTGCCACTCGCCAGTCAAAGTGACAGAACTCTGCATCACGGTCGTCGCGCTACTGGCGCCGAGTCGCGCCACCGACACCGCGATCAGAGGGTTCCCCGATACCGATTTGGCCTTGAACTCCACGCGGTATTGGCCCCGCAGGCGGACAAAGGTATGCCCGGCCAGACTGTCGAAGAACGACGTCAACGTGGCCGACTGTCCCGCGCCGCCAGCGCTCATTCGTAGCGCTTGCTTGCCGGCGGTGCCCGCCGGAAGGTCCGCCAATTCCGTTGAGAAGCTGCCCCCGCCCGAAGATTTGGTCCACCAGCCAACTTCCGCTCCCCCGGAAGACGCCTTCCGCACGGCGATGTAATCACCCACCGACGGAGACGGGCTCATCGCCGCAAACTGCAGCAACACACCTCCGCCCTTCACTTTCGTATCGGGCGCCGTCGAATCGGTCACTTTCCCGGTGTGGCCTTTCGCCTTGCCTGTAATGAATTCGTACTGGGCGCCGGACCAGAATCCCGCCGGCCAGGCCGCGAACTCGTTCTCATCGCGGCAACTGGATGCCGTAGCGCTGCCGCAGCGAATCAAAGAGCGGTAGGTCAGTCCCTCGAACCCCGGGTTTCGAAAGGTCAGGTTCTTCAATAGCTGGCCGGAGTCGTAGTAATTTTGATCCCCCAGGTTGATCCCCATCCTCTTGACGTGCCGCTGGATCGCTCTGTCAGTCAATTGAATATTGGTGATGCCAGAGTCCTGCGCCCGCAGCAGAAAGACACCTCCGGTCGCCGCCTGGAGAATCCACGCAGTTGTCACGATCGCGCATCTGGTTTTCATTCGGTTTACCTTAGACTCGTTTCCACTGGAGCGGACCGGATATCTCCTGCCGCCACCACCAAAGGCTGCCGTCCCGAGAGCCCTGCGGGAATGGTGGCCTCAATTTTGTACACCCCCGCGAACCCTTCTGCCGCCACCGCTCGCCTCACACTGATCTCTTTGTCGCTGAGAAAGACATGAACCACGGCAACCACCGGCGGTGGTGCATCCACTGGACCCAGTGTTCCTGTAGCTAGGGGAGGATTCGTGGGACCTAGCCCTGTCGCATAGATCAGCACTGTTTCGCCCGCCGCTGCCGGATTGTCCACGGTCAGCAGGGAGTAGTCCGCCGCATGCAGCACGAACGCGTCGCGGTCGGCTGTGAAGATCGCAGGCGCCAGAGCATCGACACGAACAGCCACCTCGTTCGATCCGCCACCGGCGTTTTGCAGATGCAACGGATACACTCCTTGCGCCAAATCGACAGGAACCTGGGCCCTCACCTCGCCAGGCGTTACGAAAACCAACGGTAGGGTCTGGCTGCCCATCTCCACGGTTACTCCGCTCAAACTACGCGGCAGGCTGGGAGCGTCCCACCCATCCAGAGTGGACACCGACGGAGCGAAGCTCTGTCCCAGGATCGATATCGAACTTCCGGCCCCGATTGCCGGTGCCCAGCCGGCGGCGGAAACCACCCGCGAAACAACTGGCGCCAAGGCTCCCTCGGCCAGCGCGGTCTGCACCGTCGCGGCAGATCCGTTCGCCGTTACTGCCAGCTCCCACCGGAACCTCTGCCCGTTGGCAAGCATCAGTCCCCCCAAGGCAGAAGGAAGCCCTTTTGGCGGCTCCAAGCCATGGAAGTTTCCGAATCCCGAATCCGACTGCAGTTCGCCGCCTTGGGCAAACCCCGTCGTCCACGCCACCGTGCCATCGCTCGAATCTCGAATCAGTAAGGACGAGAGACTGGCGCCCCCCGGCAGACGGTAGTTGCAGTCGGTTTCCATAACAAACGCGCTTACCTCGCCATTCGCGTTCAAGGCTGAGAACAACGTCACCTTGGCGATGGCCGCCGGCTGCCCGGAGAGCCCAGTCGTGAGGGCAAAATCCGAGCGCGCGGCCCGCCGCAGCGCAGCGGAGAGTTCAGCGCCAGACGTCAGGCCCAGCGTCAGTTGAGCCGGCGAACTCGACAGCAGACGGTAAGCAAGCATCGCCTGACTCTCCTGGCCCATGTCCAAGTCCGCCGAAATTACGACAGCGCCAGTTCCAGAAGGGTCCAAGTCAACCGGCGCAGACGCGCCCGCCGCGGCAAGCAAGTCAACGCTATCGGTCCCCGCGGTCAACAGAACCCGTGTCAGGCTATCAGCCGCTGCGACTCTGTAATTCACCGCGGTTGTCACCCGCGCGCTGGTCACCGTTCCTTTTCCATCGCGTGTTGCCACCATGTCGATCGATACCGCCCCCGCCTGGTTCAGGTTGGCCAGCGAAACCGCCCTCTGTACCCGTTCCAATCCACCCGCCGCAGTTCCCTCCGGCCTGTCGAGCGTGGCAATTCGCAATGAGAACGCAGCGGGGTTACTTGCCAACTCTCCCAGAGCAGCCAGGTCGTTGGGATCGCTACCGTCCACGTGACGCTGACGCAGTACCACTCCTTGAACCCGGCCCGTGAATGGAATCGGATTCAATTCCAGCGCCAGGCCTCCGCTGTTTCGCACCAGCGACGCGGCCGTGTACAGAACATCATCGTCGGCTAGAGTAAGTCGATAGCTTACTGTGCCAGAGACGATGGTGGCGTCCGTCCCGCGTACGGCTGAGATGCGTACGTCGGCGGTGCCAACACTCTGCGCCGTTTCGCCAGACACCAGGCGTGCTCTCAACAACAACGTGTCTGCCGTCTGGCCAAGTGCTCCGGCCGCCGTCAGTGTTATGACTGCCACGGCGCGGCCCAAACGCTTCATGACCGCAACGCTGGCTCCGCCGTGCCGGCGAGCAGCACAGAGCTGTAGATTTCGAGCATCGCGTCCACTTTCCGTTCCCAATCGAATAGCCGCCGCACCCGTTCGTGTCCCGCCGCGCCCATCGTCAGGCGCATTTCCGGATCGCGCCCCAGACGCAGCATCGCCTCTGTCATCCCTCGCACATGCGCATCGGCCGACGCCGGCTCTACCAGCAGGCCCGTCTGCTGACTGACGTAATCTACCGGACCGCCCCATTTTGTCGCCACCACCGGTAAGCCGGCGGACATTGCCTCCAGGACAACGGCTCCCCCGCATTCCAGAAGACTAGGCAAGACGAATACATCTGCCTCACGCATCCGCTGGGCGCACTCGTTTTGGCTCATCCAACCGCGGAAGATCACTGCGTCTCCAAGGCCCAGTTCACTCGCCTGCCGTTCCAGCGCCGGACGCATTGGCCCGTCTCCCAGGATTTCCAACACCGCTTCGAATTCCTGTGACACTGGCACAAAAGCTTCCAGCAGCGCATCCACGGCTTTCCAATCCACCAGGCGCCCTGAGAAGAGAAACCGGATCGGGGACTGCTGCCGCCGCCGCTCAGGCCTCGGCCACATGGAGAGATCCACCCCGTTCTCAACCACTTCTTCCACATTCCGGCAGGCGCTCTTCGGTAGTGCCTTGCCCGTCCTTTCGTTGGCCACCAGCAGAAGGCTCGCCAGACGCTTTCCTGGCAGAACAAAATGGACCAACTCGGAAAGCCACCGCCCCACCCCGACAAAGGCGTCAACCAGCGGGCTTTGGCGGCGGGCAATACCAGGAGGGAAGTCCATCCCGCCGTTCATCGGACCGATGATCACCGGAACCCCAAATCCGTACAGGCACGAGGGACTCTTGGGCGAAACCGGAATCGGCTGGTGAATGACGTCGATCCGCTCCTCGGCCACCAGCCGCCGCACCATCTCGCGCTGCTTCCATTGCGTGTACAACTGGCTGGCGATCCCAACGGTCACTTCGCCCACCCGGCGCGGCAGCTTCTGCCCCACCCAAAAGAAGAAGCGGTGCAGGGCGGTATCTTCCACAAATCTCATGCGGTCCCTGTCGGCCGGGAACAGGGTCTCCAACTCGCTCCGCGTGCGGGCGTGCACCACAAGCCACGCTTCCACGCCCCGCGCGCGCAATACTCGGAAATAGTGGAGCGGCAGAAACGCTTCTCCGCCAAACTTCGCCGAAGCGTGTTCCGCCACTATCGCTACTCTCATGCTGGCCGCCGGTCGAAGTAGCGGTAGTATCCCAGCGCGCTAATCAGACGCTTCAGGCGCAGCTCGTTCTCGAGTGAACTCTTTTCCAGTTCCGCTACCGCTCGCACTGGCGTATCCAGTAACAGGCTCTTGCCGGGCGCCCGCCACTCCTCCAGGCCTTTGTCCTCCAACCACCATTTCGCCTCTCCGCCGGCGTGGAAGCACTTCACATCAGCCAGGTTGTCCATCTTCAGGATTGACGTCCTCGGCCAGCCCAGCTTCAGCATTGTCCGTTTGTACTGCGTGCGCGCCCAACAGTGCCACGCCCGCGGGTCCAAATGCCCGCCGCCAAGGTGCATCAGTAGCGCTGACCAGACGATCGCCTCCACGTGCATGATACGAGGAAGGCCCGCGCCGCCCAGCCGTCCTATCACCCAATCCAGCCAGTCCAGATCGAATCCGGCTCGCAGTTGACCGACTCCGATATCGACGTGATGCGCAAAACGGACGCCCAGGTCCATGCCCTTCAACACAACTTCGGAAGGTAGCAGGCAATTCGGTTTCTGCCACATCAGCAGCACACCTTTCGCCGGTGTCGGCTCAAACCGAAAGCGATTCGGGAAGATCAGGTCTGGATCCAGAATCACCACTTCCTCACCCTTTTCGGCAAACAGAAGAGGATCGGTGATCTTCCGCCAGCACGGGTGACCTTCGCGGAATCCTCGCAGGTAGGCGAACTCAGAAAACTGCGCCGCCGCGCGTTCATCCGCTGCTTTCTTGCCGAATACCGCAACGCTGCTGCCTCGTTCACAGGGCAGTTGTGTCACATGGTCTTCCAGCACTTTCCGGTCGTCCTCGGAATCGGTCAACAAAGTGAGCCGCAGCGGATCGGCGGAGTTCTTCATCAGCGTGCGAAGGCCAATAGCTGCATACGGCAGCGATCGCGGCGACAACACAACAAACACATTACGCGTCATGACACATTTCCTTCTCTTGGCGAGCCCGCAGCTGCGCCAGGGATTCACCCGTCCAGGGCTGGAGGGACACACTTGGCTTCGATTTGAAAACGGCAATCGCAGCCACGAACCCGGCCCCCGCTTCTACATCGCTCAGCCACCAATCTCCGGCTGGCTGCGCCGCGGCGTCGCGGCTGGCAAGCAGTGATAGTGCTTCGCCGGGTTCCACGGGGACATCCAGATCGCGCGGATCCAGAGACAATCCCCGACCCGTTGCCTTCATCACTGCTTCCTTCCTTGTCCAGCACCGCAGGAAAGCCCGATCGCGCTCGGCGTCATCCAAGGCTCGAATCGCCTCTGTCTCGCGAGCCGTCAAGCAACTCGCGGCCAACTCCTCACTCCATGCGTTGGGCCGCAGCTCTTCGGCATCCACGCCAAATCGCAAGCCTTTCCCCACCGCCACCATCGCCAAGCCCCGTGTGTGCGTCAAATTGAAATCGACTAACTCACGGAATCCCGATGACAGGTACGGGCGTCCGTTCAACTCCTTGTCGAAACGCATCTCTTCCGGTCCGCATCCGCAGTAGCCAGCCAGCAGAATTCGCATCGCTCCATGGGCCGCCACGTATTCAGCTTTGTGGCGGGGAAACAGGAAACGGTTGGCCGCTGCCCGCTCTGTCTCATCCAGCAGCGCCTCGAACTCCGCCTGATAAGCCTCGCAACTCGCCGTGTCCACACTATGCACGTGGATCTCGTTACTCCTGGGTTTGGATTCCTGGCTCACTCCCGGTCCCTCACCGGAAAGACCGCCGCGCCGTCGAGCGATTCCCGCAGTTTGGCTGCCAGAACCTCCACATTGGGCTTCTTCAAAATCCCGAGGTGATCGCCTGGGATGTGGTGCACTGCAATCGAGCCCATCGCCAATCTCCGCCAGCCCCACAGCTCTTGTGGATCGTCCGTTTCAAACTGGTTGCGCTCGATGGCGCGCAAGAGTACCAGTGGGCCGTCATAAGGGCGGGCACTATATTTGCGCATCGCGGCGCCGCGAGCCATTCGACGAAGCGATTCCAGATCCTCGTCTCCGTGCACCCCAGTCGCCGTCTCTGGCTTCTTGATCTTGTCGACGACGTAGGTGAGGCCTTCCCGCCACGCCAGCTGCGCATGTACCCCCAAACGCTGCACGAGGGGCTTGCGGTGGCTCCATCCCGGAGCGTGTGTATCAAGCAACACTACCGGACCAACCTCTTCTCCCATGGCGTGAAGCTGCTGGGCCATCTCGTATGCCACAATCCCACCATACGACTCGCCCGCCAGATAGTAGGGCCCCTGCGGCCGCACCTTGCGGATCGCTTCGATGTAAGCCGCTGCCTGGGCTTCGACATTTGTCAGTAACGTGTCGTCGCCTTCCGGTTGCGGATTGCGCAGCAGGTCGAACTCTTCGGGAAGATAGACTCCGTACACCGGCCGCACCCCAGAGAGTTGTTGCGCCAGCGGGTAGTACAGGAATACGCCATAGATACAGAACAACGGCGGCAGGTCCCCTGTTGTCTGCAAAGGCACCACTGTTTGCGCCGGCTGCTCTTGCCCCTCTGCCTTTAGGAATGCCGCCAAGCGCCGCACCGTCGGAGCGTGCGCCAGCGTGGCGAGCTTCAATTCACGTCCGAACATTTCACGAACGGCACCTAGCAACCGCACCGCCACCAACGAAGTCCCACCGGCGCGGAAGAAGTCATCGTCCACACCGATATGTGAATTCCGTAGTAAGCGCGCCCAGATGCCGAGCAGCACCGATTCCGTCTCGTCCGCGGTCTCTGCCACGTCAGCCACGGAGAGGAGGCCTTTGTCCAACGTTTCGCGGTCGATGGCCCCGCCCTCCTCGCGCGGCAGTTTTTCCCACACTTTGATGGGCGGTACCATCCCTTTCGGCAGAATCTCTTCCGCCGCCGCCCGGATCTCATCCACTGACCGTCCAGCCGCGGAGACATGCGCCGTCACTTCGCCCCTCAAGTCCAGCACCAAGCTCTCGACTACGCCAGGGATACTCTCCAACACTGTTTGAACTTCTTCGACTGACACGGTCCGGCCTGCCAGCAGAACCTCCTCGGCTACACGGCCCCGCACTTCCAGTGATCCATCGGCGTAACGCCTGCCTCGCATTCCAGTTCGCAGCAACAGGCCGCCCCCGAACGGATTCGCAACCGATCCGGCCTGGCTTAAGGCCGCATCGCCTATATAGCCCTTCATGACTGACTCGCCGGCGGCATATATCTCGCCCGTGACACTGATCGGGCATAAGGACAGATCCCGATCCAGCACCAGCAGGTGAAGTCCTCCAGGGCTTCGCCGGAAACGCACGGGTCCACTCTCGGAGGTCCTCTCGGTCAACAGATCGCTAAATGTAGTCTCGGCGCGTCCGGCAAGGTTCCACAGCCGGCCCCCACCTTCCAGGAGACGTTCTGCCAGGCCCAATTCCAGGACATCCGGTCCGCCGATCATACGAACACCCGGCCGGCTCTTCCAGCCCGCAGTCAGCAAGCTTCGCCAAACGGCCGGATGAGCCACTACTACCGTTGCCGTCTCAACGCCTGCACTCCGTATGCTGGTAGCTCCAGCCGTCAAGGGTAGCCATTGCTCGACTAAGGCCAGATCCCAGCCTCCATCGGCGCGGCAAGCTACGCGATCGGCAGCCTTGAGGCGAATTGCGTCGGAGAGATCGCCAAGCAGCCGCAACAGTGCGCGGTGCGATATCTCCACGAAGGCTGTTCGACCGGCGCGGGAAACCGGCAGGACATAAGCAGGCGCGGAGCCCAGCTTGGCGGACTCTGCGTACCCGGTAGCCGGGGTTTCTGACGTCAGGCCGCTCGCTGACACGGTCGCCAGGTCGGGCGGGATTCCGTCGCTCCGGCCGTCGGTGGTGATGGCCAGTCTGATGTTCAGCCTGGTGATCATCTGCGCCGTCCGCCCGCGCGGCGAATCGGACTCCAGTGGTACCACGGTAGCGCCCAGTTGCCACAGCGCCAAACACGTGCGATTCAAATCCACGCCTGGCGGCAGGCGCAGTCCCACACGGTCGCCTTGCCCCACGCCGAGCTTTGCCAAATGAGCTGCCGCGGCGTGCGATTCCCGGTGCAGCGTGGCGTAAGTGACATTCTGGCCATTCTCCTCCACGGCCACGGCTTCTGGCGTTTGAGCGGCATGATGCGCCGCCAAACTGACCAGCGAGTCCGCACTTGTGTCGGTTGGTTGCTCCCAGCCCGGCATCAGCAAGTGACGCCGCTCCTCCTCCTCGAGGAAGGACAGTTTGGAAATCGGCGTGTCCGGCGCCGCCACGGCTCGCTCCAGCAGAATCTGGTAGTGTCTCAGGAAACGCTTCACCGTAGGAGCCTCGAACAGGGTGGTGCGGTACTCCAACTGCACGCGCAGGCCTTCGCGCCGCTCCACCACGGCCATCATCATCTCGAACGGTGTGCCCGAACTCACAGAACGCTCCGGGTGGATGACGATGTCGGTCAGATGCTGCGGCTGCATGAAGGCCTTCTGCAGGATGAAATACACCGGCAGATGAAACCGGTTCTCTCCCGAATCCAAGCCTAACGACTCCACCAGTACCTCGAATGGCAACTCCTGGTGGTCATAGGAGCTCACCACTCCGTCGCGAACCCGGTGCAGCAGGGCGCGGAAAGAGAGCCCACCCGAAACGTCCGCCGGAATGAACTGCGGGTTGGCGAACAACCCGATCAATCCTTCGGTCTCCGGATGGTTCCGGTTCGCGAAGGGCGAGCCCAGCAAGAATTTCTGCTCGTCGCAATATTTGCTTAGTAGGATCTCAAAAGCCGCCAGCGTAACAATAAACAACGTCAGTCGCTCACGCTGGCAAAATGTCCGCAGCTGCTCATTCAAGCCGTTGTCGAGCAACAAAGACTCGATGTGTCCGCTATTATCGCGGCCCCACTGTCGGGGATGATCCACCGGTAACTCCAGCACTGGAGGTAGCGGCAGCATGCGTTCCCTCCAGTACGCGATCGATGGCTCAAAGTCGCCGTTCTTTACCTGATCCTGTTGCCACACCGCGTAGTCGGCGAACTGGATCGGCAATTCCGGCAGCGGACTCGCTTTGCCCTTCGAAAAGGCCTCATACAAAGTAGCGAACTCGGTCAGGATGATACCGTTCGACCAGCCGTCGCAGATCATGTGATGCATGCTCAGCGCCAGCGTATGACGAACCGGGGAAAGCCGGATCAGCTTCAAGCGGACCAGCGGGCTGGTCTCGATGGGGATGCGCGTCCGCCCCTCCTCGATCAGGTAGTGGCGCAACACAGTGGCTTGTTCACTCTCAGGCAGGCACGACAGATCCTCGATCGTCATCGTGGCGCGCACCGAATCGTGGATCACTTGCATCAACTTGCCGTCCACCACCCGGAACGAGGTCCGCAATAGCTCATGCCTGCGGATAATCTCGTCAAGCACTTTCTCCACCACGTCCGCATTCAGTGGACCGGAGATACTCCAGGCAAGCGGCATCGTGAGCGCGGAATCCCCGCCCAACTCATCGATCACCCAGAAGCGCTCTTGTCCCGTCGTCGCCGGAACCAGAATCAGGTCTTCCAGCTTCGGTTCTTCGATAGTCACCTGGTTTAGTTCACGCATGTCGCACCATGTTGGAAGCTTCCATCTCACCCGCTTGTGTTGTGATTGGTTTGGCAGGAACTCCGGCCACCACTGCGCCTGCTGGAACATCTTTAGTAACCACGGCGTTGGCGCCCACGGTAGCGCCGTCTCCAATATGAACTCCTGCCAACACTGCCACGCCGCGGCCAATCCAAACTTGTTTTCCGATGACCACCGGCGCGAAGTCGTGCCCGGCGTAACGGATCGGAACATCCGCTGAGCGGCTGTGATTGGCGTCGCGAATACTGGAATACTCCCCGATCATCGCGCCATCGCCGATCTCTACCGATCCAAATGCCGACAAGTGAACGCCGCGGGAAATCACTACGCCCTTACCGATTTTGAGCACTCCCTCGCCTTGTGTCTCCAGATACAGTCCGGGATACATCAAGACGTCATCGCCCACTTCGATATTGCCGGTGCCACGCACTTCCGGCACGCCGAGTATCACCACGCTAGCCGGTAGGCGGTAGCTGGTTTGTGACCGCAGCCTGGCATGTGCCCATGCTCGGCGCACCCATTCCAGCACCGGACCGGCGGCGAAAGCCACGGGCCAGAGCAGGGTCGATAAGATGCTCTTTGTACCGCGGTGTACCGCGAACCCAACCTCAGAGGCGCCCCACTTGCTCTTGCCAAAGAAATGTGTGACTTGGCCCCATAGCAGCGGAATATGCAGAAAGTGACAGTGAATGGCGTACAGGAACACAGTCAGCGAATTTCTCGAATAGTGTCTCGCCCGCCATGCCGTGCGACTGATCATCAATGTCACGAGGGCCGCCGCAATTCCCACTGGCAGTGGCGATCGGAGTACCGCCGTGGCCGTTACAATCAAAATCGCAATCACAACGTAAGAACCTCCCTGAATGAGGTTCTTCAAAGCCTTGCCGGCCCACAGTGGATCCACTGTGTTGCGGAACCTTTCCGCTACTTCCTGATAGGCCATGCCGGAACGAACTCCGCGCGTCCAGTACTGCTGAAACGTCTGTACGGCGAGATCGTGCCGGACTAGTAAATCGTCGGCGTGGAAGATCTTGTAGCCCATCCCTCTCAGGCGACGGCACAACTCCGGTTCCTCACCTGCCGGGAGAGTCTCGTCAAATCCGCCTATCTCTTTCAAAACGGAACGCCGGAAGACCGCATTCCCACCGCAGAATTCCACAAAGCCCGGTTCGCGCGGCCAATCGAGGTCCAAGACGCGGTTGTAGATGGACGCCTCGGGATGCAACTCGTGGACGTGCCCCGTGACCGCCGCCACCTTCTCGTCTTCGAACACAGCCATGTGCCGCTCCACGAATCCGCGGTCGATCTCCGTGTCGCCATCGAGAAACAATATGAACTCGCCGCGCGCCGCTTTCCAGCCGGCATTGCGCCCGCGCGATGCCGTCATCCTTCCGCCCTGC
>JBDTMC010000139.1:0-16611 GCA_039934475.1 Bryobacteraceae bacterium | reverse complement strand
GAGCACTTTGGCCCAGGTGGCTGTCTCATAGCCGGCCACCCATTCCAGCACCCACAGCATGAGGCAGACGCCGAAGGTGAGGCCGCCGGCGACGATCTGATTCTTGGTGAGGGTGGAGATGAAAGCGCCGACGGCCAACAGCGCGCCTGCCTGAAGCAGCAGCCCCAGGTAAGCGACCAGCATTGGCTTCCAATCGGGTTTGCCGTAAGCGAAGAGGAAGACGAAGTTGAGGGCGGTGATGCCCAGCATTGAGGCGTAGAGCAGAAGCGCCGCCAGCCACTTTCCGATGATGATTTCCAGATCGTGGATGGGGGAGGTGAGCAGCAGTTCCATGGTCCCCGTGCGACTTTCTTCGGCGAACAGGCGCATGGTGATCAAGGGCAGAAGGAACAAACCGATGACGGTGACGTTCATCAGCAGGGGCCGGATGATCATCTCATTCATGTCCATGGGGAAGCTGCGACCAGACATTTGGGATTGCATTCCCATCTGGACGAAGTAGCCGAGGGCGTTCCAGAAGAAGAAACCGAAGATCACGGCGAACATGGTCAACAGCAGCCAGGCGATGGGGGAAGCGAAGTAGCTCTTCAGTTCCTTACTACAGATCGTGATGATGTTCTTCATTGTTTCTCTCCGGCGGTGGCAGCGGCGTCTGCGCCGGTCAGTTGGAGGAAGATGTCCTCGAGGCTGAGTCCGACGGCGTGCAATTCATGAAGGTTCCAGCCGGCTTCCACCACGCTGCGGGCGACGTCGGCGCGGGCGTTGCGGCCCGATAAGCTTTCTACTTCGAAGCGGAGACGGCCGGCGCGCTCTTCCTTAAATAGGACGCGGCTAACGCCGGCGACCTGTTCTAGGCGCTGCTGGGCGATGGGCTGTTCGAGCGGTCCGCCGCGGCCTTCGATTTCGACGGCAACGGTTTCCGCGCCGCGGAGCCGGTTGGTGAGGTTCTCCACGGAGTCAGTAGCCACGAGGTGGCCCTTGGTGATGATGATGACGTCCTGGCAGGTGTGTTCCACTTCGGGCAGAATGTGGGTGCTGAGGATGATGGTGTGGTCGCCGGCGAGACCCTTGATGAGATCGCGGGTTTCGATGATCTGCTTGGGGTCGAGGCCGCTGGTAGGCTCGTCGAGGATGAGTACGTCGGGGTTGTGGATGATGGCCTGGGCCAAGCCGACGCGCTGGCGGTAACCTTTAGAGAGCTTACCGATGAGCTTGTTTCGGACGTCGGCCACGGAGCAGCGTTCGGCCACTTCGCCGACGCGCCGGGTGAGGTCAGCGCCACCCATTCCCTTCAGCTTGCCGACGAAGGTGAGGTATTCCGCCACCTCCATATCCGGATACAGGGGAGGTGTTTCGGGGAGGTACCCGATGCGTTTCTTCACTTCATGCGGTTGCTCCAGGACGTCAAAACCGGCTATGCTAGCCGTTCCAGAACTGGGCGGCATGAAGCACGTGAGGACGCGCATGGTAGTGGTTTTGCCGGCGCCGTTCGGTCCTAGAAAACCAACGATGCGGCCTTTAGCCACCTCGAAAGAGATGTCGTTCACGGCGACATTTCGCGCGTAGCGCTTCGTCAAACCTTGGACTTTGATCATATGGAAACTCAGAGTTGCAATGAGGATGTCACCAACGGGTTCGTCAATCCTGCATGTCCCAGCCGGTGCTGTAGAACCTAATGATAGGAAAGCGCCATTTGGACTGTCAATCGTGTTTATAGGGGATGTGCGGGCACGGTGGTAGTGTGGACGTGACGTGGGCGTGCGGGATGGAGGGCAGTTTACGCGAATTTGATGGCTATAGCCCGCGTCTCATCGAGAATTCCTTCTCCGCACAGAAAATCATCGAGCGACAATCCGATTTGTCTGTTCGGTATGTTCACTTGTGATCTCCTTGATTCCCGACCGACCGCCCAGTCCGTGCACCAAAGCCGCGTGTTTTCGAATCCATCGGCCGCTGTCGCCCATTGTCGCCGACGCCTCCTGATAGAATGGCGCATTGGATCGTCCAAACAGGCTTCTTTTCAAGGATGCTTTACACAGGGAGGTGCAATGCGACTGAATGCATTCGTGATTGTCCTGCTCGCGTCACCCTTCTGCCTGGCGCAGAACGCTGGCGATTTCAAGCCCGCCACATCCAATGTCCTCGACGCGCAGTATCCGCGCGTGGACAGCAACTCACGAGTCGAGATCCGCTTCAAGGCGCCCGATGCCGCCAAGGTTCGGGTTAACTTCTGGAGTGGTCCGAAAGCCGACATGGAAAAGCAGATGGACGGATTCTGGACATTTACCACGCCCCCAATGGCTCCGGGACTCCACTATTACACGGTCATCGTCGATGGCGCGGAAGTGAGCGATCCGGGAAGCACCGCTTACTTTGGTGGAAGCAAATGGGCCAGTGCCGTCGAGGTGCCCGAAGCGGGCGCGACCTATTACTTTCCGCAGGACGTTCCACACGGGCAGGTCCGCGAGGTCTGGTACCAATCGAAGATCACCGGCACGTGGCGGCATGCTCTGGTGTACACGCCGCCCGGCTACGACACGCAGATGAAGGAGCGATACCCCGTGCTTTACCTCCAGCACGGCGGTGGCGAGGATGAATCAGGGTGGACACGCCAGGGCAAGGCCAATTTCATTCTGGACAACCTGATCTCCTCACGGCGAGCTAAGCCGATGATCGTCGTTATGGCCAATGGTTATGCGCGGCGCGCCGGCCAACCAACTCCCGACCTCCGCGGGAAAGGGTTCGGTTCTCCAGAGATGAGACAAGCGATGGAGAGCATGATGTCGGCTTTTGAGGACGACGTGACCAAGGCGCTAATCCCATTCATCGATTCGACATTTCGGACGCTGACCGATCGCGATCACCGCGCCATGGCGGGCCTTTCGATGGGCGGCATGCAGACCTTCCATGTGACGTTCAGTCATCTCGATCTTTTCTCCTACATCGGCGGGTTCAGTGGAGCAGCGAACGTGTTTGCCTCCGGCAGCGACACGCTGGACACGAAAACGGCGTTCAACGGCGCAATGGCCGATCCGGCGGCGTTTAGAAAACGTGTACATCTGTTGTGGATCGGAGTGGGAACCAACGAGCCGGAACGCATGAAGCAGGGCATCGAGAAACTACATACCTCGCTAGATGGCGCGAAAATCCAGCATGTATTTTCCGAGTCCCCCGGCACAGACCACGAATGGCAGACGTGGCGCCGTAACCTGGAGGATTTCGCGCCGCGGCTCTTCCAGGCGGTGGGCCAAAAGCAGATTGCAGCTCAACTCAAGTAGACTGCCCATGCGCCGCCTGATCGGCAAGCCTCGCGTCGGTGGCGAAAGGCTTGCGACACCGTGGATGAGCGAAACTGTTGAGTCAAACCTGCGGAGCTCGCGGGAGTTCCGGCGGCCTTTGGTCGAGAGGAGGCTTATCCTGCGTTGCGAAATTAGGCGGTTTCGATCTGGTCGGCTTGATGCCGAACGTCGATTCCCTTAATCAAAAAGACGACGTCTTCGGCGATGTTCGTCGCGTGGTCGCCGATGCGCTCCAGGTTACGTGCCACAAAGATGAGATCGACGGCTCCTGAAACGATGCCCGGGTCGCGTTGCATGATCGCCACCAATTCGGCGTAAACTGAGTCGCGGAGACGATCTACCTCATCGTCGGCCAACAACACGGATCGGGCCAGATCGGCGTCTCCGTTTACAAACGCTTCAAGACACTTAAGCAGCATCGATTGAACCAGCGACGCCATTTTAGGAATGTCCGTCATCGGTTTGACTAACGGGTGATGCATCAAGGAAATAGATCGTTCGGCGATATGGTACGCCAAGTCGCCAATTCGCTCCAGGTCAGTGTTGATTTTGAGGGCCGACGTCAGGAAACGAAGGTCGCGAGCCACCGGCTGCCGCAGTGCAAGGAGGCGAGTAACCAATCCATCGATTTCCACCTCCATCCGGTTGACTTGCGGTTCATCACGAATCACCTGCCGCGCCAGTTCCCTATCTTGTTCAATCAAAGAACGTACGCTGCGATTAATAGCAGACTCAACAAGCCCAGCCATCTGAAGCAGCTTGTGATTTAACTCTTCCAGTTCAATGCTGAAGTGCCGCACCGCTTAGTCCCCTCCGTGTTGTCACTGACCAGCGCCCATTCAGGTTTAACCGAATCTGCCAGTAACATAATCCTCGGTCTCACTCTTCGACGGGTTCTGGAAGATTAAATTCGTCGAATCGAATTCTATCAGTTTGCCCAGAAGAAAGAACCCTGTAAAGTCGGAAACGCGAGCAGCCTGCTGCATGTTGTGGGTCACAATTACGATGGTACACTCCGGCTTCAGGCCGAATAGCAGTTCCTCAATTTTGGCGGTCGCGATGGGATCCAAAGCGGAACACGGCTCGTCCAACAAAAGAACCTCCGGACGCACCGCCAGCGCTCGCGCAATGCATATCCTCTGCTGTTGGCCACCCGACAGGCCAAAGGCCGATTCGTGGAGTTTATCCTTTACCTCATCCCAAATCGCCGCCTTACGCAGACTCCGCTCCACTTCCTCCTGCAGTCGCTGTTTGCCGCCATCGTAGCCGTTCACCCGTAAGCCGTAGGCGACGTTTTCGAAGATGCTCTTGGGGAAAGGGTTGGAGCGCTGGAAAACCATGCCCACCTTCAGACGCAATGCATTCACATTCTGCTGGAAAATACTCTCACCGTCGAGCAGGATTTGACCTTCCAGGCGCGTGCCGCGAACGGTCTCATGCATACGATTCAGAGTTCGCAGGAACGTTGATTTACCACATCCCGATGGGCCAATCAAGGCAGTGATATGGTTTTCCCGCATGTCGATACTGATGTCATGCAAAGCCTGAAACTTTCCGTAGAAGAAGTTCAACTTCTCGGCGCAAAGTTTCTTTGGGTTCTCAGAAAGGGGCTTTTTCTCGCTGACCGTTGGTGGACTTTCGATTTTCGACACGGGTAACCTAGCCTCTTGGGACATACGATCCTTTCGACAGCGCCATGCGGGCTGTGACGTTGATCAAAAGCACAAGCATCAACAACACAAACCCGGCAGCCCAGGCTTGACGGTGCCAATCTTCGTAGGGGGCGATGGCATACGTAAAAATCATCACAGGCAGGGTTGCCGAAGGCTGATTCCAGCCAGGGCTCCAAAACTGATTGCCCAAAGCAGTGAACAAGAGTGGCGCCGTTTCCCCTGCTACGCGCGCGAGGTCGAGCATTGTGCCCGAAATGATGCCTCGCATCGCTGCCGGTATCACGACAGTAATAATCGCCTTCCATTTCGGTGCACCCAGGGCGAAGGCCGCTTCGCGCAGAGACGGCGGTACCGCAAGCAGATACTCCTCAGTGCTTCGAACTGAGATGGGAATCATCATGATTCCCAAGGCGACGCCCCCCGCGAAGGTGGAGAAGTGGCCCATCGGGTGCACCACCAACGTGTAGACCACGATCCCGATCACGATCGAGGGAACGCCGTTCAACAGATCCGTCACGTAACGGATGACAAAGGCAATGGTCTTCCCGCTGTACTCCGACAAATACACTCCGCCGAGGAACCCGATAGGTATGCCGATCAAAGTGGCGAGCAACAGCACCTTGCCGCTGCCCAACAGTGCATTCGCCATACCCCCGCCGACTTCTCCTACCGGAGCAGGCAGATTTGTGAAGAACGACATACTCAGCGACTTGCCGCCATTGAAGACCAGATATCCGAGGATGAAAACGAGGGTGCCGACCGAAACCAACGCGCAAAGACCTGTAAGGCCGAACATCGCGAAATTCACGATGTTCTTCCAGTGCGACGAAGGTTTCACGAGTGGGCTCCTTTTTGGGCCGTCGCCATGATCAGAATGCGAGCCAGACCATTCAGAACGAAGGTGACACCAAACAGCACCAGCCCCAGTTCAATCAAAGCGCTCAGGTAGAGGTCGCCGGTCGCTTCGGTGAATTCGTTGGCGATTACAGCGGCAATCGAGTAGCCGGGTGCCAGCAGGGACGCTTTGATCTGGGGAGTATTGCCGATCACCATCGTGACCGCCATGGTTTCCCCTAATGCGCGAGCCAACGCCAGGAAGATCGATCCCATGATTCCTGTGGAGGCATTTGGAACAACAACCAGCCAGACCGTTTGCCATTTGCTCGCGCCCAGCGCCAAGGAGGCTTCTCGTTGGTCGCGCGGTACCGAAATAAGAACTTCGCGCGAGACCGAGATAATGAAGGGCACGATCATGACGGAAAGAACGATACCCGCCGAAAAGTAACTGACGCCGTAAAAAGCGCCTTGAAAGATGGGCAAGGCGCCGAAAACTGATTTCAAGGCCGGCACAACCGACTTCTGAAGCACCGGCACCAGAATGAATACCCCGAGAAGCCCGTAGATGACGCTGGGAACAGCAGCCAGCAACTCAATCAGAAAGGTCAGGGCATTCGAAATCCGAGCGGGCGCCATCTCAGCGAGAAATATCGCCGAGCCAATGCCTTGCGGAATCGCGATCAACAGCGCAAGCACGGACGTGATGACCGTTCCGTAAATGAACGGTAACGCGCCGAACTTCCCCGCCACCGGGTCCCACTCGCTAGTGAAGAGAAAAGCCCAGCCAAACTTGTGGCGCGAAATCTCAGACTGAGCGAATAACTCGTAACAGATCAAGGCGGTGATGACGAAGATCGCCGCCGCCGCAGTGAACGTGATCGTATAGGCGATCTCCTCCCCCCCGCGTAACCGCATGAGGAAAGAACGGGCTCCACCGGGAGGCAGGGCACGTTCGCCTAACACTGGAGTGGTTGCCATGAAAGCGGTGCCTTACTGAATCTTCGAAATCGCCTTTAATTCCATCGCAATCACGGGCGTGGGAAGCTGAGCGTAACTGAGGGGTTCCGCCATCTTCTGGCCCGGACCAAGCATCCATTGCAGGAAGTCCTTCACGGCCTTCTGCTTGGCTGGATCCTGAATCTTTGAGGGGATGAGCAGCCAGGTGAAACTGGAGATCGGATAGGCAGTCTTGCCAGGTGCGTTCGTTATCGAAACACGGAAGTCCGCCGGCATGTTTGCCGCCGCCCCCGACGCCGCCGCAGTCACACTTGCCAGTTCGGCTTTGATAAACGCTCCGGAAGCATTTCGCACTTTTCCATAAGGGAGCTTATTCTGGACGGCATAGATCAGCTCGACGTAACCAATCGAATTCGGGGTCTGTTTGATTTGCCCAGAGACACCTTCGTTGCCCTTTCCGCCCAGGCCAACAGGCCAGTTGACGGAGGTCCCAACGCCCACCTTCGTCTTCCACTCGGGGCTGACCTTGGACAGGAAGTCCACCCACACATATGTCGTCCCGCTCCCGTCGGAACGGTGGACCACAACTATATCGTCGCCAGGGAGTTTCACCCCCGGATTCGCTTTGGCAATCTCTGCATCGTTCCATTTGGTGATCTTGCCGAGGAAGATCCCGGCCAGGGCCTCAGGCGTCAGATTCAGTTCGCCCGTCACCCCGGGAATGTTGTACGTGGGCACAACAGCCCCCATGACGGTTGGGAAATGAAGGACGTCGCATCCGCGCTTCTGCTTGAATTCGGCTAGCTGCGTGTCGTTCATCGGCCCATCGGTAGCACCGAAGTCCACGGTGCCTTCCGTCACCTGTTTGATGCCTCCGCCCGATCCGATCGACTGATAGTTGATTTCAAGATCTCCGTGGAGTTTGTGATAGTCGCTGAACCACTTGGAGTACATCGGGTACGGAAATGTCGCGCCCGCCCCGGTCAGGGATAGTCCGGCAGCAGCGGCGGCACACGCCAGTGTGGCCACTACCAAATACAAACTACTTCTTTTCATATATTCTTCCTTATTTACTCGTCACATTATATCGTTGGCAAGGTGAAGCATTATTACAAACAAGTTACAGAGTTATGACAATGTCGCTTATTCGCCGGGTCGGGCCGCCTGGTCAGCGCGCCGGCACCACCGAGCGCCGTATGTCCTCGCCCTTGAGCAGAAAGAGTACGTCTTCGGCGATGTTGGTGGCGTGATCGCCGATCCGTTCCAGATCCCGCGCGACGAAGATGAGATCAACGGCCGGTGGAACGGCTTCCGGCGAGTTTTGCATTGATTCCTGGACTTTGGCGTAAACCGCATCGCGTAGCGTATCGACTTCGTTGTCTAGACACAGAACGGACCGCGCCATATCCGAATCCCCGCTAACAAACGCCTGCAAACACAGCAGCAGCATGGACTGAACCTGCGCAGCCATCTGGGGAATCTCCTCCAGCGGCTTGACGCTGGGATGGTGGATCAAGGAAATCGAACGCTCCGCGACGTGCACCGCTAGTTGACCGATGCGGTAGAGGTCGCTGTTGATTTTGAGGGCCGAGGTCAAAAACCGCAGGTCCCGGGCCACCGGCTGATACAACGCCAAGAGGCGGGTTACCATCCCGTCGATCTCCATTTCCAACCGGGCTATCCGGGGTTGGTTCTGGATCACCTGGCGCGCCGTGTTTTCGTCCCGGTCCAATAGCGCGCTGGTGCTGCGTTGGATGGCCGCTTCCGCCATGCCGCCCATCTGCAACAGCTTATGATTGAGGTTATCGAGTTCCAGCGCGAATTGACCCACAACATACTCCGATCGAGCTATTTAACGGGCGGGGCGCTACCGGGAAGCGTGTAGCGCAAGTTAATGTAGATGGTGTTGTCGTGAGTCGCCTTCGGCGCGTTAATGGCAACAAACCAGGGCGCCCGTGTCAGGTACTCGTACTGCCCCATAAGACTGAGCGCGCCGTATTTCGCGTCCTTCCAGAACGTCTGAGTGAACCCGAAACTGACTTCCTGGATGGCTCGGTTCTGATTGTTTGGCGAGCCGGTGAAGCCGTAACCCACCAGAGCGTTCTTGGCGTCCACCACGACGTTACGCTGGATGTAGATGCCTCCGTAGTAGGCATAGAGTAAGAGGTTCTTGGTGACAGTGGCTTCTAAGCCGTCCAAGACGCCGCCCGAGTGGATAGGGCTGACCGTGCCATCGGCGCGCACGACAACGTCCGGCGCCTGGCCAAACAGATACCGCCCGCCTCCATCGCTCCAGTAGTTATTCGTGACAAGACGCAGGTTCTTCACAACTTCGAAATTCGCGTTCACCGATAGGCCGCCGCCCGTCTTCGTAGAGTACTGGCCGGAAGTGGGCTGGCCGGTGCTTGTGTTCCAAATCTTGAACGTTCGGGCGATTCCGGAGAATTCAACGTGTGCCCGCGGGCTGGGGTCGAAGGCAACTTTGGCGATGATGTCGGGATGCAGGTCGGGAATCGTCTGGACGTTGGTCTGGTTGTCCAATTGAGTGCCGGCTAATCCCGTGAAAGCCGCCGGTAGGACAATCGGGGATCCGCCAGCGGAGCCGCCGATGTACTGGTCGGGGTTCTCCAACGAGAGGCCCATAGTCACTTTCGAACTGGGGTGGTAAACCATACGAACGCCGGCTTGACGAGTCCAAGTGAGACCAGCCATATAATTCACGTCGATTACCTGGCTGTAAAATAGGTCGCTCGGAAGCGCGGAGATGCCTTTGCGATTGGGGGTCAGCATGCTCCAACTCTGGCCGGCGAGAACCTCCCATTTGCCTTTGCGCACATCCACCCAATAGAGGCGGATGCGTGGCACGAAAGCTCCGTTGGTTACGCTCAGGTTGTTGCCCCCGCTGGTGCCCAGGAAGTCAAACTCGTTGTAGGCGATAAAGTGGGCGCCCTTCCAGTTGCCATCTACGCGGAAGCCCAGACGGGAATTCTGCGGGCTGAATCGAAACTCCGAGAGCTTGCTGGCTGGTGAATTGTTGAATGGAATGCTGCCGAAATTACTGCCAAGGCTACCGCCGGCATCCTTGTCTTTCCAAGTCATGGTCAGGTCCATAAACCCGATCGGCGTGATGGTGGTGTCGCCAATCTGGAGTTGGAGAGGCGAAGACGTTGACGCCCCACCTCCTTGGGGGAAAGGCTTCGGGGGCACTGCTGGGGCAGAGGCGGCAGGGATCATCGGCGACGTGGATGCGATCAGGCGATCCGACGGCACAATCCGATTTGCCGACGTGGATACCGAATCTGCTCCGATTCGTTCGAGAAACTTTTTCTGGTCTTCCAGAACGGCCTTCAGCGCTTCTATCTGCCCTTGTTGGTCAGCAAGGATCTTCTTCAAACTTTCTACTTGGGCGGCAAGGTCCGTCCTACCAGTGGGGGCAGGCGAGGATGCGGGATCAGCGCCCCACGACATCGTCAATGAGGTCATGGCTAGTCCAGCCAGCGCAAAACCTGCTTTTCTCACTCTCATTCGTAGTCCTTCCTAAAAGACTAATTCCTGGACTTGAGAGCACAACTCGGGTGGCTCATAAACGCCAGGAGACAGTCACTAGGTTAGGGAGAGAGTGTCACAGTACGATGACAATTCGGTTAAGAAACATGCGTGGAGGTTGGTCGGGATGGGATGACCAAGGTGAATGTCGAGCCGCTTCCGACGACGCTTTCCACCGTCACAGTTCCGTCCATCTGCTGTACTGCATGTTTCACAATGGAAAGCCCTAGTCCGGTTCCGCCCACTTGTCGCGATCGCGCTTTGTCAACCCGATAAAATCGCTCGAAGATCCGCGTCAGATCTTCAGCGGGAATACCCATTCCGGTATCGGCGATCACAATCTCAATCTCTTGTTCGGATCGCATCGCAACGCGGATTTTTACGTCACCGTCGGGCTTGTTGAACTTTATAGCGTTATCAAGCAAGTTCATAATCGCCTGTTCAAAGCGGATTCGGTAGCCCCAGACGTACGCTGTCGGGAACTCTTGCGATTCAACCCGAACTCCAGCTACGCTCGCCACTGGGTCCACAGCTCGAATGGCACTGCGGATGACATCGGCCACGAGGATCGGTCCGGCCTCCGCCTGGGGTCTCCCGTCCTCAATTTCCGATAGCGTTAGCAAATCGGCGGCAATATTGTTGAGGCGCATCGCGTTTGCCATGATTGCTTCAACAAACTTTCGACGGTTTTCTACATCCTCCAATGCACCATCAAGCAGTGTCTCCGCATACCCTCGTATCGTTGCCAGCGGAGTGCGAAACTCGTGCGAGACATTGGCCACGAAATCACGTCGAACCCGGTCGAGCCTCTCGCTTGGCGTGACATCGTGGAAGATAGCGATCGCTCCTCGCGACGTCGGACCAGACAATGGATTTGCGTGAATGTCGAAAGAATGGCCGTTTTGAACTGACAGCCGAACCCGCCGGCGAATCGTGGCTCCGGAGTCCAGAACCTCCTTAAGAATTTCAAACAACACAGGCTCTCGAACCGCCCTGATCAACGCATCGCCCTCCGCAACATTCGGCTCCCCCACGGCTTGGACAAACGATTTATTGCAGAATGTGATCTTTAGCTTCGCATCCACCGCAACCACGCCCTCGGTCATGCTCGCCAGTATCGCCTCACGGCGCGTCAGTTCCATTCGAAGGCGACTGACAAGATCGTCGATCTTCGGAGCGATTTCGCTGAGCGCTGCTGCTAAATTGCCAAGCTCATCGTCGTTCTTCCTTAATTCGGCCCGCGCGGCATTCGGTTCCAGGATTCGATCGACAAATGTAGTGAGGTGCCGAACCTGCCTGGTCAGGGATCGAGCAATGAACACCGCCAGGACGACTCCTGGCGCCGCGGAGACACCCGACAGCCACACTCTGCTGTCGCCAGGATAGAGCCAGAACACCAACATCGGTGGAAGTATGATGGCGACTATCACGGCGAGCACTTTGCGCACGATGGAGTTCAACATTGAGGACTGCCGAATATTATAGTGGACCGAGAATGGAGGGCATGCCTTTCTTTGGCTGCGACTCTTCGTCTCTTTTTGTCATGTTACAAATCGATTACATGTTACAAATCGATGACAAAAACCATATGGCACCCGTCTGACGCATCGAACAGAAGTGCGGCTTCTTACATAAGAATGCTGGCGTGAAGGTTCGAAACGGATGTATCATTGCTAGTGCATGACAAAGTCAAAGCATCAAAAGAGTGTCCTGGTTGTCTGTGACGAGGTTTCGGAGTTTAAGGTGCTGTCATCCTTGTTGGAAAAGTTTGATTTCCATGTCCTGAAGGCTCCCGGCAAAGAGGCCACATCAGTCGATGGCCTTGCGGAGCGGGGCGAAACGATCGATCTCGCGATACTAGACGTGGATTCCGCGGGAACGAACCGTTCGGCGATTTTGCGCTCCTTGCACCAAAGCTATCCTGGTGTGCGACTGGTGCTGATGTCCAATGAGGCGGAGAACAACGGCGCTGAGGTTGGGCCGGCCGGCCACGTGCTGGGGCACGTTCACAAGCCGACCAGAAAAGCACAGCTGCTTGGAACGATTCTCACTGTGATGGATGCTCCGGCAATGCCAGCAGCCTAAGCTCGTGGATCTGAAACGCGCTCCTGAATCTGATCTCGAAGGCGCGGAAATTGGCGGCTTCTTCGGATACCGCGGGCGCATCCCATTGGTGTGGGTCCAATCAACATGAGGGTCCGGTCCATAGCGGAGCGTTTCAGTACACCACACTCCTTCAATCCGGATTTGACTCCAGCCGCGGCGGCAGTGGCGGTTGTCGGTGCCCTGACACGGATCGTTCTTGGATCTTTGCTTTTTGCGCTGTGGGGAGTATCGGCGGCACTACTATGGAATGCGATCCCGAATCCATTCTGGGAATGGACCGCTCTAGTATTCATGGTGCTATTGTTTCTGGTCGCGCTGGCCGCATTGATGATTGCCATCTCTGCCGCGGTCAAAGCACTCACTCCCAAGTAAGTTCTGCCCGGAATGGTAGATAGCTCGTGTCCGTAATAGTCCTGTAATGTCGTTGGCGTAAGCTAGGTGACCAACGACATGCATATTCTTGGAGAAACTGTCACTATCGGCAGCGGGATCTTCCTGTTGCTCGCGCTCGGACTGGCGCTGAGCTTCGAGTTCGTCAACGGCTTTCACGATACGGCCAATGCAGTGGCCACCGTGATCTACACCCACAGCCTGAGACCAATGGTGGCTGTGGTTTGGTCAGGGTGCTGGAACCTGATCGGTGTGCTAACCTCCAGCGGAGCCGTGGCGTTTGGCGTATTGGCGTTGCTGCCCGTAGAACTGGTACTGAACGTGGGCTCTGGCGCCGGCTTTGCGATGGTGTTCGCGCTTCTTCTTTCGGCTATCATCTGGAATCTTGGCACGTGGTATATCGGTCTGCCTGCCTCCAGTTCGCATGCCCTCATTGGATCGATTATGGGCGTCGGTTTGGCGAACTCCCTGTTGACTCCCGGGCATGTATTCGGCGAGGGCGTGAACTGGGCCAAGGCGCAGGAAGTGGGGACTTCGCTGCTGTTGTCTCCCGTCATTGGCTTCGTTTGCTCGGCGCTGCTACTCCTTGTCATGAAGGCTTTAGTGAAGAGCAAAGAGTTGTACCAAGCCCCGGAGAAAGACAAGGCGCCGCCCCTGTGGATTCGCGGATTGCTGATTCTGACCTGCACGGGCGTCAGCTTTGGCCACGGATCCAACGACGGGCAGAAGGGTATGGGTCTGATTATGCTGATCCTGATTGGCATCCTGCCCACTACCTATGCGGTAGACCAGCGGATTGGCCAGGCCGCCATTGAAGATCTCGCAAAGAATACGCAGGTCATTTCATTCCAGATGGACCGGCATGCCCCCGGCGTCGCCATGGCGGGTTATCAGGTGGCGGCAGAGGAGCTTTCTGGCTATTTGAAAACGAGTGGCAAAGTCACTGACCGTACATACGCCGCCATTGGTACTAAATGCCGTGAGATCTCCGAACTGCTGAATGGCAAGAAGAGGATGGATGAACTGAGCCCGGAGGAGCGGAGAACTCTTCGCAGTGACCTCTATCTTACGGCGGAAGCCCTGGGCAAACTGGTGAAAGGGAAGAAACTCACTGACCCGGCGGAGCAGAAGGCAGCTTCCACGCTGAAGACCAACATGGACAAATTTACAAAATTCATCCCCGACTGGGTGAAGGTGGCGGTCGCCCTCGCGCTCGGCCTCGGCACAATGATCGGTTGGAAGCGCATCGTCGTTACTGTTGGAGAGAAGATCGGGAAATCGCACCTCACCTACGGACAAGGCGCGGCCGCAGAATTGGTGGCCATGTCTACGATTCTTGCCGCGGACGTCTACGGTTTGCCGGTGAGCACGACCCATGTGCTTTCTTCCGGTGTAGCGGGCGCCATGGCTGCCAATCGCTCCGGCCTGCAGATGGAGACGTTACGCAACCTGCTGCTTGCCTGGGTGCTTACCCTGCCGGTCACCGTGCTTATGGGTGCAGGCATCTTCGCTTTCGGGTTCAACATCCTATTGCGGCTGGGCATCAAGTAGTCCGCTCCGGGATCTCGACACAATCACCTCAATCCGTTCCGTTCGTCCAAATCGGCGATTATGGTAAGTTCGCGATGATGAAGAGACTCGACGGGATCGTGGCGATCATAACCGGCGCTGCCGGCGGGATCGGTGAGGCAATCTGCCGGTTGTTCTACGACGAGGGAGCGCGTATAGTGCTCGCCGACGTAGCCGAGCAGCCGCTGGCGGCCATTGCCGCCGGCCTTGGGCCGCGCGCCACTTCCGCCGCTTGTGATGTTTCCAGTGCCGCGAGTGTCCACGCTATGGTTCAGCATGCGATCCAGGTCTTCGGTTCGATCCACGTGCTGGTCAACAATGCGGCGGCCTATCAAAACGACGGCACCTTGATGGCGGTAAGTGAGGATACCTGGGATCGCATCATGGCGGTCAATGTCAAAGGACCGTGGCTGTGTATGCGTGAGGCGGTGCCGGCAATGCGTGAAGCCGGCGGCGGCAGCATCATCAATATAGGCTCCGTCAACGGTAGTTTCGGACTCAGCCTCACTGCCTACTCGGCTTCAAAAGGCGGGCTAGCTGCGTTGACCCGGGTCGCGGCTATCGAACTTGGACCCTCCAACATCCGCGTCAACACCATCTGTCCGGGCACCATCATGACACCCGCCAGCGTGGCGCTCTATGCCGAACGGCCGGGCCTGAAAGAGGCCGTGACGGCGATGTATCCGATGGGCAAGTTGGGCGAAGTACAAGACGTCGCAAACTGCGCCCTGTACCTGGCGTCGAAGGAATCGAAGTTCGTCACCGGCGCGACGTTCACCGTAGATGGTGGGCTCACCGCCGGCCGGACGTTCGATCTCAACTACGTCAAGGAGCCTTGATTGATCCATGATCATCGACGTACACAGCCACTACTTCGAATATCCGGCCCACTTCGGCGAACAGTTCCGCGAAGAGGCAAAGCGCGCTCGCAACGGCGTGGAAGTCGATCTCACCGTAACCTACGAAAGCTACGCGCGCGCGGCTACACTCGCGTCGAAGACTGTCGTGTTTGGCGGCAAAGCACGTTTGTCTGAACTATGGGTGCCGGACTCCGAAGTAGCGGCCTATGCGGCATCGCACCCGGAGAAGCTCATTCCATTCCTCTCGCTTGACCCGACGCAATCCGGCTGGCAGGACGAGATGATTCACGGGCACCAGAATCTGAAGATGCGTGGCATCAAGCTGATGCCGATGTACGCTGGATTCTATCCGCAGGATCGCAAGTTGGATGAGCTCTGGTCCTACGCCCAGAGGAATCAATTGCCGGTCTTACTCCACACGGGAACGACATTCATCTCGCGCGCCCCGCTGGAGTGCACACTGCCGCGACACATCGACGAAGTGGCCATCCGATTCCCCGATGTGAAAATAATCATGGCCCACCTTGGGCACCCTTATGAAGGCGAATGCGTGGTGACGATTCGGAAACACGCAAACGTGTATGCCGACTGTTCAGCCCTGCACTACCGGCCGTTTCAGCTCTACCATTCGTTGATGCTCGCGCAAGAATACGGAGTCTGGTCGAAGATTCTGTTCGGCAGTGACTATCCGTTCACCACTGTGGACGAGAGTATCCGCGGCATGCGCTCCCTCAACCAAATGCTGGACGGCACCGCCCTGCCTCGCCTCAACGTGGAACAGATGGAAGCGATGTTCGAGCGCGACAGCTTGCGGATCCTCAATCTCGAGGGGTGAGACATGGCGAAATCACTGGCCGTTCTCACTGTTCTTCTGTTGGCGCTCTCCGCCTATGCGGAAGAACCCTGGTGGCGGCGCGAACCACTTCGCATTATCGATGTCAGCGCCAGTCTCACCAGCAAAGTGAATCCCGACGATCCCGCGGCGCTGGCAGCCGCCAAGGCCGCCCTCGGGTTCAACATGGAGCATTTCGATGCCATGCAGATCGCAGGCGGTCTGGATGACGACAAATTCTTCTTCAACACTTCTCTCGGGCGGCGCAAGAATCCTGACGCGTTGAAGGCGTATTTGCCTGAGGCCCGCAAGCACGGCATCCGGACGCTGATCTACTTCGACGTTCACTGGTACAGCAAACAGTTCGCTGAGCGCCATCCTGAGTGGCGCCAGACGCGCGAGAACGGGAAGCCGCTGGATGACGTTTACGATACCGGCGCCGATTTCTGTGTCAACACGCCGTGGCGCAAGTGGTGCTTCCAGATGTTGCGGGATTTGGCGGCATACCCCATTGACGGAATCTTCTATGATGGCCCGGTTTA
>JBDTMC010000138.1:0-16641 GCA_039934475.1 Bryobacteraceae bacterium | reverse complement strand
AAGCGACGATGACGGCGGGGCAGATCCGGGCGGAATGCCGGAAGTTCGCCGCGAAGTATGTCGATATTCACCGGCGGGAGTTTAAGAGGCTAGGGATCTTTGGACGGTGGGAAGATCCGTACCTGACGATGAGCGCGGAGTATGAGGCCGTGATTGCGGGCGCGTTCGTGGACTTCCTGGACAAGGGGTACGTCTACAAAGGCCTGAAGCCGGTGAACTGGTGCATCCATGACCGGACCGCGCTGGCCGAGGCTGAAGTGGAATATGAGAATCACGCCAGCCCGTCGATTTGGGTTCGTTTTGCACTGACGTCGGACGCGGCGGCGATCGATTGGTCGCTGGCGGGTAAGCGCGTCTATGGGCTGATCTGGACGACGACTCCATGGACGATTCCGGCGAATCTGGCGATCGCTTATCACCCGAAGTATGAGTATGCGGCGGTGGAGGCGAACGGCGATGTGTACATCGTTGCGAGCGAACTGTTGAACCAAACGGCGGAGCGCGCCGGTTGGGTGGAGCCGCAAGTGGTGGCCCGGTTTGCAGGCGAAAAGCTGGAAGGGTCTGTGTTCCGTCATCCGTTCATTGAGCGGGATTCGGTGGGCATCATCGGCGACCACGTGACGCTGGAACAAGGCACGGGCGCGGTGCATACGGCTCCGGGCCATGGCCAGGAAGACTACGTAATCGGGCGGCGGTACAACATCGACACGTATTGCCCGGTGGATGCGGCGGGACGGTTCTTCGAATCGGGCGCGGACCACGGGAAACTGCCGGAGGAGATTCTCGGCAAGACGGTGTGGCAGGCGAATCCGATTGTGGTGGAACTGCTGCGGGCGCATGGCGCGCTGGTGGCGGAGAAGACGATCGACCATAGCTATCCGCATTGCTGGCGGTGCCACAACCCGACGATTTTCCGGGCAACGGAGCAGTGGTTCATCGGCATGGAGCGGAACGATCTGCGGGCGAGCGCTCTGGAAGCGATCAAGAAAGTGAAGTGGACTCCGTCATGGGGTGAGGAACGCATCTCGAACATGATTGCGATGCGGCCCGATTGGTGTATCTCGCGCCAGCGTGTGTGGGGTGTGCCGATCACGGTGTTCTATTGCGAGAGCTGTAATGAGGCTGTGACGGATCGTAAAGTGCTCGATCCGGTGGTGGCGCAGTTCCGCGAGCATACGGCGGATGTCTGGTATGAGAAATCGGCGGCTGAGTTAGTGGGGCCGGATTATGCGTGCCAGTGCGGCGGGAAGAGTTTCCGCAAAGAGAGCGACATCCTGGACGTGTGGTTCGATTCGGGATCCAGCCATCTGGCCGTTCTGACAGCTAAGAATGGACTGCCTTGGCCGGCGGATATGTATGTAGAGGGCGGCGATCAATACCGCGGCTGGTTCCATAGTTCGCTCTTGATAGGCGTGGGCTTGAATGGCAGCGCTCCGTATAAGAACTGCGCGACGCATGGATGGACGTTGGATGCGGATGGACGGGCGATGTCGAAATCGCTTGGGAACATCATTGAGCCGGAGAAGATCGTGAAGCAGTATGGCGCGGAAGTGCTGCGGCTGTGGGTGGCTTCGGTGGAGTTTACCGAAGACGTGCGCATCTCAGACACTATGCTGACACGGCTTTCCGAGGCGTACCGGAAGTTACGAAATACATTCCGGTTTGCGCTGGGGAATCTGGATGGGTTCGATCCGGTGGCGGATTCGATTCCAGCGGCGGAGATGCACGAGATCGATCAGTGGATCCTGGTGCGCGCGGAGAAACTGACGGAGGAGTGCCTGACGCGGTATGAGGAGATGTCGTTCCACCGTGTCTATCAGGCGTTGTATAACTTCGCGACGACCGACTTGAGTTCGATCTATTTCGATGTGTTGAAAGACCGGCTGTACACTTCGGCAAAGAAGTCGCGGGCACGGCGGAGCGCGCAGACGGCGCTGCACCGTTTGATGTATGCGCTGGTGCGGCTGCTAACGCCGATCCTCACGTTTACGACGGAAGAGTTGTGGGGCTATATGAAGCTGCCGGCGGGCGCTCCGGATAGCGTCCACCTGGCGGAGTTCCCGAAGCCGGCGGAGCTTACTGAAGGGCTGACGGCACACAACCGGGAGCGCGCGGCCAATTGGGATAAGCTGATCCCGGTTCGGGAACAGGTGTTAAAGAGCCTGGAAGTGGCGCGGCAGGAGAAGGTCATCGGCGCGCCGTTGGAGGCGCGGGTGCATGTGAAGGCGGGAGAGGCGCTGTATCCGCTGCTGGAAGAGTATGCTCCGGATCTTCCCGGGTTGTTTATCGTTTCGCAGGTGAGCGTGGAGAATGGCGCGGGCGAGACAACGCTGGCAGTGCATGTGGAGCACGCCGAGGGTACGAAGTGCGAGCGGTGCTGGAAATACACGAACGACGTCGGATTCAACCCGGAGGTGCCGACCGTGTGCGCGACATGCGCGGCCGCGCTTGAGGAGATGGGGCAAGTTTAAGCCATCATGCCGACGCGTTTGGTTCCGTTTGCGATTGCGTTCGCGGTCTTTGCCGTGGACCGGCTGACCAAGGCGGTGATTGAGCGGGCGGTCTCATTTTGGGATGCGTTGGTGGTGATTCCGGGGTTCTTCCAGATCATACATACGCAGAACAAGGGGGCGGCCTTCAGTATGCTCGCCGATGCTAGTGAGACGGTGCGGACGGTGGTGCTGGTGGGATTGTCGGTGGTCGTGCTGGGCTTTATCGCAACGCTGTTGTGGCGGACGAATTCGCCACTGGCACGCGAGCACCCGTCAGTACGCGTGGGGTTGTCACTGGTGCTGGGCGGCGCGGTGGGGAATGTCTTTGACCGCATTACGCGCGGGGGAGTGACGGATTTTCTGGACTTCTACGCAGGCGACTATCACTTCCCCACATTCAATGTGGCCGATAGCGCGATTACGATAGGCGCCGGCTTGCTGCTGCTGAGTATGTGGCTGACGAAGCGGGATACGGTTCGAACTGATGTTTCCAAAGCTAATTGAGATCGGTGGGTTCTTCCTTCCCACGTATGGCGCGCTGGTAGCGACGGCGTTTCTGGTGGGGTTGTGGGTGACGGTGCGCCTGGGTAAGGCCAATGGCGTGAGCGGCGAGGTTTTGACGAATCTCGCGGTGTATTGCGCGCTGGCGGGCATTCTGGGCGCTAAGCTGGCGATTTTTGTTTTCGACTTCGGGTACTACAGAGAACATCCGGAAGAGATCTTCACGATGAGCACGCTGCAGGCGGGCGGTGTGTTTCAGGGTGGGTTGGTGCTGGCGGTACTGGTGGCGTGGTGGCTGATGCGTAGGGACAAGTTGCCGGGGTTGGCAACAGCGGACTTGTTTGCTCCGGGTATTGCGATTGGGCACGGGATTGGACGTTTGGGCTGTTTTGCGGCGGGTTGCTGCTGGGGCGCGGCGTGCGACCGGCCGTGGGCGGTGACGTTTACGAATCCGGATGCGAACAGGCTGGTGGGTGTGCCCCTGGGGATTCCGCTGCATCCTTCGCAGTTATATGAATCGGCTGCGGAGTTTGTGATCTTTGCGGTGCTGTGGCGGGCGATTCACCGACCGCACCGGCAGGGCAGTGTCATTGGGTTGTATCTGGTCTTGTACTCGACAGTGCGGTTCCTGGTTGAGTTTGTGCGGGCGCATGAGCAGACGCTGAAGTTTGGGCTTTCGAATACGCAGTGGATTTCGATGATGTTGTGCGGAGTGGGGATCTGGTTGATGGCGAGGACGGCGCGCTTGCAGTCCGCCTAGGACCAGGGGTTGACGAGGGGAATGTTGCAGTGTTCAAAGTCTCTGAGGTTCCGCGTGGCAAGGGTCGCGCCATGGGACGGGCAGATGGATGCGATCATTGCATCGAACTGCGAGATGGGACGACCTAGTTTTTCCCGATGAGCTACCACTTTGGGGAAGACGCGCGCGGCGTCTTCGTCGAAGGGGAGAATTCGACCGGCGAACTCGACCGCGAATAGCTTTTCGATCGCGGAAGACAAAGCCGACCGGCGCTTGCCGCTGGGTAGTAGCTCGACGCCGTAGAGCAATTCGGCCTGAGTGATCGTCGTGATGAAGATGGCCAGTGGATCCTGAGCGGCCAACCAGCGCATTGGAGATTCAGCGGGCGATGGTTTGAGCGCTTCCGAGAGCACGTTGGTGTCGAGGACAATCATTTGGCGAGTTTGGGAGGCGGCCTCACTGGCTGGCGTGACGGTAGCCTCAGTTCTACGCCGCCGGTCGATTCCATGCGCCGGCGGATTGACTCGGCCAGATTGAGAGCAGGAGCAGGCTCTCGGGCAACCGCCACCTTGAGAATCTCTCTTGCTTCCTCTTCCATCGATCGCCCGTGATGAGCGGCACGGATGCGCAACTTGGCCTTGATCGCATCATCCAGCTTTCGAATTGTGATGCTCGCCATCAATCAATGATAGCATTGCAATCACTTTCCAAAAGACCGTCAGGCGGCAGTTGTGAAATCGGGGATAGCTTCGTACAGTGGGTTACGACTTATGGCACGTATTTTCCCTTTTCGACCGTGGCGGTATAGCGAGGCGGCGGGGCCGATTGAGAATCTGGTTACGCAGCCTTATGACAAGATCTCGCCTGCGATGCGGACGCGGTATCTAGAACTGAGCCCGTACAATTTGGTTCGCCTGATTCTGGGGGAGCGGTTTGAGAGCGATACGGAATCGGAGAACGTGTATACTCGCGCGGCTGGGTACTTGCGCCAGTGGATGGAACAGGGCGTGCTGCGGCAAGAGGCTGAGCCGAGCCTCTATGTCTATTTTCAAAACTTCACGGAGCCGGATACGGGCGAGAAGCTGACTCGGAAGGGCTTTATTACGCTGGGCGCGCTGGAGGAGTATGACGCGCAGGTGGTGCACCGGCATGAGCAGACGCTGAGCGGGCCGAAGAAGGATCGCACCGAGTTGTTGAATCACACGCAGGCGCACTTCGGACAGATCTTTTTGTTGTATCCGGATGGCGAGGGGGCGGTGGACGCGATTCTGGATGAGGTGGCGGCGTCGCGCGCGGCCGATGTCGAATTGACAGACGACTACGGTGAGTTGAATCGGGTGTGGCGGGTTTCGGATGCGGAGACGATTGCGCGCGTGCAGGCGGCAATGGCGGACAAGAAACTTCTCATTGCCGACGGCCACCATCGCTATGAGACCGCACTGGCGTTTTCAAAGGCGCATGCGGAACTGCCCGGCGCGGACAAGGTGATGATGACGTTGGTGAACATGTATAACCCGGGGCTGCGCATTCTGGCTACGCACCGGGTATTGTCCAATGTTGCCGGATTTGATGGACAACGACTGGTAGATGCTTTGGGTGGACGGTCTGTGCCGGACGTGGCGGCGCTGCGGGCACTGTGGGCGGAACCGCACTCAGACACGATTCGGATTGGCGCTGTGCTGCGTGGGGTGGAGGGCGTCACGGTGTTCGAGAGCCCGCGCGAGGGACGGTTGGATGTGAAGGTTCTGCACGAGACAATTCTGCGGGACTTGATGGGCATCAACGAGGAAGCGGTCCGGGATGAGAAGTACATACGGTATGTGCGAGGCGCCGAAGCGGCGGCGGAGATGGTGACGAGCGGGGACGCACAGGCTGCATTCTTGCTGGAGGCTCCGACGGTGGATCAGGTGGCGGAGGTCAGTTTCGGCGGTGGCGTGATGCCGCAGAAGTCGACGGACTTCTATCCGAAGATGCTATCGGGCCTGACGATTTATAAGCTGTAGCGATAGACTGGTGGCGCTATGCGCTGCAGTCTCCTATCACTACTTGCTTCCTTCGCACTGATGGCACAGCCACCGGCGCGGATTGTTTCTCCTGAAGTCCATGCGGATCGCACGGTGACTTTCCGCTTGCGCGCTCCGAATGCGGAGAAGGTGGAAGTGCGCCGGGAGGGCCTCGCTACTGGCCTTGCGTTGACCAAAGACGAGAGGGGTATCTGGTCCGGTACAAGCGAGGCGTGGGAACCGGATATTTACGGATACTCCTTTATGGTGGATGGCGCGGGCGTGATGGATTCGGTGAATCCGATGATGAAGCCGAACCTGTTGAACCCGCAGAGTGCGGTGCAAATACCCGGCGACAACCCGTGGGATGTTCGAGATGTACCGCACGGCACGGTGCATCATCATTTCTACCGTTCGACCGTGGTGGGCGACGATCGGGATTTCTATGTCTATACGCCGCCCGGCTACGATGGCCATGCCAAGAAGCCGTATCCGATGATGTTTTTGCTGCATGGGTACAGCGACGATGCGAGCGGGTGGACTTCGGTGGGCCGCGCGAATATCATCCTCGATAATTTGATAGCCGCGGGGAAGGCCAAGCCGATGGTGATTGTGATGACGTTGGGGTATGGCGCGCCGGAGATTTTGAATCCGACGGCGAACTCGTTCCGCGATCCGGCGTTGATGAAACGCAACTACGACAACTTCCGGGACGCGGCGTTGAAGGAAGTTCTGCCGGCTGTGGAGAAGGCGTATAACGTGTCGAAAGACCGGACGCAGCGGGCGATTGCCGGGCTTTCGATGGGCGGCGCGGAGTCGCTGTATGTGGGTTTGAACAACATCGATACGTTCGCATGGGTGGGTGCGTTCAGCGCGGGGGGCTCATCACCGGACAATGACGCCACGTATCCGGGGTTGGCGGAGAAAGCGAAGAAGCTGAAGCTGCTCTGGATTGCGTGCGGCACTGAGGACCGGCTGATTGAGCCGAACCGGCAGTTTGTGGAGTGGTTGAAGTCGAAGGACATCAAGCACACGTGGGTGGAGACTAGTGGCGCGCACACGTGGATGGTGTGGCGGCGCAATCTGGCAACCCTGGCTTCGATGTTATTTCAGGACAAGTCGTAACTTTTCGCCTCTGCCCTCGTAGATTGAACGAACAGCCATGGACGGCCTGACGTTTCACACACTCTACGAGGATCATGCCGCGGATGTCCGCCGCTTCGCGCTCTGGCTTACGGGCAGCGAGGAAGCGGCGGACGACATCACCGCGGAGACCTTCCTTCGAGCATGGACTGCCAAATCCGCCGTGCGGGCGACTACAGCCCGCGGGTATCTGCTCGCCATCGCACGTAATCTTGTGACCGACGAGCGGCGGCGGTTGAGCAGGCAGAGTCCGATTGACGATTCGTTTGTTTCGAGCGAGTCGTCGCCGGAGCGGTTGGCGGAGATGAGTCACTTGCTGCGCGAGATCAGGAAATTGCCGGAAGGGTATGGCCAGCCGCTGCTGCTGTATGCGGCGGGAGGCCTGACCTATGACGAGATCGCGCGGCAGTTGAATCTGCCTCTGGCGACCGTGAAGGTGAGGATCCACCGGGCGCGTCTGTGGCTGTCAGAGACGCTGGAGATTAGTGAGGAGACACGACGATGACATTGTCACGGGAAGTGATGAACGATTTGCTGACGTTGTATCTGGCCGGTGAGGCTTCGATGGAGACGCGGCGGATGGTGGAGGAGTACGCGCAGGGTAACCCGACATTTGCGAAGGCGATGGCTGGCGCGCGGACGCTGGAGTTGCCTTTGACGCCGGCCGCTCCGGAGAAGGAATTGAAGACCCTGGGGCGGGTGCGGCAGTTCATTTTCTTGCGGAGTATATTTGTGGGGATGGGCATCGCATTTACTCTTATGCCGCTGACGTGCGTGTTTCGTGGGGGACGGTTCACCTTTTTGATGATTCGGGATGAACCGGGGTTGGCGTACGCGGCGATGTCGTTGGCCGCCGCTTCCTGGACCGCGTGGTGGGTGATGAACCGCGAGGTGGGGAAGGCGGGGTTGTAGCGTTTTAGCGAAGTTTTGTCGGCGCTCCGCCGGAATCTTTGCTGCGCTGGGCGGCGTCCATGAACGCGAAGAGTTCCAGGGTTTCGGCGTTGGGGACGGGGGACTTGCCGGTTTGGAAGAACTCGAGGATTTTCACGACGAGGGGGCGGTAGTCCACCTCGGCGATGTTGGGATCGTTGGCGGCGGACTTGGTCGCCTTGTAGACGACAACACCGTAGTTTCCGTAGGGGCGGAGTCCTCGGACTGTGCCGAGACGGCCGTCTTTCCAGCGTCCGACGATAACGTCGGAAGCGTCGGTGGCGATGCGGGTGACTTCGATGCAGCCGGGACCCATCAGGGCGTATAAGAGTTCAACGCCGTGAATGCCGTACCAGGTGAGGTCCAACTGATGGTGGGGATCGTAAGGGGAGGGCGCCCAGACTTCGTAGCCGGAAGCGTCGGGAGATTTCAGTTCGGCAAGGGGACTGTAGCGAAGGCTAGAGGAACTGAACCAGGGGACACCGGCTTCGGCGGCGAGGCGGGCGATTTCACGCGCGTCGGCGAGGGTAGAGGCGAGCGGCTTGTCGATGAAGAACGGTTTCTTCGCGGCAATCACGGGGCGCGCCTGCTCCAGATGCTTGCGTCCATCCACACTTTCGAGCAGGACGACGTCTACGCGTTTGCATAGCTCAGGGATGCTGTCTACGATCTCCACTCCGTATTTGTCATGGATTTCAGCGGCGAATTTTTTGACTCGCGTGGCACTGGATTCGATGTCGGCGCTGCCGCCTTGGTAGGCTGCAACGACACGGGCGCCGGCGAGGTGGCCGGGGTCAGAGGCATCGTTGAAGAGCTTGGTGAAGGCCGGAACGTGAGAGGTGTCCGTACCGATGATGCCAATGCGGAGGTCAGCCGCGGAGAGTGCGAGGGCGCAGAGGAGAAGGAGGAGAGCTTTCATCGACTCAAATGATAGCGAGAATGAAGCGTGACGGTTTGGCCGGCTGCCAACTAGAATGAGACATGCCGAACGAATGGTCCGGTGGAATTTCGTTTGTCATCCCGACGACAGGCCTGAAACCTCAGTTGCCGCGGGCGCTGCGTGGGATTTCGGCACTGCGGCAGGAGGGTGCGACGACGGAGGTGGTTGTCGTATTCGATGGCGCCCGCAAGCGATGGAGTGCAGCGGAACTGGCCAGGTGCACAGGCGAGGCGCGACTGGTTGTGCTGGAACAAGAGGCAGGGGGACCGGCGCGCGCGAGGAACCTGGGTGCACGGAGCGCTTCGGGCGAGCTTCTGGTGTTTCTGGATGATGACTGTTATCTGGAACCCGATTTCCTGGAGACGCTGATGACCGAGATACGCGAGGGGAGCGGCAACATCGGTGGCGGGATACCGGCGATTCCGGAGGTGGCGAATCTCTGGAGTGGGGCCTCACATATCGTGGTGGAAGCATTTATTGAAAGCCAGACTTCTAAAGGTGAGATCGGATTTTTGCCGTCGCAGAACCTGGCGGTGTGGCGCAGCGATTGGGAACGGAGTGGCGGGTTCGATGAGACGTTCGCGTGGGCAGGCGGCGAAGATCGGGAGTTTTGTGTGCGATGGTTGGCGCAGGGCGGGCGGTTAGGGCGATTTGAGAAAGCGCGGTATGTACACGATCATCCACTGCAGATGCGATCATACTTCCGGAAGCACCGCGAGTATGGGGCGGCAGCGGCGCGATTGGGGCGGCGTGGACGTCCGGTGCCGGGCCGCTTCGTAGTGGGACTATTCAAGAGAATGCTGCACGTAAGACCGTGGTTCAAGGCAGTACCGCTCGCGTTCGCGCTGCTGGTGTCGCAGGTAGCCGCGATTACCGGCGCGGCGTTCGGGCCGGGGAAAGCGGAGCAAACAAGTTGCGGGTGAGCGTGATTGTGGTTGCGTATAACGCAACGCGCACGATTCGCGCGAGTTTGGGAGCGCTGGCGCGCCAGACCGATGACGACTTCGATTTGATGGTGGTGGATAGTTCCACCGATGGGACCGCGGAGATCGTGCGCGCGGAGTTCCCGAGGGTTACGGTAGTGCGGTCAGAGACGCGGCTGTACCCTGGGGCGGCGCGCAATCGAGGGATCTCCGCGGCGACTGGGAACGTGATTGCGTTTGTGGATTCGGACTGCCTGGCGGCGGCGGATTGGGTGGCGCAATTGAAGGCCGCGCACGCGGCGCACGATGCCGGCGCTATTGGAGGGTCAGTAGCACCGGCGAATCCGGAAAGCGTGATTGGGTGGGGCGCGTACCTGTGCGAGTTCGCGGGGTGGGCACCTGCCGGCGGCATCAGGCGCATGCCCGACATTCCGACGTGCAATATCTCGTACAAACGGGAAGCGCTGGAGAAGTACGGGCCCTTTCGCGAATTAGGGTATTGTTCCGACACAGCGCTGAATTGGAAGCTGACAACGGCCGGAGATGCTCCGTTGTTTGTGCCGGATTTGCGGGTACTACATTTCAATCACGAGCGGTTGGGACGATTCCTGAGCAAGCAGGCGATGCACGGCGAGGCGTTCGCGGCAATGCGACGGGATGAGCAGAGACTGAAGACGTGGCGGAGATGGGTATACTGTGCTGGATGCAGCGTGCTGCCTGGAGTTTTGTTGGGACGGATGGCGATACGAGTGGTGGCCGGCGGCTTGACGAAAGAGGCGGTTCTGGCTTTGCCTATCGTGGTGCCAGGGTTGGCAGCTTGGTCATGGGGGGAGGCTAGAGGCTATGCAGCAAACCGATAATCCGCGGTACACGGTTGTGTTGGAAGGCTACAACGAGAGCCGTGATTTAGGAACGGCGTGGCGATTCCTGACTGGACTGAAGCGGCAGACGGTGGACTTGCAGTCAGTGCAAGTGGTGTTGGTAGGTACGGCGAGTCAGGTGGAAGGATGGACGACGGAGTTCGCAGGCGAATCCGCGTTTCATTCTATGGAATTTTTGCCGGCGGATGGCGTTAACTACTACGGGCTGAAGAATACGGGCGCGCGGGCTGCCTTGGGCGAGATAGTGGTGATGGCGGATACGGACACGATTCCGGAGGCGGGATGGCTGGCCGCGATTGGAGAATCGATAGACGATGGCGCCGATGTGACCGCAGGCGTCTCACGGTTCTTTTCCGATTCGGAGACGCGGTGGCCGGGATGGATGCTCGACTTGGCGGCATCGATATCGTGGGGATTTATTCTTGGTGAAAAGAACGGGCAGTATCTGGACGCGCGTGGGTTTCTGAGCCATAACGTGGGGTTCCGACGCGCCGTGTTAGAGAGGCAACTGTTCCCGGAAGAGTTTGGCCGGACTTGCGGCGGTTCGTTCCTGTTTACGCGCTTGCGAGCCGGGGGAGCGCGGTTCACGCTGAACCCGCGGCAACGGAGTTCCCACGCTTTCTCTTTCCGATGGTGGACGCGAACTCTACACGCGCGGTTCGGCTATGAGGTGTATCGGTTGCGGCGGCTGGGTTCGACGGTAGTGAGCGGAGAAGCGGCACGGTTAGGATGGTTGGAGCCGGCGATGACGATGTTCTGGCATGTAGCTGTGGACGTGCCGCAGTGGCTGAGATACGGCAAAATAATCGGCTGGGGAGCGCCGGCGCGCGTTGCGGCCCTGCCCGTACTATTGCTTTTGTCGATGGCGGCGCGGGGGAGCGAAATGATCGCGATGCACCGGACCATCGCTAGTCCGGAAGCGATGGAGGAATTCGCCCTGCGGTCGTGATTGAGGGTGATATCCTTGGGGGTCACTCGCCTCGCTGAATGCAAGAACAAACACAAACAGTAGTCATCGGCGCCGGACCGGCTGGGCTTACGGCGGCTTACGAACTTAGTAAGGTCGGCGGCGCGGCGACGGTTCTGGAAAGTGGACCGCATTGCGGCGGGCTAGCGCGTACTGAACAGTACAAGGGCTACCGCTTCGACATTGGGGGCCACCGCTTCTACACGAAGGTGGCGGCGGTTGAGAAGCTGTGGCATGAGTTGCTTGGCGACGATTTCCTACTGCGGCCACGGCTATCGCGGATCTACTATGATGGCCGCTTCTTCAAATATCCATTGGAGCCGATGGATGCGGTGCTAGGGCTGGGCGCGTGGCAGGCGATAGCTTGCCTGTTGAGCTTCGCGTGGGCGCAAATGTTCCCGATGCGGCCAGAGCGGACTTTGGACGCGTGGATATCGAATCGCTTTGGACGGCGACTGTTTGAGACGTTCTTCAAGAGCTACACAGAGAAGGTGTGGGGAATGAGCTGCCACGAGATCGATGCGGATTGGGCGTCGCAACGGATTCGGGGCCTGGACATCGTGAGCCTGCTGAAGCACATGCTGCTGCCGCGGCGGGACGCGAATGGGAGCGTTCCGAAGACCCTGATTGACGCGTTCCACTATCCGCGACTGGGTCCGGGGATGATGTGGGAGGCTTGCGCGGCAAGCATTCGGGAGATGGGCGGTTTGGTGGAACATGGGGCGCGGGTGGAGAGGATTCGATGGGAGGCTGGCCGCGTTCTTGGATTGGAGACAGCCGATGGCCGGTGGTTTGAAGGCGCGAACTTCATCAGCACAATGCCGGTGAAGGAGTTGATGGAGGCATTCGATCCGGCGCCGCCGGCGGAAGTTCTGCAAGCAGCGCGCGGGTTACGGTACCGGGATTTCATGACGGTGGCTTTGATTTTGAAACAGCCGGAGGTGTTTCCCGATAACTGGATCTATATCCACTCTCCGGCGGTTAAGGTAGGACGCATTCAGAATTTCAAGAACTGGAGCGCGGAGATGGTGCCGGCGACGGATTCCACGTGCCTCGGCATGGAGTATTTCTGCAACGAGGGTGACGAGTTGTGGAGTATGAGCGACGCCGAGTTGGTTGCGCTGGGGAGCAGAGAACTGCGGCAGTTGGGGATTGGCGCGGCGGACGCGGTTGTCGATGGCGTCGTACTGCGAGACAAGAAGGCGTATCCGGTATACGACGATAGCTATAAGCGGCATTTGTTGGTGATCCGGGAGTTTCTGGAGCTGGTTCCGAATCTGCAGTTAGTGGGGCGCAATGGGATGCACCACTACAATAACCAGGATCATTCGATGTTGACTGGGATGATGGCAGCGCGGAATATCCTGGGCGCGTCGTACGATACGTGGAAAGTAAATACGGACGCGGAGTATCTGGAGAGTGGAGAGATCCTCTCGAACGATGAGTGGCACGGACTGGTAAGCAGCCAGCCAAGGGTTCCGGCAGAGGCTGAGCGGGCCGCGGCGAGTTGAAGGCAGACGGCGATGCAAGTGGGGTGGGTTCTCTGGCTTGCGTTGGCGGTTTTGTTTTCCTGGCCGGCATTTGACCGGCATCTACAAATTTTTGCGACGATCGACCCATTGTATTACCGGGCGATACTAGTGCTGCTGCCACTGGGCGCGGCGGCGGGATGGCTGTATACCGTGGTCAGGCGAAGGGGCCTGTGGCGGCACGAGCCGATTCTGTTGGTCTGTGTACCACTTGTGATTGGCGCCATTTATGCTCCGCTGGCAACCGTTGTGTTAGCGGGTATTGGGGTGGTTGCGACGGCGCTGGGCAAGGCAGTCCTGCGATGGACAGGATTGGAGGCCGACATCGGCATGGCCATGCTGACGGGCTTTGCGCTGCTATCGCCCGCCTTGTTTGCACTGGGTGTGGCGCGGCTGTTTTATCTAAGCGCGTTTGTGCTTCTGCTGGCGGTGGCTGTTGTGGCCGCGAGGAAGAGTTTCGCAGCGGTGCGTGACGATGTGGCGCATGTGATCTCTGCATGGCGGCAGGATGTTGAGTTGAAAGAGAGCCAGGTGGGCGTGGCGGTGTTTGCGCTGCTGATCCTGGCTACGATGGCAGCGCTCCAGTGGGTGACACCGACGACGAGCGGGGATCCGGTGCGAGTCCACCTTGCGCTGGTGCGGGTGTTTCTGGAGTCGCACTCGTTGGATGTGCCCCAAGTGATTCCTTACGGTCACTTCCCGCAGGGCTTCGAAGTGCTGGCGGCGATGGCGTATGCGATGGGCGGGCAGTTTGCGGCGCAGGGGATGGAGTTGATTTTCTTTGCCCTGCTGCTACGGCTGACGTACCTGGTGGCGCGAGCGTGCGGCGCGACGCGCGGATGGAGCGTGGTTGGGATGGCGTTGGCGATGGCGATCCCGTTTGTTCATTGGGACGGGTCGGCATTTAAGAACGACGCCGCGATGGCAGCATATGAACTTGGCGCGCTGCTTTGCTTTTTGCGGTGGCGTGAGGACGACCGGTTCCGGTGGATTGTGGTGGGTACGTTCTTAATTGCGGCGAGTTTTGGAGTGAAGCATGTCGCGCTGTTCGGGGCCGTGCCGCTTTTCTGCCTCTATGCGTACGCGGTATGGCGGCAGCCGTCGCGGGTGCGGGCCGGCGCGAGTGTGGCGGTAGTGTTCCTGTGTTTCGGACTGTTGTGGCACGTCCGCACGTACGTGGCGACAGGCAACCCGGTTTATCCGGAGAGCCTACTCACATCGATTCGACCGGCACGCGCCAAACAGAGCCTGGGCGGAAGGCTGCTGCGCTATGTGACGGTGCCTTACGAGATTCATGCGGACGGAAAGAAGTACTTTGAATCGGGTTCCCCGAATCCGGCGGGCATCGTATTGCTGCTTCTTGCTCCGTTGTGGCTGGTGCGCCGGAATTGGCGAATAGAATCGGCGGTGTGGATTTTCGCAGGCCTCTATTACTTGTACTGGGCGGGAGTGTGGCTGGTACTGCGCTATGCGGTGGCGCTTTTTGTGGTGCTGGCGGCACTGGGAGCGGCGCGGTTAAACAGACAGCCGCGATGGGCCGCGCTTGCAGCCATTGGGCTGGCGGTGGCGTTCAGCCTGCCGGCGATTGTGATTATGGAACTGACGCCGGCACAGATCCCGTATCTGCTGAAGCGCATCGATGAAGGCGAGTATCTCCGGCGGACGCTGCCTTCCTACCGCGCGGCTGAGTATGTGAATCGTCACGCGAATCAGGAAGATGGAATTGCGAGCGTGGGCAATTGGGCTGCGGGGTATTCGCTGGACCCGGCGAAATTCGATCATGTGTACCGGACCGATGGCCAGTATGATGCGGCCGATGTGGCGACTGTGTTAAACGGGGAACGAAAGTACCTCATTCTGCCGCAAAGGCCGAATCTTGGGGAACTGGAGAAAGCCGCGGAGGCAGGGCGACAACTGACGCGTGTCTATTCAGACGAGGCGTTTGTGGTGTACTCTTTGGCGCGTCCGGCGATGAGTCCGACGACGCAGGTGGCGAAGTAAGTAAGTAAGAGAGGGTAAGAGAGAAGAGCTTCACGCCAGCCGCCGGCTCGGGCGAGAAACCGGAAGAGGGGCACGTTCAACAAGGCGATGGCAGCGAGGGCGAGCAGGGGCGCGAGCCACCAGGCGCCGCCGCGCCAGATGGCGATTAACAGGGCGGGCAGCAACAGCGCAACGAGCGCGCCGCTGAGCCGGTCGGACATTCTGAAGTTGAGATCTTGGGGCAGAGGGTGTTTGCGCATGAGCCCGACCCACGGGATGGCGCGCAGATATAAGTCAGTCCAGACCATGGAGCGGAGGGTCCAGGCTTTGTGGTGGGTGACTTGAATACGGGGATCGAGTTGGAGGCAGGCTCCCGCTTCATGGAGGCGAAGGCCGAACTCCACGTCCTCTATGGAAGCGCGGGTGAAGGTTTCGCTGAAGCCTCCGGCGGAGACGAAGCGGTGCTTGCGGACGGCGCCACAGCCAGTCCAAAAGGTGGTGGCGCGGCCATTGGCGCGATGGTGGACAAAGCTATGGAGCAGGTTACGAAAGCGGCTGACGCGGCCGGGTGCGGTGGGGTGTTGATCGTAGGAGCCGAGGAGGGCGTCCAAGGCTGGATCATCGTTGAAGGCGCGCGCGAAGCGATCGAGAGTGTCAGGGTGGACGGAGGTATCGGCGTCAAAGAAGACGAGGATCTCGCCAGAGGCTTTGGCGGCGGCGGCGTTGCGCGCGGCCGCCGGACCACGCTGGACAGGCTGACGGATTAGGAGCGCGCCTGCGGCGATGACCAGTGCGCGGATAGGCTCGGGCTGGGGTGACGCATCGTCGGCGACGAGGATTTCAAAATCGCGGAAGGTTGAGGCCTTCAGACTCTGCAAGGCGGCACGGAGCAAGTTCACGTCGGCGGAGGTAGCGGCGTAGACAGGAATGATGACGGAAAGCATTCGGGCTTCCGTATTCTCCCAAGTTTCCACAATGGGTACCCGCACCTGTAAAATGAGGGGCACTATGAGACGATTCATTGCCACTGGGATTTTGGCCGCTTGCGCCACCACGACAGCTGTAATCTGGAGCGCGCCGCCGGTGCCGGCGCGAGGCGTGCTTTTGGTGGCCAATAAAGGCGACCGCGCGTTGGGGATTATCGACCCCACGAGCAACAAGCAGGTTGCCGCGGTTGCGGAGAACGGAGCTACCGGGCACGAGGTGATCGCGTCTCCCGATGGGAAGACGGCGTACGTTCCGATTTATGGCGACTCGGGCGTGGGGAAGGCGGGCAGCGATGGCTCCAATATGGTTGCGATCGACATCGCTTCGCGGAAGATCATAGGGACGCTGGATTTCGGACATGGGGTGCGCCCGCATTGCCCGATGTTCGGGCCGAAGAACGGGCTGTTGTATGTTTCCACCGAACTGGATCAGACGATTTCAATTATCGATACCAAGACGATGAAGATCGTGGGGACAGTTCCCACCGGCCAAGCGGAATCGCACATGTTCGTGATCAGTCATGACGGGAAGAAGGCGTACACGGCGAACGTCGGCCCTGGTACGGTGTCTGTGCTGGACCTGGCCGCGAAGAAGTCCCTGATTTCCCACCTTCACGAGCGGCTCGG
>JBDTMC010000137.1:0-16720 GCA_039934475.1 Bryobacteraceae bacterium | reverse complement strand
TGCGGGCCAGAAACGCCCTTAATACTTATCACTCTGTGTGAAGCACTACACTAGCTCCTGCGGTCATACCGATACTCTCATCTTCCGGATCCCCGCCCGATCAGCGGCATACTCACTAACGGAGGCCCTTTCGATCACGCTCAACCAACACATCTCATCTGTCTTTCCACAACAACTCCGCGTCCGAACGGCGCACGTAGTTGGCGTCAAGCGCGACGGGATCTGTGGCCAATCCGAGTGCTAAGGCGCGCGCGGCTATGCAGGCGGCGGCGCCGGCCAAGGCGCGGGGCGCGGCGGTGATCGCGGCATCGGCAAAGCGTGTTCCTGCCAAGGCGGGAGCGAACAGGGAGGGGTCAGTGAAAATGAATTCCAGATTGCCCTCGGGCAGGGACGCCAGCCACGCTGGGAATTTCGTCACTACTTCGTCGCTCACTAAGTCGAGCCGGTCATCGTACACCGCACCATAGACTTCGCCTCGGCGGGCATCCAACACTACCGCTCTTTGGGCGGCAGTTCCGAACCAGGCGAGCGCGCGCAGGTTTGAGACGCCAACCGCGGGCTTGCCGGCCGCTTCGGCTAGTCCCTTCACGGCAGTCAGGCCGATGCGCACGCCGGTGAACGATCCTGGGCCAGCCATTCCGGCGAAACAATCGATATCCTGCAAACGCCACTGCCGGCGCGCCAGGAGTTGTTCCACTTGCGGAAAAAGAATTTGGCCGAAGCCCTCAGGAGAATGAAGCAAGACCTCATCGACAACTGCCCCGCCCTCCCCCAGCGCGATGCTGCCGAACTCGGCCGTGGTATCAATGGCCAGGATCCGAGTCTCGCTCACTGACTCACCTGGTACACCTTGTCGAGCACATACAACTTCCCCACAGCATTCATACCCGCCAGACGCACACTGATCACCCCATCGGTCTTCCCTGCGACAGACTCCGGCGTCAGCGTGAACGAGCCGCTGGCACCCGTACCGATGACGCGGAAGCCTTTCGCGTCGCCTGGCACCTCGACCGTCCACAGGTATAACATCGTCCGCGTGGCGCGAGTAGCACGCTTGATCTTCGCTTCGTATTTCGTGGGTGCGGAGAGCTTGATGGTGTCACCAGCCGGGGCCGCAATCTCAAAGGGCACGCGGCTCGCCTGGGTTTCCATTTCCTGCATCAGGATCTGGCGCGATTCGAATTTGTAGGAGTGCATGCTCTCCTTGCGGCCCTCGCGGGAGATATGAAGCACCCAGTCTCCGCTGTTGGTTGGCGGCTCGCCGGTGAATTTTTCACCCTTCCACTTCTTCTGTTCCGTGGTCGCACCGGTGGCGGGGTTGAACCAGTTGATGTCGTAGCCGTGCTTTTCCACGAGCACTTCCACCGGTCCGGGCTTCTCCATGTAGACGATGTATTCGACATCGGGCAGGGCGATGGCGCGGCCTCCATCGACGTCGAAATACGGTTCCAGTTCCCAGTGGCGTGTATCGGCAAAGAACTCGTACCACGCCTTCATGGCGCGGGCGCCCGGCGTGTCCGGACCACCGGTGGTGACCAGTGTCGGATACTGGCCGTCCATCGTGGCATTCCACAAGTGCTTGCGGAATGCGTCGGCGTCGGAGCCTTCGGTGGCGAAGCCGGCATTGACAAACGGAACGGGGTACAACTGATGCTCGATGGCTCCGGTGTTGCTGTCGCCCATTTGGTAGGTGATATGGTCCATCCATTCGTCACCCAGTAGCGGTGAGGAGGTCACCATGACGTTCGTCGAGCGCGGATGGCGGAATGGATCGTATTTCTTCAACAGATCGCCTATGGCCTTCAGGAGTTCGCGATTGCCATCGAAGTTCTCAAAGGCATCGACACCCTGCCACGTAATGTTGTACGCCGAATAGCGCGCGGTGATGTAGCGGACAAAGCGCTCCCGTTGCTGCCAGCCGGTGAGTTTGGCGCCGAGGTCTTTGCCGGAAGCGGCTATGACGAGATCGGCGATCATTCCTTTCACGTTCAAGAAGCGGACGCGGGAATCGACTTCGGTGAAATAGGCGGGGTCGGGCGAATCGCCTTTCCACGCCTTCTTCCAGTCCTCGCCCGCTCCGATGAGGAAGCCGCGAACGTGGTTGAACTTCTGGGTGGCACGCGCGGTGGTGATGCTTTCAAACGCCGCACGGTCCATGGTGGCGAAACGGTAGTTGGTGTCGCCCATCCACAAATGCGGGACGTTGTTTTCCACGTAGGACCAGTGGTGGACATTGCGTGGCATGATGAAGCCGGGATTGTCGGATGCGGTGGCTTCGAACTTCCCGATCTTACCGTCGAAGGAAGCGATGTTACTGGTGACGCGGTAATCCCACTGGCCGGGATCGACGGCGGCAAAGCGGATCACCAGGCGATTGCCGCCATCGAAGTAGCCAGGCATGAGGAACGTGCGGAAGCGCGGAGAACGGAATTCGGCCTGCAACGTCACCGTCTCATAGGGGTTCGGATGCTGCCGCATCTCGGCCGCGTTTAGTTCAAAGACCAGTTCGCACGGCGTGTAGATGGGCGCCGTCGCACAAGGCGTCTGGGCGCATAGCGGCAAGACCACCGACGCCAGCAGAAGCAACGTTCCTCGCATGACACCAGTGTATCGTGCGAAACTCATTCATTCCCATGAAGAAGCTCCTATGGCTGGGATTGGTATTCGCGGCGGCTGCGCTTCCGGCGACGATGGCGGAGAAGACCGCAGGGCTGAAAAAGCTGGACGGCTATTTCCCCCTGTACTGGGATGAGAAAGCCGGTAAGGTGTGGCTGGAGATCGGACGCTGGGGCGAGGAATTTCTATACGTGAATTCGCTGCCGGCGGGGCTGGGTTCGAACGACATCGGCTTGGATCGCGGGCAACTGGGTGACACGCGGATTGTGCGCTTCGACCGCATTGGCCCGAAGGTGATGCTGACGCAGCCGAACTACGGGTATCGGGCCGTTTCCAACGACGAATCGGAGCGGCGCGCGGTGCGGGAGTCGTTCGCGGAATCCACGCTGTGGGGTTTTGAAGTGGCCGCCGAGGACGGGTCGCGCGTGCTGGTGGATGCCACCGCCTTTTACCTACGCGATTCGCACGGCGTGGCGGCGCGGTTGAAGGATGCGAAGCAAGGGCAGTATCACCTTGATCCTACGCGGTGCGCCATTTACCTGCCTCGCACGAAGGCCTTTCCCAAGAACAGCGAGGTGGAAGCTACGTTGACGTTCGCCGGTGAGGACGCGGGCCGCTACCTGCGGAGTGTCACGCCGTCGTCCGATTCCGTCACGCTGCGGACGCACCATTCGTTCATCGAACTGCCTGGGCCTGGCTACGAACCGCGGCGCTTCGATCCGCGGGCCGGTTACTTCGGCATTCAGTACATGGACTACGCCACGCCGATCGCTTCGCCCGTCACGCAGCATTTTCTGGCGCGTCATCGTTTGAAGAAGAAGGACCCCACGGCAGCAATCAGCGATGCGGAGAAACCGCTGGTTTACTATCTGGACCGCGGCGCGCCGGAACCAATACGCGCGGCCTTGCTGGATGGCGCACGGTGGTGGAACCAGGCGTTTGAAGCGGCCGGCTACCGTAATGCCTTCCGCGTGGAATTGCTGCCGGAAGATGCCGATCCGATGGACGTTCGCTACAACCTGATTCAGTGGGTACACCGGTCCACTCGCGGTTGGTCCTATGGCGGCGGCGTGATTGATCCGCGTACGGGCGAGATCATCAAAGGGCAGGTGACGTTGGGCTCGCTCCGTGTACGGCAGGACTACCTCATTGCGCAGGGTCTGCTGGCTCCGTACGAAGAGGGCAAGGCGGTGAATCCCGCCGTGGAGAAGATGGCGGTGGCGCGCCTGCGGCAGTTGGCAGCGCATGAAGTGGGTCACACGCTGGGCTTGTCGCACAACTATGTGTCGAGCGCGCGCAATCGCGCATCGGTGATGGATTACCCGCATCCGCTTGTTCAGCTTGGCTCCGATGGCGTTCCTGATCTTTCCGACGCCTACGCGACCGGCATCGGCGAATGGGACAAGGTCGCCATTACGTATGGCTATCAAGACTTCGCTCCGGGCACCGATCAGCCCAAGGCGCTGGCGGAGATTCTGAATGAGGCGCACAAGCGAGGGCAGTTGTATTTGACCGATGAAGACGCCCGACCGCAGGGCAGCGCGCATCCGCAGGTCCATTTGTGGGACAACGGGGCCAACGCGGTGGACGAGTTGAAGCGGTTGATGAAGGTTCGGGCGGCGGCGCTTGATCGATTCTCAGAGAAGAACATCGCGGTGGGCGCGCCGATGTCTACGCTGGCCGACGTGCTGGTGCCGCTCTATCTGGGGCATCGTTACCAGGTGGAGGCGGCGTCGAAAGTCCTGGGCGGATTGACGTACACGTACGCGCTGCGTGGGGACGGGCAGACCATCACGGAGGCAGTGCCGGGAGACGAGCAGAGGCGCGCGCTGACGGAATTGCTGAACACCGTAAAGCCGGAAGCATTGGCGCTGCCGGAGAAGATCCTCAAATTACTGCCACCGGTTCCGCCTGACTATGAGCGGACGCGCGAGAGCTTTGCCAGCCGCACCGGTCTTACGTTTGATGCGCTGGCTCCGGCGGAGACCGCGTCACAACTGGTGTTCACGATGATCCTGCATCCCGAACGCGCCGGACGGCTGGTGCAATACCATGCCCGCGATGGCAAACAGCCGGGTCTCGACGAAGTGATCGACCGGGTGCTGGACGCGACGTGGAAGGCGAACCACCCGCCGGGGTACGCGGGCGAAGTACAGCGCGTGGTTGACACCGCGGCACTGCGCGCCATCCTGTCGTTGGCGGCCAATGACGGTGCCGCTCCGCAGGCTCGCGCGGTGGCGCTGCTGAAGGCGCAGCAACTGCGTGCGGTGCTGAAAGCCGCGGTCCCGGCAGACCCCGCACAGAAGGCTCATTTCGCGTTCGCGCTGGATCAGTTGCGGCGCTTCGACGAGAACCCGAAGGAATGGAACGCCACTCATCCGACGGAGGTACCCCCCGGGCAGCCGATCGGCTGTGACGCCGGCGATGGACCTATCTGGTAGGATCAGAGCCCGATGTGGAAAAGCCTTCTGCTATTTGGCGCGCTGTTGTCTGTCGCTGACGCCGCCGACCTGATTATTCGACGCCGAAAGAGTTTTCCAGCCGCATCGCGAAGTTCGCCGCGAAGACACTGCAGGGCCAGTGGATCCAGGGCGGCAACTGGGATCACGAATCATGGCCGGTGGCGCCCCTGCCTCGTCGCGAATGGATTGATGCCACGACGAAGGACACGCCTGTTTTTGTGAACCGAAGGTTGTCTTCCAACGCTAGAGCAATTCGGAGCTACGGAAGAAGAATGCCAGTTCGACGGCAGCCGTCTCCGGAGCATCGGAGCCGTGGGTGGCGTTGCGTTCGATGCCAGCGCCGAACTTTTTGCGGATGGTTCCTTCGTCGGCCTTCGCCGGATTGGTGGCGCCCATCAAATCGCGCCAGGCTTTGATTGCGCCTTCCTTTTCGAGCGCCATTACGACCACCGGGCCTTCGGTCATGAACTCCACCAGGTTGGGGAAGAACGGGCGCTCTTTGTGGACCGCGTAGAAGCCTTCGGCTTCCGTTTTTGAGATGCGCGTCATGCGCAAGCCGCGAACCTTAAAGCCAGCCTCGTAAATCATGGCCAGAATCTTGCCGGCGTTGCCGTCGGCTACTGCGTCCGGCTTGATGATTGCGAAAGTCAATTCACTCATAATCTGCTTTTAACCTTTTCTCCCATTTCGGCGGGCGACTCGCACACCGTAATGCCGGCGGCTTCCATCGCCGCGATCTTGTCGGATGCTTTACCCGAACCACCGGAAATGATGGCTCCGGCGTGGCCCATACGGCGGCCCGGAGGCGCGGTTTGTCCGGCGATGAAACCCACGACAGGCTTCTTCACGTTCGCCTTGATGTAGGCCGCGGCTTCTTCTTCCGCTGTTCCGCCAATTTCGCCGATCATGACGATGGCGTGCGTGTCGGGATCTTCGTTGAAGAGTTTGATGGCGTCAGTGTGATTGGTGCCGATGATGGGATCGCCACCGATTCCGATGCAAGTGGACTGTCCAATGCCAAGTTTGGTCAACTGGCCTACGGCTTCGTAAGTGAGGGTGCCTGAGCGCGAGATCACACCGACGTTGCCTGCAAGGTGAATGTGGCCCGGCATGATGCCGATCTTGCAAGCCCCCGGCGTAATAATGCCGGGGCAGTTGGGACCGATCAAGCGCGTGTTCCTGCCCTTAAGAAACTGCCACGCCTTCACCATGTCCGCGACGGGGATGCCTTCGGTAATGCAAACCACCAGCGCGATGCCGGCGTCGGCGGCTTCCATGATCGCTTCCGCGGCAAACGGGGGCGGCACGAAGATCACTGTCGCATTAGCACCGGTCTTCTTGACAGCGGCGTCCACCGTGTTAAAAACAGGGCGCTCCAGATGGGTCTGCCCGCCGCGGCCGGGCGTTACGCCGCCCACCACGTTGGTGCCGTAAGCAATCGCCTGCGTGGAGTGGAACGTGCCTTCCTTGCCTGTGAAGCCCTGCACCAGCAGGCGCGTCTCTTTGTTAACCAGAATGCTCATGCGGCCAATCCTTTCCCTGCCAGCGCAACCACCTTTTCGGCCGCGTCCTTCATGCCTTCCGCGTTGGTAAAGCTCAAGCCCGATTCGGCGAGAATCTGCTTGCCCAGTTCGACGTTGGTGCCTTCCATGCGCACCACAATGGGCACCTGGATATGCAGTTCGCGCGCCGCGGCCACAACGCCGGTGGCGAGTGTGTCGCAGCGCAGAATGCCTCCGAAGATATTGATCAGAATCGCCTTCACACTGGGATCGAGCAGCAGGATGCGAAGCGCGTTGCGGATCTGTTCCGCACTGGCGCCGCCGCCGACGTCAAGGAAGTTGGCGGGGCTGCCCCCGGCGTACTTGATGATGTCCATGGTGGCCATGGCGAGACCGGCGCCATTCACCATGCACGCCACGTTGCCTTCGAGCTTGATGTAGTTGAGACCGAACTTCGAGGCTTCCACTTCGAGCGGATCCTCTTCGTTCAGGTCGCGTAGTTCGACGAGGTCCTTTTGACGGTAGAGGGCGTTGTCGTCGATGTTGATTTTGGCATCCAGCGCCACCACGCGGCCGTCCTTGGTGAGGATGAGCGGGTTGATCTCCGCCAGAGAGGCGTCAATCGCGTCGTAGGCTTTGGCCAGAGCCATCATCATCTTCACGGCGGCGTTGACGCTCGCAGCGGGGATGCCGATTCCAAAGGCGAGTTTGCGCGCCTGGAAGGCCTGCAGGCCGAGGCCGGGTTCCACGGCTTCCTTGAGGATCTTTTCAGGCGTCTTGGCGGCGACTTCTTCGATGTCCATGCCGCCTTCGCTCGACGCCATGAAGACGAGCTTGCTCTGGGTGCGGTCCATCGTGATGCCAAGATAGAGTTCGCGCTCGATGGGCAAGGTCTCTTCGATGAGCAACCGCTGCACAAGGCGACCCTCCGGCCCGGTCTGGTGGGTGACCAGCGTCATGCCGAGAATCTTGCCGGCGAGTGTGGCCGCTTCAGCGGCATCTTTGGCGATTTTCACGCCGCCGCCTTTACCGCGTCCACCGGCGTGTATCTGCGCTTTTACAACGACGCTGCCGCCGAGCTTTTTAGCCACGGCTTCGGCCTCTTCCACCGAAAACGCCACCTCGCCTCGCGGCACAGGGACGTCGTATTTGGCCAGGATAGCCTTAGCCTGGTACTCGTGTATTTTCATAGGATTTAGCCTGTGCTAGTATTGGGAAAAGCCAAAAGACTTACTATATCATGCCCTTCCTGCCATACCTGCATCGAGTGGTTAAGCGGGAGAATTTGCCCGCCGCGGATGCGCATGATGCGATGCTTGCCATCCTTTCCGGAGAGGCCACCACGGCGCAGATTTCCGGCTTCCTGATCGCCCTGAAAATGAAGGGCGAAACAGCCGACGAACTGCTGGGTTTTGCCCGTGCGATGCGGGAGAAAGCGCACCGCGTTCCGGTGGGATCGAGCACGGCTCCGCTGGTGGATACATGTGGCACTGGGGGCGACGACCTGGGCACCTTCAACGTGTCAACGGTGGCGGCTTTTATCGTGGCCGGCGCAGGCGTGCGGGTGGCCAAGCACGGCAACCGTTCCATCTCCTCGCGTTGTGGCAGCGCCGACGTGTTGGAAGCGATGGGAATTCGCATCGACCTGACGGCGTCGCAGTCAGGCGCGGCCATCCGGGAGACAGGTATCGGCTTCCTTTTTGCTCCTGCGATTCATCCGGCGATGAAGCACGCCAATCAGGCCCGTGTGGACCTGAAGATGCGGACTGCGTTTAATCTGCTGGGCCCATTAACCAATCCCGCGGGCGCCACGGCGCAACTGGCCGGCGCACCCTCGCGGGCGGCGGCGGAACTCATGGCGCAAACGCTCGCCGGCCTGGGGCTTGCCCGAGGGTTCGTTGTCCACGGCTCCGATGGACTGGACGAGATCACGACTACCGGGCGGACGCATGTTCTGGCGATTACCAAAGGCGCAATCGCCGATCTTACGGTGACTCCGGAGGATTTCGGCGTGGCGCAGGCGCGCCTCTCCGACTTGAGCGGCGGAGACGCGCGGGAAAACGCCGCCATTGCCTACGCCATCCTGAACGGCGAACGTGGATCGCGACGCGACATTGCGGTGGTGAACGCCGCAGCGGCGCTGGTGGCCGCGGGCCGCGCCCAAACGTTCGCCGAGGGAGCCTTGCTGGCAGCCGAATCCATCGATTCCGGGGCGGCCCTTCAAAAGGTGCGAAGTCTCGCCGAACAAACCAATTCGCTCCATTCCACCGCCTAAGGTTCTATAATACGTAAGGATCTTATACTCATACAGGAGTCATCATGGCTAAGCGCATTGGAATCCTCACCGGCGGCGGCGACGTCCCTGGTTTAAATTCCGTTATTAAGGGCGTTACGTACCGGGCAAGCGAAGCCGGCATGGAGACCGTGGGCATCCGCCGCGGCTGGGAAGGTCTGACCCATCTCAACCTGGAGGACGCTGAAAGCAAGGCCCGCTACATTCTGCCGCTGACCCGCGAGGTCACGCGCACGATAGACCGTACAGGGGGCACCTTCCTCCACAGCAGCCGGACCAACCCTTCGAAGATGAAGAAGCTGCCTGACTTTTTGAAGGGTCAGGAGTTTCCCACCAAGGAAATTACCAAAGACGGCGTGACTGCCAACACGTACGATCTGAGTTCGCAGGTGCTGAAGAACCTGGAAGCGCTGGGCATCGATTATCTTGTGCCGATCGGCGGCGACGACACGTTGAGCTATGCGGCGCGCCTGGACCAGATCGGCATGAAGGTGATCGCAGTGCCGAAGACGATGGATAACGACGTTCGGAATACCGAGTACTGCATCGGGTTTTCCACCGCTATCACTCGCGCTCTGGATGCAATCAACCGGCAGCGAACCACCATTGGTTCGCATGAGCGGATCGGCGTGTTCCGCGTGTTTGGCCGTGACGCGGGTTATACCTCGCTGTATACCGCCTATGTGACCAGCGTCCGGTGCGCTATACCGGAGTATAAGTTCGATCTCGATAAGATGATTGAGCTGCTGGTGAATGACAAGCGTCATAACCCGAGTAACTACTCGATAGTCATCCTCTCCGAAGGCGCCGAGTGGGAAGGTTATGCGGTGCGGCACTACGGCGATGCGGACGCATTTGGACACCGGAAGAAGGCCAACGTCGGCGAAGATCTGAGCGACGAGATCAAGAAGGCTTCCAAGGAAGAGACCATTGTTAGCGATCTGACTTACGATCTGCGGTCGGGCGATCCGGACTTCGTCGATAAGATGGTGGCCGGGACCTTCGGCAATATGGCTTTCGACGCGATTCTGGAGGGCAAGTCGGGCTTGATGACGGCCATCAGCGAAGGCCGTTATGCGCTGGTTCCGATTCCCGATCCGAAGCTGGGTCCACGCAAGGTGGAGGTGGATTCTATGTATAATACGGACCGCTACCGGCCGAATTACACGAATAAGGTCGGGTTGCCGATTTTCTTGACTCGGGCTTAGGTAAGACGGGAAAAGGGGGCAGCTTGCCGAGGTTCGGCAGGCTGCCCCTTTTGACTTAAAGTGGTCGCTCCCTTACGGTCGCGGCTCGCTGTGCACAGACGGTGTGTTGATGGAGTTAGGCCATTACTTTGGTTAGGGCTACCTTGAACTTGTCCATGTCGTCCTGGGTTCCGACGGTGACCCGGACGTAAGTGGGCCAAATCTTCCAGACGCGGCCGATGAATACCTTCTGCTCGGCCATTGCCTTTACTACTTCCATGCCCGGCTTATTCACCTGGAGCATGAACTTGTTACTTACGGAAGGGACGTAGGAGAAGCCCTTCTTGTCGAGGAAGGCGAAGGTGTCTTGGCGGATGTCTTTGTTGATCTTGCGGCGTTCGGCGATCAAAGTCTTGACGCGCATGCTGGCGGTGGCGGCGGCGAGTCCGGTGATGGGGAGCATGCCGGCGCCGTAGGGGCGCATCTTCTCGAGTAGGTCCGGACGCCCGATGGCCATGCCGGCGCGGATGCCGGCCATGCCGTATGCCTTAGAGAACGTACGGAGGATGACGACGTCCTTTTCGGCGCGCACCAGATCCACGCCGGTGGTGTCGGTGGCGAAGTGGACATAGGCTTCATCCAATAGCAGAATGGACCCCTTGGGTTTGTTCGCCAGGACGTAGTCGATATCCGCGCGGCTGGTCATGGTGCCGGTGGGATTGTTCGGGTTGCAGATATAAATCACGCCGGCGGTGGGGTCGGCCTCGAGCATAGCCTTGACGTCGTGCGAATAGTCCTTACGCAGCGGGACGCGGGAGACTTTTGTGCCGATGAAGGCGGCGGTGCCGGCGCCCGCTTCGTAACCCGGGTCGGCCATGACAAAGCCGCGCGTGGGCGACGTGAAGGCACAGACGGCGCGGTGGAGCGGATCACTGGAACCGGCGTAGGGCGAGATGAAATCCGGCTTGATGCTTTCCGTTTCGGCGATGGCTTGGATGAAGTCGCCGTGTTCATTGTTAGGAGAATAGCGGCCGCCGAAGCGCGCGATTTTCGCGATGGCGTCCACGGCTTCGGGGCATGGCCCGAGCGGATTCTCATTGGAACTGATGCGAACGGCATCGGCCGGGATGGCGGCGCGCATGAAGTTCTGCGCCATGGCGAACTCGTTGTAAAAAGGCGCGACGGCGGCGCCGCCGGCCAGCAGGCTGCCGACGCGGCCCAGTTGGCGCCGCGAAAAGCCGCGGTTCAACAGGTCCGCGCGCAGCAAATTCGAAATCTCCATGGGTAAAACCTCCCAGTAACTGCTCAAACGTGCGGCAGTGGCTCCGGCTTTTGATGGTGTGCCGAGGCGCCCACGAGTGGCTCACCGGCAAAACTAAAGTAATTCAACAGGGAAGAAGATCGGAACCAGACTGGAGTTCCGGGCTTTCAGCAAGCGTATGCGATTTGGCTGGCGGCGTCAAGCAGGAGATATGATAGGGGTGTGCGACATAGAAGGAAGACTCTGGAGTCTTTCCTTTTTCGGCGTTATAATCCGAACGTATTGCTACGTACGGATTGGAGGCGCCTCTTGCCAGATTCTCTCAGCACCCTCGAACAGCGTCGTTCCGACATCTTGACGCGGATACTTCAGTTGGGCGATTTTCGCAGCGGCTCGATCACGGCCATCAAAGGGCGCTGCGGAAAACCCAATTGCCATTGTCATCAGCCGGGCCAACTCGGCCACGGCCCGAACTTCCGTTTGACCCGCAAAGTGGACGGAAAGACAGTGAGCGAGAGCTTCTCGTCGGCAGCAGATTTGCTCAAAGCCCAGCGCGAGGTGGAAGCGTTTCATCGCTTTCGGCAACTCAGCCATGAGTTACTGGAAGTGAACGAGAGGATCTGTCGAGCACGGCCGGTCGACGACACTTGGTCTCCCGAGGAAAAAAAACGGCCGAAGCGATCAGCCAAGAAATCTCACGCGAAGTAGAGCAACTCCTGCGGGTGGTGTTCCAAGGGCGTCACAAGACGGGCGGTGTGGATCTGGAAGCCCTCGAAACCGCCGTGCGTTCGGCCATGTATCGAGCCGGAGCTGCTGCCCTCAGCGAGTTGCTGCAGTTCCCGGTCCCGGTTGGCCCACAGCGAAGCATTCCCTGTGGCTGTGGCCATCAAGCGCACTACCGAGAGTTGCGTGTAAAACCGGTCCTCACCGCGGTGGGCACAGTGAGTGTTTCGCGACCCTACTACCTGTGCCAGCACTGTCACGCAGGACAGTTCCCGGCCGATGTCGACCTGGATATCCAGAACACTGAATTCTCCCCCGGAGTGCGCCGCATGCATGCTCTCGTCGGCCAAGAAGCTCCCTTCGATCACGGTCGCGAGCAGATGAAGATCCTGGCCGGCTTGGAGGTGACCACCAAAGCGGTGGAGCGTACGGCAGAAGCCATTGGAGACGATATCTTGCAAAACCAGCAGCATGAGATTCAACGCGCCGTTCAACTGGATCTCCCCCTGGTGGTCGGCCAGCCGGTCCCCATCATGTATGTGCAGATGGACGGCACAGGGGTGCCGGTGGTGAAGAAAGAGTTGGAGGGACGAAGGGGCAAGACGGATGGACAACCGGCTCACACGCGCGAAGCTAAATTGGGATGCGTGTTCACTCAGACCGGATGGGACGCGGAGGGCTACCCCATCCGCGATCCTGATTCCACTACCTACACCGGGGCCATCGAAACCGCCGAGGAATTTGGTAAACGGTTATACGTGGAAGCCTGGAAGCGCGGCTGGAGCCGCGCCGAAAGGAAAGTCGTCATCGGCGATGGGGCCGCGTGGATCTGGAATCTGGCCGAACAACACTTTCCCGGCGCGGTCCACATCGTCGATCTCTATCATGCTCGCCAGCACCTGTGGGACTTAGCCCGCCGACTCTACCCGAACGACGCGAGCAGCCAGAAAGCGTGGATGAAGATCCATCAAAAACGCCTGCTCGACAAAGGCAAGATCGAAAGGCTGGTGGACGCTCTTCGATCCACCCGGTCCACTAATTCCGATCTGCCCGAGAAGATTCGCAACGAGGCCGACTACTTTGAGCGAAATGCGGAGCGCATGCGTTACCCCAGCTTTCGCAAGCAACATTTGTTTGTCGGCTCCGGAGTCATCGAGGCCGGCTGCAAGACCGTAATCGGTTCTCGTCTCAAGCAGTCGGGTATGTTCTGGACCGTGCGTGGCGCTAACGCCATCTTGGCTTTACGCTGCTGCCATCTCAACGGCCGCATGGAGGACTACTGGGAGGCCCGTCGCGTCGCCTAGTCTTCACTTCTACGTCGCGCACCCATATGATAGGTCTTTCGCTGTTCTTACACTACTTGTTTTCATGCATCGACGCGGCTTCATGGATCTCGGCGGAAAAGTGGCTCTCCTCGCAGCCTCGCCCCTGACAATTGTGTCGTGCAATCAGGCAGGTGAGGCAAGGTCGGGGCAAGCCACCGAAAACGCATCCCTGCTGGCAGAACTCGGGCCGCCGGCGATTGAGATCTTGACCTTGGCTTCACGTGCTCCCAGCGGGCACAACACCCAACCCTGGACTGTAACGGTCCTCGACCGGGAGCACTGGATCATCGGAATCGATGAGGCTCGGCGCCTGCCGGCGGTGGACCCGACGGCAAGGGAAACATTGCTTTCGCTGGGAGCTTTTCTCGAAAATCTGGTCGCCGCCGCCGCTCATCATGGCTATAGGGTCGAGTACGATGTCGTTGCGCAATCGCCTGCCGACGCCGCTGTGGTTGATTTGCGTTTGCGGAAAGCTGCTCCGTCGCCGCAACCGCTGGATCAGATTAAGCTTCGGAGGACCGTTCGGAACGGCCATCTCGCGAGCGAGATCAAATCAACCGATATCGCATCCGTCACGGGTCAGAAGGAAGGGTTCCACTATTTCCCGAGAGGCACGGCAGCAGCGAAGTATCTTTCGGAAGGCACCGTTGAAGCGAACCGCCGACAGGCGTTTCGAGATCCGGCCGAAGAAGAACTCGCCAATTGGATTCGCTGGTCGGCGCAAGATGCTGCCAAGTTCAGAAATGGATTGACGCCCTCGAGCATGGAAATTGAGGGAATGGCCGGATGGTATGTCAGCCATTTCTACAATCGTGCCTCGGTGTTGTCGAAGTCCTTCCGCGAGACTGCGATTACGCAAGTGATGGAGCGGGTGGGGCAGGGCGGCGGCTGGCTGGTTGTATCAAGCGCTGGGACTGCCATCCCGACCCTGATCGATTGCGGCAGAGAAGTAGAGCGCATGTGGCTGCGGCTGCGTGAGAGAAAGATCGCGATCCATCCCATGACTCAGATGCTTGAGGAAGCGCCCTGGCGCGAGCAGGTAGGGACCAGTCTGGGAATCGATGGCGTGCCGCAATTCATTCTTCGGATCGGTTATCTCAGTTCTTATCCCAATCCCGTGAGCGTGCGGATGCCTCCCGAATGGATCACCAGAAGCAGATCAGCGGAGGCGAAGGGAGTTGGCTAGGACGCTGACGCTGGAGAGCGCCATGGCGGCGGCGGCGATCATTGGCGACAGTTCAAAGCCAAATAAACCTGCCGCAAGGGGGATGCCGACGACGTTATAGGCGAAGGCCCAGAAGAGGTTTTGGCGGATCACCCTCAGGGCGCGACGGGAGAGCGTTATAGCCTCAACAAGGGTCCGTAAGTCGCCTCCTACTAAAGTAACCGCGGCGGACTCGCGGGCGATGTCGGTGCCGGTGCCCATGGCGATGCCGACGTCGGCTTGCGCCAGCGCCGGGGCGTCGTTGATGCCATCACCCACCATCGCCACTCGCTCTCCGGACTTTTGCAGACGCTCAATTTCCGCTGCTTTGCCTTGGGGCAACACCTGCGCCAGCACGGTCGCGATGCCGGCCTCGCGGGCGATAGCGTCGGCTGTGGCACGGCTGTCGCCGGTAATCATCACGGGTTTGATTCCGAGTCGCTTGAGTTCAGCCACCACCGCCTTCGCTTCGGGGCGGAGGGCATCGGCAACGGTAAGATGGCCCACCAACGCGCCATCGGCATGAACGGCAAGGCGCGAACCGTCGGCCGCAATGCTCACGCGCCTGCCTTCCACAAGCGCTTCGACTCCGCGGCCGATTAACGCTTGAAATTCGGTGCTGTCTGGCAGTTCCAGGCCCTCGGCGCGCGCGGTGATGGCGCGGCCGTAAGGGTGCTCGCTCCATCGCTCGGCCGCGGCCGCCATGCGGAGCAGATCACGCTCCATCCAATCGCCGGCGGGGAAAACGCCGGTGACCACAGGTTTACCCAAGGTCAAGGTGCCGGTCTTATCGAGAACAGCCGTGGTTACTTTGCCCGCCGTTTCCAGCGCTTCGCCGCCGCGGAACAGGATACCCTTCTGGGCCGCTCGTCCGGTGGCCACCATGACGGCGGCCGGCGTGGCCAAACCGAGCGCACAAGGGCACGCGATGATGAGCACGGCAATGAAATGCAACAGGGCTTGTTGAGGCGTCCCCAGATAGAGCCAGGCCGCGAGGGTTACCAGCGCGACGCCAATCACCGCCGGCGTGAAGTACCCGCTGACCACGTCCGCTAACCGCGCGATGGGCGCCTTGGAACCCTGGGCGCGTTCCACCAGGGCGATGATCTGAGCCAACATTGTTTGCGTGCCCACTTTGGTGACGCGGAAGCGGAGCCCGCCGGAGCCGTTCATGGTGGCCGCAAAAACCGGGGAGCCCTCTTGCTTGGCCACAGGAACGCTTTCGCCGGTGAGCATTGACTCATCGACGCTAGAAGACCCGCCGACCACGCTACCGTCCACGGGGATCTTCTCGCCCGGGCGGATGGCGACGATGTCGCCGGGGCGTACCTCACTGACGGGCACATCCACTTCGCCGCCGTCGCGAATGACGTGGGCCACCTTGGGCTGTAGCGCGGCCAGTTTGCGGATGGCGTCGGAGGTGCGCCTCCGTGCCCGCGCCTCCAGCGTGCGGCCCATCAGGATGAGGGTCACGATCATCGCCGCGGATTCGAAGTACACAGGAAGATGGCTACCGGAGGCGGTAACCGCAGCGGAGTATGCGAACGCAACGCCCGAACCCGTAGCGATGAGCGTGTTCATGTCCGCCCAGCGGCGTTTGATGGCGTGCCAGGCCCCAGCAAAGAACTGCTGTCCGGCATAGAACACAACGGGCGCGGTGAGAGCCAATTGCAGCCAGCGATCACCGGGAAAGTGGATCGCTCCATGGGACATGCCGAGCACGACAACGGGGACGGAAAGCAGGGCGGCGATGAGGAAGCGGCGGAGGACGCGCTGAGACTCTTCCCGTTCGGCTGCTTCAAGATCCTGAGATTCAGCTATGTCGTAACCCGCTCTGCGCACAGCGGCAGTCAGTGTTTCATAGCGCGTGGCGCCGGGCTGGTATTGGACTGTGGCGCGCCTGGTGGCAAAGTTGACGCTGGCCTGGACCACGCCGGGAACTCGTTGGAGCGCTTGGGTGATGGTGAGCGCGCATCCGGCGCAAGTCATTCCCGTGACGGGAAGGTCAACGGTATCCAATTGCGCTGGCGACAACTTGGGAGCGGCTGGGGTGATTTCCATCAGCCCAACCGGAGGCGCCTTTGGCTTGGGGCTGGCCGGGACACGGTATCCGGCCTGTTCCACAGCGCTGACGAGTGCCGAGCGGG
>JBDTMC010000136.1:0-16743 GCA_039934475.1 Bryobacteraceae bacterium | reverse complement strand
ACCGCCCGAGTTCGGCTTCGGTCCACAACCCCTGACGATGCGCCTCGAGCCCTAGCGCCGCTCGCGACATCCGCGCTGCCTCCGGACCCAACCGCCGCGCCAATTCGTCCGGGATGTCGAGGGTAACAGTCATCGCGTGCCAGCAAACAAACTTACCGCTGCGCAGACCGCGATATCAGAGCAGCGCTCCTGAAACCTGCAACCTGCCCCTCACATATTCCCCACAGTCCCCTCATTGATTCCCCACGGTGTGGAGGCCTTAGCCTGAAACGGCGCTAGGGCGCTAAAGGAGTTTCAGCCAGTGGAAACAAGCTACAACGAGGCTCACAGATCTACTAAACGAGCAGGACGTCGCCCGCATTACAGGACTGTCGGTTGCAAGCGTGAGGCGGTGGCGCTTTCGGCGGCAGGGACCGAAGCTCTTGAAACTCGGGGCCGCCGTCCGGTACAGGCCGGAAGATTTAGACTCATGGCTTCATGCGCACCCAGCTTCTCCGCGGGTGCTTGCGGTATTGGAGATGAGACGGGCGAAGCTACTTCGGGATGTGTGTTTCCGGCGGCCACCAGGAGCGGTCACCTAGAAGCGTCCACCCTGAAAAAGCAACACGCGGCGGCCCTCAAGAAACCCGGGGTGCCGCCGTTCGGCCTCTACACAATTTCGCCACACCTGCATTACGCGTTGGGCGTAGCACATGGATCCGTTCACCCTTCACGTTCTGGCGGCCACACGGACATGAAGACCACGAAGCGGTACGTTCACCCGAGCGATGCGGACATTCTCGAAGCCATAAGCCGAGTACATGGGACCGTACTGGCGGAGGAGAACGGGACGTACGCAATCCCCACAAAGCACAGCCTCAATTGATCAAGTACTTGCTCTGACGGAATGGGGCTGGGACGCCCATCGCCTTAACCAGCAGGCCCCAACTATTCGGACACTTGACCTCGCGTCGCCAGAGCTGCTGCGGCAAGCACCGAGGAGAGCTGCACTGCGAGCATATTACCTAACAGGACCTCCATGACTGACAGCTCTATCCTGCCTTCAGTCCAAGCAGCATCTGCAGCGTCGAGGGCGGCGTAATAGGGTTGCCGATTCGCGACGATCTGTTCTGGGATGGTGTTGGTTCCGGGCAATCTGTACCCGAGTTTTGCACACAATACCAAGTAGGAAACCGCTCTTGACGTTCGACCATTGCCGCCAGAAAAAGGGTGAATCCAGTTTAGTCGCCACATCATGTACGCCGCCAGATGCAACGCCGATTTCTCCCAGTTTTGACTCACGTACTCGCACATCTCCTCAACACGTTCGGCGACATCCGATGCGGGCGGAGGTTTATGGGTAGTGCCCGCAATGAAAACTGGCCCCGTTCGGTAGTTTCCAGCGCAAGTATATATATCCTGGATGGCCAACCGCTGAAGCCTCTGTAGCGTGCTGGGCCTCAGCTTGAACCCATTCTTCGAATCGTCTACGAGACGTACAACCTCATCGAATTGAAGGAGGCCGTTTCTGGCCTCCAACCGAGCCTTCTCGTCAGGATCGGAATAAAGTTGGTGGGAGGCAGGACGACTATCGCGCTGAATGTCCGTTCGTCGCATGTGCAGTCATCAATGCCTCAGCGGCACGGTCGACAGTTTCCCTTGTGATTCGTTCGTTCTCGAAGTGAGTGTTCCCGTAGGCAAAGCTCCTTCGCTGCGCCTCTTGTTCAGCCGGTGTCGTTTCGCGTTTGCGCGATACCTCTAACAGCAATTCAAGTTCTTTCGACATGGGGATCCTCCGCTCCTTTTTCGACAGCTTAGCTCTAATACTATAGTACCCAGCAACTCTTTAGTTGGAGATCTTCCGCCCCTAAATTGGGATCTCCTGAGGAAACTGCAGGGAGTCTCTAGTCGAAGGGCGTGGCTCAGAAGGTATTCAGGCTCCTGATTCTGGGAGAAGCTCTGGGTAGGCACAATTTTGGGCACAGGTCGTTCTCATGAAAATCGCCCGAGAACAGGAATTATCTTCTAAGGGCTTGAAATTATTGCAGTTGCTCTGGAGCCACCCGCCGGGATCGAACCGGCGACCTGCTGATTACGAATCAGCCGCTCTACCAACTGAGCTAGGGTGGCCTGCCGTGTGGGTTTCTCCCTTATTTATACCACGATCAGACCACCCCGCTCGCGGCGCGGAGACCACCTCCGCGCCGCTCCAAGACTCCCTACTTCTGTTCCACAACAATGTACATCGTCTGGCCGCCGCGGCTCACACTCAACAGCACTCCGCCGCTGGTCGAACCAAACATCTGCTGCGCTTGATCCAGATTCGCCACCGGCTTCCGGTTCACTGACTGAATCACGTCGCCCCGCTGCAACCCGGCGTCCGCCGCCGCGCTGTCCGGGTCCACATTCGTTACCACCACGCCCTTGGTCCTCGCCGGCAGACCCAACTCATTCACGATCTCCGGACTCAGGTCACTCAACGCCACGCCTTCCAACGCGCTCTTCGCGCCATCCGCTTCATGGTTGGCCGCCGCCTTCGAACCAGGCAGTTCCTCAAGCGTCACCGTCGTATCCACCGTCCCGCCATTGCGGAACAGCTTCAGGCGTGTGCTCGAACCCGGCTGCAGCGAGGCCACCAACAGCCGCAGTTGGTTGGTGTCGCCGATCGGCGTGTCGTTCACCTGCACGATGATGTCGCCGTTCTTCAAACCAGCCCGCTCGGCCGGACCGCCCGGAGTCACCTGCGCTACCAAGCCGCCCTTCATCTCATTCAAGCCGAACGCTTTCGCTACCGCCGGCGTCATCGGCTGCAGCATCACCCCCATATACCCGCGCGTCACCTTGCCGTTTGAGGCTAATTCCTCCATGATGTTGCGCGCCATATTCGACGGAATCGCGAAACCGATGCCGTTGTTTCCGCCAGAGTTCGGCGAAATGATGGCGGTGTTGATACCCACCAGGTCGCCATCGCTGTTCACCAGCGCGCCACCGGAGTTGCCCGGGTTGATCGCCGCGTCGGTCTGGATGAAATCCTCATACTCCTCAATGCCCATCCCGCCGCGTCCTGTCGCGCTCACAATACCAGCTGTCACCGTCTGGCCGATGCCGAACGGGTTGCCGATAGCAATCGCGTAATCGCCTACCCGCACCTTCGAGCTATCCGCGAAAGCCACCACCGGCAGTCCGCTGGCGTTGATCTTCAGCAACGCGACGTCGGTCTTCGGGTCCGCGCCGATCACTTTCGCCTGAAAATCGCGCTTGTCGGGCAGCGTCACAATGATCTGCTGCGCGCCCTCCACCACATGGTTATTCGTCAGAATGTATCCCTCGGGCGACACAACTACGCCCGATCCCAGAGCGCTTTCCTTGTGATTGCGCGGCGCCTGGAAACCCCGCCCGCCAAAGAACTGGCGCAGCATGGGGTCGGCCATCGGGCCCTCCGCTGCCGTCTTCACAACCCGCGATGTAGAGATGTTCACCACCGCGGGCAAATCCTTTTGAATCACCGAAGCGAAGCCGCCTGACGGCAGTTTGCTCTCCGCCATCTTCACCGTCACCGGAGCCCCTCCCAGTTTGGTCCATACAGTGCGGATACCCTGTTCCGCCACCGCTCCAATAGTAAAAACGGCGGCCAGGGCGGCCATAACCGTCCATTTGCCACTCATTAGCCTATGCATGTCTCGTCAGTCTCCTCTGCTACTACTTGTGACGTATGAGACGAAGAAACGGTTTTCCCGTAAAAACGGGATAGCGGAATCACCTGCGGGAGTTACACCAGGAGAAGGTTTACGCCAGCTTCGGCGTCATCATGAACTTGAGGACGCCGCGAGGGTTGGGCGACGCCGCGTGCACGTCGATGCGAACCAGGCATCCTTTCTTGAAGTCCACCTGAAGCGTCGGCGTGCCCAGCAGGAAAGCGGCCACAATGCCGAACAGCGGCTCGTGACCCACCAGCAGGATTTCCTTGGAGTCTTTGTGGACGCGGATCTCTTCCCATACATCGTGTGGATCGGAGGCGGGCTGCAACACCTTCGTTCGCAGTATCTCTTCCTCATAGCCCAGCACAGCAGCGGCAACCTCCGCTGTTTGGACAGCGCGCTTATACGGGCTGGTGAGGATCAACTCCGGGTGCATCCCGGCCGCATGGGCGTGACGAAGCACCTCACGGAGCTTCTTCTTGCCCTCCGAGGTCAGAGCGCGATCCGCATCCCGGCTGTCTGGCTTCCCATCTTCGGCAAGCCCATGCCGCAACAGGTAGATCTGCATGACTTTCAACTATGGTAGTTAAGACACTATTTTGGCATACTGGGCGCTGGACGATGAGCCGCGCCCCATCGCGCCCCTACCATGGTCACTATCACATGAGTTCAACTCGGTCGTTACTGAGCCGCGCTGCCTATTGGGCTGCTTTCGGTTCCGCCGCCGCTATCGTCTTCTCTATCGCGGTTTCCAACATCCTCCTCGTATTGGCGCTGATCCTGCTTCTGGTCTCCGGTGAGCGCCTTCGCCTGCCGCCCATTCGCTGGCAGTTAGGCCTCTTCTTCCTTGGAACCTTGATCTCCCTGCTTGCTTCGGTGCAGCCCTCCCTGGCCAACCCTCAAATCCGCAAATTCTTCTGTTTCCTCACCTTGCTCACGGTCTTCAGCACCTTCCGCGGGCTAAAGGACGCCCATTTACTGGTAGCTGTATGGAGCGTTCTGGCGACGGCTTCCGCGATCCTCAGCTTCGTCCAGTTTTCCAATAAAATGGCCGCCGCCAGCCGCCTTGGACAGAATTTCTACGAATACTATGTGGGTGAACGGACCACCGGGTTTATGAGCCATTGGATGACCTTTGGAGGGCAGGAGATGACTGTCCTTCTTCTGCTCACAGGGTTGCTCTTCTTTGCCGCGCTTTCCACGCGCCTGCGGATCGCCTGCGGCGCAATGGCCGTTGTCATGGCCGTTGGAATCGCTCTTGGCCTGACGCGCAGTATTTGGCTCGGTACGGCGGGCGGCGGCGTGTACCTGCTGTGGCACTGGAAGCGCTGGCTGATCCTGACAGCCCCGATTGTGGTGGGGGTGATCTTCCTGGTGGCGCCAAGTTCGGTGCGTGAGCGTCTGGTCTCCGCCTTCCGCCCTCACGGCGAAGTGGATTCCAACATGCACCGCGTCGTCACCTGGCGAACTGGCCTCGAGATGATCAAAGCGCACCCTCTGCTGGGCCTTGGCCCGGAACAGGTGAACCGGCAATTCAAAAAGTACGTACCCGCCGATCTGCCGCAACCGCTGCCTACCGGCTGGTATGGTCACCTGCACAACATCTATCTCCACTACGCCGCGGAGCGCGGGATTCCCACCATGCTCATGTTGGTGTGGATGCTAGTTACTATCATCTGGGACTTCGCGCGCGCCGCAGCACGTCTACCCCCGGCGTCCGACGCCCGCTTCTTCCTGTTCGGTGCGGTAGCCGCGGTCATCGCCATTATGATTACCGGATTGTTTGAACTGAACCTCGGCGACAGTGAGGTGCTCATTATGTTTCTCGCGACGGTGGCCTGCGGTTACACCGTGGTGGAAGAGGCATCGGCGGAAGGCAAAGTGGTCAATGCCTGACACCCTCGTTGGCCGCCAGATCGTCCTCGCCGGCGGCGCCGGTGGCCTCGGCTCGGCCGTGGCCCACTTGCTGGCGGCCGAAGGCGCCACCCTCGTCGCCAGCTATTACCGCAACGCGGAACGCGCCGCGGAACTGTCCCCCATCGCCACCGTTCTTCAAGCCGACCTTTCGAATGCCGCTGATCGGCGTCGTCTGCTGGACGCGGCTCCGGAGATGTACGGCCTCGTTGTTCTCACCGGTGATCCCGCTCGTGTCACCCAGCCGGACCAGACGGAAGCGATGCTGCGTCTGTCTTTCGAATCGAACTATCTCGGTCCGCTCCTATTGGCCCGTGAGGCAGCGGAGCGCCTGCGCGCCTCCCAAACCCCCGGCGCCATCGTTTTGTTCTCCACCATGCAAGCGGCGGCGCTGTTCCCCGGCTCCAGTGTGTATGCCGGCGCGAAGGCGGCGCTCGTTCACTCCGCGCGCATCCTCGCCAAGGAGTGCCGCGGCAAGGCGAATATCCGCGTGAATCTCGTCAGCCCCGGTGTCACCGCGGCGGGCATGGCCGAAGCGAGCATTGCCGCCGGCAAGTACGACCGCTACATATCAGAAGGAACCGTTCCCCGCTTCGGCCGCGCAGCGGATATCGCCCGCGCCGTCCGGTTCTTTCTCGAACCCGACAATTACATTACCGGCCAGGTCCTTTCCGTGGACGGCGGCTTGACGCTGTAGTTTTTTCAATATCTTCAGACCTATTTGACTGAATTAGGCGGATTGCTGTACCTTTGAGGGAGAGAGGTTCCGCGTGGCTCCCTCGAATCCGAACACCCCCATTATCCTCGTCCTTATAGGCCCTCCCGGCAGTGGAAAAGGTACACAGGCTGAGCGTCTTAGCCGGACCCTGGCAATACCCGCCATCTCCACCGGCGCTATGCTTCGCGCCGAGATGGCCGCTAACACTGAATTAGGTAAGATGGCCGCCGCGATCTCATTCATGGGCGGCCTGGTAGGCGACGACATCGTCAACCAGATGATTGCCAATCGCATCGCCCGTCCCGATTGCGAGCCCGGCTTTATGCTGGACGGTTATCCGCGAACGGTGGCCCAGGCTCGTTTTCTGGACGATCTGCTGAAAACCCGTGATCTTCCACAGCCGCTGGTGATGCACATCGACGTTCCCGATGCGTCGGTTATGGAGCGCATCTGTCTGCGCCGTCAATGCCCCGGCTGCGGACACATTTACAACCTGAAGCTTCAGCCCCCGGCCAACGACGGCCTCTGCGATGCCGACGACTGTAAGCTGGTCACCCGTACCGACGACTGCGAGGAGACGGTTCGCGAACGGTTGAAGGCATACAACAAGCTGACAGCCCCACTCCTCGACTACTACGCCGGCGAACGGTATAGCCGCGTTGATGGCGTCCTGCCGCCGGCGCAGATCGAAGCTGATCTATTGGTCATCCTCGAACCTCGCCTGGTCCGGGCGGAAGCCCTCTAGCTTATTCATTCTACTGGGCCGCGACCGTGAGCGGTCTCTTCTGCCAGTCCTCGCCTACATTGGAAAGACAAAGCGCGCCAACACGGGAAGATCGTGGCTGATCTTCTCCTGTAGCTTCGGAACTACACTCTTCCCAAGAATCGCGTCCGTCCATGCGAGAACGGTGCACCTGTGCCCCTCTACCTCCGTCACCGTGGCCGCACCCGTATGATCGGGCGCCAATACAATCACATCGATGCGTGGGGACCGTCTCTGGATCACGTGGCTAATCTCGCCTTTCGGATTCCAACTGCCCAAGTGAACTCGTCCCTGATTCCGTAACTCCTCGAATGGTTGCCACTCCGGCCCGTCCGGGGTTGAGTTCCAGTCGCCGGTAATGATCACATCCTCGCCGTTGGTCTCGTCCTCTAACCATGAAGCCAAGTGCCGCGCGGCAATCCGCCTTCGTTCTTCGCCGCCGCCGCCGTGGGAACTCGCCCGGCTCGATTTGAGGTGCAAGCCGACCAGATCCAGATTGAAAGAGCCCGCGTCTGAGCGCACAATGAACTCGCCTGCCAACGGTAGCCTCGGAAACACTTCCCTCCGGCTGCCGGGCAGTATAATCGATGGGCTGGCATACAACTCGCGCAGTTCCGTCGTATTGCGAACCCATTCCGTATCCAACAGCAGTGCCACGCGGTTGCGCCCACCTGTGGTCCCGTATTCCGCAGTGTAAAGACCAGCGCCGGATCGCACCAGGTTGTGAGCAACTTCATCCAATGCGCCCGCCTCCACCTCCTGGAAGACGAAGACATCGGCATTGATCTCCTGCAGCACACGGGTAAAGACCTCGACCCTCTCGGGATCGCGGCAATTGAAGTAGCGAAGGTTCCACGTTACGATATCTAAAAATCGGTCAGTCTGGCCGAGGTGGCCGGGAACCATATCGCAAAGAAAACCGGAAATATTGTCATTCATCGCCCGCCGGAACACCGGCGGTGCGGACAGCGTAGCGGCCATAAAAACTCCTGCGGACGCACAGACATTCTCTCTATCGGCAACTGGCGGGGAAACTGTAGCCACAAATCCAGATCCGCCGGCCGGGCACCGCTTGGGCTACACTGCAAATCGAATGCTTCGAACCGTGACAGCCACCCGCTACGTCACGCCTCTGCGCGAAGGCGGCTCCCTGCCGGCCATTGTTGAGGCCGACGATTGCGGCCTCTATGTCCTTAAGTTTCATGGCGCTGGACAGGGTCCACTGGCGCTTGCGGCGGAACTCATCGCGGGCGAAATCGGCCGTGCAGCGGGCCTCCGGGTTCCGGAGATCGTCCTTGTTGACGTCGATGAGGCGTTCGGCCGCAATGAACACGACGAGGAAGTCCGGGACTTGCTGCGTGCCAGCACGGGCCTCAATCTCGCCCTCGATTACCTGCCCGGCTCCGTGATGTTCGATCCCGCCGCCGGCGACACGGTGGACGCCGCCGTGGCCTCCAAAGCCGTCTGGTTTGACGCTTTCGTCACCAACGTTGACCGCACCGCGCGCAACCCCAATCTGCTTTCCTGGCACAAACAGGTCTACTTCATCGATCACGGCGCCGCGCTTTATTTTCATCACGATTGGCGGAATTTAGAACAAGCGGCCCGCAGCCCCTTCGCGCCCATCCGCCACCACCTTCTGCTTCCTTGGGCTTCTGCCTTGTCCGCCGCCGCTGAAGAACTGCGAACGCGCTTGAGCCGAGAGGTCTTTGTACGCATTCTCGACGCTGTGCCCGATGCCTGGCTGCTGCCCGAGCCCGGCGCGGAGACGCCGGCTCAGAAACGGGCCGCCTACGTCCAGTACTTCGCGATGCGATTGGACGCTGCACAGGTATTCGAACAGGAGGCCCAGCGTGCCCGAACGCAACTCGTTTGAGTACGCCGCCATCCGCGTAGTGCCCCGCGTCGACCGCGCGGAGTTCGTGAACGCCGGCGTCATCGTTTTTTGTTTAGCGCGAAACTACCTGGACGCCCGCGTGGAAGTCAACGAAGCCCGGCTGCAAGCCCTCTGGCCGGACCTGGATCTCGATGCCATTGCGCGCCACCTCTCTGCCATTCCAGCCGTCTGCCAGGGCCAGGGACCCATCGGTCAGCTCTCCCGCCGCGAACGGTTCCACTGGCTGGTTTCGCCTCGCAGTACCGTCATCCAAATTTCACCCGTGCACGCCGGCCTTTGTGAGACACCCGAAGCGGCTCTAGACGCTCTTTTTCATCAGCTTGTAACTCTCCCCTGCTCACAGCCGAAAGGTAACAGCAAAAATTCACAAAAATAGCGCCATCCGATGTCAGCCTGTTTTCATCAGAATGCCATGATGGATTTGTAACAGGCAAAGCCGTGATAAGACCCCAAGCGAAAATTCGACACGCATCGGAGACCGATCCGCCGGCTTGGTTTGTCGCCCTCATCGTGCTGGAAATCATCCTATCCTGGGTTCGTAGGATCTAACAGCACCGTGGGCGCGTGAACTTAGCCGCCAGTCGTTCCTCCGAGAACCGGCGCCACTCGGCGCCCGAGTGAATCAGCCCGCCAGCAGACAAATGTCTTTGGTAAGCGTTTTCATCTCCAATTTCCCTCAATATCCCCAATAGTATTCCCGCCAAAGCCCGCAAATGGCCGATCATTTTAGATCTCCTCCGGGCGCAACTGCGACGGCACAAACGGCGTTTCGTTGACCATCGACGCCCGCGCGCCGCTGAGAATCCCCCACCACACGCGGATCGAATCGATCACAACCGTCGTTACCAGCACCAGGAAGATGGCGCACAGAAAAGCGTCCAGTCGCGCGTTGAAGATCAAGGTCTGCGTGTCTGCGATCTTTGCGGCCGCGATCTTACCAGCCGCAATCGCCGCTTCCAGTTGCGACGCCTGCGCCAGGAAACCGATACGCGGCGCGTCGCTGAAGATCTTCTCCAGCGCCGCCGTGTAGGTGGCTAGCGTCAGCCATGCCAGCGGCACGCACGTAATCCACATGTACTTCCGCCCGTGCATCTTGATCAGAATCGTAGTAGCGATGCAGAGCGCCAGGGCAGCCAGTAACTGATTGGCGATTCCGAACAAAGGCCACAGCGAATTGATCCCACCCAGTGGATCGCGCACGCCCTGAATCAGGAAATAGCCCCACGCTCCCACTACCATCGCGCTGGTCAGGATCATGCCCGGTTTCCAGCCGATGTCGCCGAGCGGCTTCCACACGTTCCCTAGCAGATCCTGCAGCATGAACCGGCCGACGCGCGTTCCCGCGTCCATAACGGTCAATATGAAGAGCGCCTCGAACATGATGGCAAAGTGATACCAGAAACGCAGTACGCTTTCCGTTCCCCCCAGTTGCGTGAAGATGTGCGCCATGCCCAGCGCCAGCGACGGTGCGCCTCCGGTCCTTTGCCACAGTGTCTCCTCGCCCACCTGGCGCGCTAACTCCGCCATCTGCGCCACGCTCACCGGATAGCCCCACGACGTCAGTGTTACGGCCGCCGCCTCCGCCGATCCACCCATGACGCCAAATGGAGCGTTCACCGCGAAGAACACGCCCGGCTGCAATGAGCAGGCGGCGATCATCGCCATGATGGCGACAAAACTCTCCAGCAGCATCGACCCATACCCGATCGGCCACGCATGCCATTCGCGAGCGATCATCTTCGGCGTGGTGCCGGAAGAGATCAGGGCATGAAATCCGGAGATGGCGCCGCATGCGATCGTGATGAAGCAAAATGGAAAAATCTTCCCGGCGAATATCGGCCCAGTGCCGTCAGCGAAGCGCGTCACCGCGGGTAACTGCAGTTCCGGCCGCACAAACAGGATCCCAATGCCGAGCATCAGAACCACTCCCAACTTCACAAATGTGCTCAAGTAATCTCGCGGCGCCAGTAGCAGCCACACCGGCAGCGCGCTGGCAAGAAATCCATAAATGATGACGGCCACCGCCAACGTCATCCCGCTCAGCGTGAACACCGTTGCCCACGAAGGCGTATGCGCCACCCACTCTCCTCCGAAGATGCTCGCTACCACCAGCCCAAACCCCAGCGCGCTGCATTCCAGCACTCGTCCCGGGCGCCAATAGCGTAAGTAGAGCCCCATGAACACGGCAATCGGCATTGTGGCTGCAATGGTGAAAGTGCCCCACGGGCTCCCTTTCAACGCGTTCACCACCACCAGGCCAATCACTGCCAGCAGGATCACCATAATCAGCATCACGGTAACCAGCGCGGTGAATCCCCCAATCTTGCCGATCTCCTCGCGCGCCATCTGACCTAATGACTTTCCATTACGCCGCATAGAACAGAACAGAATCACAAAGTCCTGTATCGCTCCGCCTAACACCGCGCCCACAATGATCCATAGCGTCCCAGGCAAATAGCCGAACTGTGCCGCCAGCGTCGGCCCTACTAAAGGCCCCGGCCCCGCGATGGCTGCGAAATGGTGCCCGAACAGGATCCACTTGTTCGTCGGTTCATAGTCATGTCCGTTGCGCAGTCGTTCCGCCGGAGTCGCCCGCTCATCGTTCAGCACCATCACCTTGGCCGCAATCCACTTCGCGTAAAACCGGAAACCGATGAGGTATGTGCACACCGATGCCACCACCAGCCAGAGGCTGTTGATGGACTCCCCACGGAGGAACGCAATGCCGCCCAGACCGGCCGCCGCGCCAATTGCCACTGCTGTCCACAGCAGCCGCTTCAGGATTCGCATATGGATTGCATTGTAGCGGAAGAGCGTTCGCTCAACACCGGCCCATCAGATTTTCGTTGCCTCCGTCCGTCGCCCTCCGCTATACTCAAGCCACTTCAGGTATTAAGGGGTTCTGTAATGAAATTGAATCTCCCGTCAACTCTGTTGGCCTTGACGGTACTAGTGGCGGTGCCCGTGCTGGCGCAAGTCAACACATCGACAATCGCCGGAGTCGTCAAGGATGACACGGGCTCAGTTGTGCCCAATGCCAAAATTACTGCCACGCTGACAGCCACCGGGCAGCAGCGTGAAACCACCACCAATGACGCCGGCGAGTATGTAGTCCCACAACTCGCTCCCGGCTCCTATAGGATTACGGTCGGCTCGGCCGGTTTCCAAACCGCCGTTGTCGAAAACATTGGCCTCAATATTGCCGAACGGCAAATCATCAACGTCAATCTGAAACTGGGTCAGGTAAGCGAGCAGGTTACCGTAGAGGCTACCGCGGCGCCTCTTCTGGAGCAGGAGACTGCGTCTCTCGGCCAGGTGATCACCCGCCGCGCGATCAACGACCTTCCCTTAAACGGGCGCAACTACATCACCTTGGGTTCTCTTTCGCCCGGAGTCATTCCACAGCTTCCCACGGGCACCGGCCCCTCCAGCTTCATCGCCTCCACAACCTCCCGTTCTGACCGCAGCCTCCTTGTCGGCGGCCAGCGCGAGAGTTCTACCAGCTACCTGTTCGACGGCGTCGAAATGCGAAATCCGCGCATCGGAGACAGCTCCATTACGCCTTCGCTCGATGCGGTTCAGGAGTTCAAAATCCAACGCAACTTCTTCCAGGCCGAATTCGGCAATTCGCCCGGGATCATCAACGTCGCCAGCCGCGGCGGTTCCAATCAGTTCCACGGAACTGTCTTTGAGTTTTTCCGCAACGACAAGATGGACGCACGCAATTTCTTCTCGTCCGGTGTCGAGCCGTTTAAGCGCAACCAGTACGGCGCGGCGGGCGGCGGCTATATCAAGAAAGATAAACTCTTCGTCTACGGCAATTTCGAGAGCTTCAAACAGCGCCTCGGAGTCATCCAGCGCGGCATCTACCCCACCCAGACGCAGCTCAGCGGCGACTTCAGCGCTATCACCGCCCAGATCAACGACCCGCTTACCTACGATCCGGCCACCAACACCCGGCAGCCCTTCGCCGGCAATAAGATTCCGGCCAGTCGCATCAATCAGATCTCGAAGAACTTCTTCCCCTATATACCGGTCACCAACAATCCCACTGTCAACGGCGCCAATCTCGTCGGTACTCCGGTGCAGAAATTGGATGACGATCAGTTCAACGTCCGCGCCGATTGGCTGATCAATAACAAACATTCGCTCTTCGGCCGCTATAGCTGGCAGAAGGCGCCTCTCTCACCCGCGGCTCTGGTACCGCTCGGTGGCGCACTCGTCGACACGCAGGGTAAATCGGCAGTGGCGCAGTTGACCTCCTCGCTCTCGCCGACTATCGTCAATGTTGTCCGCGCGTCCTACGCTTACATGACCCTGTTCGGCAGACAGGTAACCGTGGACAAGAATATCGCTGCTGAAGTCGGCATCACTGGAGTTTCCACGGCGCAGCTAAATTGGGGAGTGCCCAACGTTGGATGGCAGGGCTACAGCGGCATCGGCAGTAATGGCCTCACCCAGGGCAACGTGCTGCACAACTACCAAATCACCGACAACCTGACGTGGATCCGTGGCGGCCATACCATCAAGGCCGGGTACGATATTCGTCAGTCCCGCTTCCTGCTGGATAGCGACAACGGACCGCGCGGCAGTTTCACCTTCAATGCCAGCTACACCGCGGCTCTCAACACCACCACCGGCAACCCGATAGCCGGCAGTGGTAACGGCGTGGCCGACTTCCTTCTCGGCTATCCCACCAACATGAGCGGCGCCCTCGGCTCCTCCGCTACCCACTTCACTTTCATGTCGCACAACCTGTTCGTTCAGGACGACTGGAAAGTGACCAAAGAGCTGACTCTGAACTACGGTGTGCGCTGGGAATACGCTGGTCCGCCCACGCCAATCTCCCAGGAGATCGGGCACGTTTACGGCTTCGATTTCAACACTGGCAAGCAACTCTTCCCGTCGTTGGGCCAGATCCGCGATTCCATCATCGAGCCCGACTACAAGGACTTCGCTCCCCGTCTCGGCTTCGCCTACAACCCGGCCTGGGCCAACACTTGGACCTTCCGCGGCGGCCTCGGTATCTACTTCGACCAAACGCAGATGAACGAAACCCAGTTCATCACCAACGGTCCGCCTATCTTCACGCAGCAGAATGTCAACCTCACCGGCAAGGGTCTGCCGACGTATGAGTTCGGCGTAAATACCCTGCCCATCGTTGTCGTTCCGCCCGTGGATGGCAACTACATCACCCCTAAGGGCACCAACCTGTTCGCGGCGGAAATCGACGGCCGCAAGCCGCGCGTCTACATGTGGACTTACTCCATGCAGAAGTCCCTCGGCAATAACTGGCTGGTGGAAGCAGCGTACGTCGGCTCTCATGGCCGCCGCCTCTCCAAGCGCTACAACGCCTATTCGAATGTCACTCCCGGCGTGCTCTACGACGTTACGCCCGGCGTCGCCACTCGCTACCCGCAGTTGAATCAGATGCTGTACTCGTCGCAGGCGGGCCTTTCCGAGTTCCACGCTCTCAACCTGAAAGTGGAAAAACGCTTCGCCAGTGGCTGGCAGATTCTGATGGCTCACACGTATGGGAAGTCCATCGATACGGATTCCGCCGGTTCCTTTGGTTCACCCAACCTGAACCCGGCCAACTTCCAACTCGATAAGGGACCGTCCGACTTCGATATCCGCAACCGCTTTGTCGCCAGCGTGGTCTACGAACTCCCCTTCGGCAAAGGCAAGAAGTATCTCAGCGGAATCGGTAGGATGGCCGATCTCGCCGCAGGCGGATGGCAGCTCAACACCATCGGCTCCTATCAGGGGGGCGTCCACCGCAGCGTCACCTCCAGCAACCTCACCGGTATCTCTTACGTTACCCAGCGCGCCGACGCTACCGGCGTCAGCCCCTACTCCGCGTTTAACGGCATCACGCCCCAGAGCGGCTTCGGAGACACCAATACGCAGTTGTACTGGCTCAATCCAAACGCCTTTTCCGCGACGTTGCCATTGAAATTCGGCACCTCCGGCCGCGACATCATCGCCGCTCCCGGTTGGGTGAATTTCGATATCTCCGCCTTCAAGAATTTCAACATTAGAGAAGGCATGTATTTACAGTTCCGCGCGGAAGCGTTTAACGCCTTCAACAATGTCAAATTCTTCCCGGCCGACATGAGTGTAGTGAGTCCGAACTTCGGCCGCCTCACCAGTGCCGATCGCCCTCGGGTCATGCAACTGGCGCTCCGGTTCAACTTCTAACCATCGACGAGTAGAAGGGCGGGCCTTGCGCAAGCAGGGTCCGCCTTTTTCTCAGAACGGCTTCAGATTCCGCAGCAGCGGTAGCGTGCTATCCCCGCGCGGCCCATCCACGGCATGCACCACGTGCCAGTTCTTATCCACGCAGCCGATGTACTTGGCGTTGTTCTGATCCGTTCCCATCAACACAGCCCCATAACCCCGCTCCGGGTAAGCGAGAATGCGGAATCGCAGTTCGCCCTCCCCCGGCCGCCACCTGTCTTCCGCCGGCGGACCCAACTTCCGCACGACCTCGAAATACCCGTCGTCCCGCCGCAAGTCAAGAAAGTTCTGGTCCTTCGCCGTGAATACTACCTTCGGCCTCATCACCCCCGATCGCACCACTCCCACCACCACCACACACGCCACAACTCCGAGTAATAAGGCGATGCCGACCAACCGCCCAATATGCGATTCCGGGCTGGACCCACTGCGCCGCGAACCTGGCGCCTGCGGCATCGGCTCATCCGTAGTACGCACTACCGCCCCGCCTGCCTGCCTTGGCATCTCCAGCACACGCCGCTCGTAGGGCCACAACATGCCCGCTTTGTATTCCAGTTCCCGCATCAGCCCGACGATCATTACCGGCTCGTCCACCTTGGAAATCTCGCCGACGTACTTCCGTGGAATCCATAGCTCCTCGTTCGACTTCGTATTCAGGACGAGGATCTCCGACCACGTCGCGCTCCGGTAGCGCCATTCGTTGTGTTCGATGTGAATGATGGGCGGATAAAAGGAAAAAGGCCGATCTCCCAGATGCTCAATTGGTGGCAGGCTGGGAGGAGCGGACATACGCGTGCCACCATCTTAGCGCACGCCGCCGCGCTATCCTCAGCGCATGGGCTTTGTCATTCGTCCCTTTGAATCCACCGATGCGGAAGCCCTCGCTCCGGTCTACCTCGAAAGCGCCCGCCACCACGCCGCCCTCGATCCCGTGCGGTATCTTGTGCCGGACCGGGACAGGGTGATCCGCCGCTACCGGGAGCAGCGTCAACATCCCGAAGGAGCGCGAGCCATCACTCTCGTCGCGTTGGATGACGAGGGCGTCGTGCGCGGCTTCGTCGATGCCTGGATCCAGTGGCCAACCGACATCATGCACAAGCCCTGCCGTTGCTGCTATATCGCCGAGCTTGCTGTCGCCGAATCCGTCCGCAGCCACGGAATCGGTGCCCTGCTCATGGCCGCCATTGAGGAGTGGGGCCGCAAAGAAGGCGCCGAGATGGCACTGCTTGAATACAATGCCAACAACCCGCGTGCGGCAGCGTTCTATCAGCACCGCCTCGCCTACCATCCGGGCTCGCACATGGTATTGAAATGGCTCTAGTTCGTCTTTCCGCCTCGCTCCTGCGTCTAACTATTTTGAGACCCATTCTCAGCCTTCTGGCGCTCGCAATCCCGGCCTTCGCGCTGGAACCCGCCCCCGCTCCCCGCCCCTGTGCCGCAGGCGTCGCCCTTGATACGTTTCAGCTTCTGGTGGCGCCTCCCGGCGAACAGCCTCGCCCTCTGCGCGAGGTCAATCGTATCCTGCCCGGCTGGC
>JBDTMC010000135.1:0-16794 GCA_039934475.1 Bryobacteraceae bacterium | reverse complement strand
CGCGCGAATCATTCCGAAGTAACCGGCGTTGCCATAGAACAATGCGTGAACGGCGACGCCCTGCAAATTCGGAATGACGCTCATCCGGGCCATGCCCTCGGCGAGGAAGATTCCATTGTAGATCGACCCTGCGAAAGGCGCAGTCCCTGTGCCGTCGGAATTGAATTCTGTAATGAAGAACGGAGTGCTCGCCCCCATCAGAGGAGGAAGATACGACGTCAGGTACTGCGGAATCCCGTGGGCAAGGATTCCGTTCAGCGTAGCTTGCTCATCCGACGCACTGAGATAGGCGCGTGCCCTTCCTGAGACCAAGCCGGCGGTGACCGTCGTCTCTATGGGGTAGAGATGCACGGAATCGGTATTCCAGTAGCGAGGTGAGTAAGCGAACATCGCGTTATCCCACGCTGAGAAATCACCGGCAATCCCCGGGTAGAGTCCGGCAAAGAACAGAGCCACTTTTGCGGTCGGATCCGCTGAGGATATTCCGGTAAAGTAGGAACGCATCTTCGTCGCATAGGCGCCCGCTGTCGAAAAAATGCTCCTGAAGTAATAAGGCTCGTTGGCAAGCTCCCATTCGCGGACATTCAATCCGAGGCTGCGCGCCGTCGTCGCCATGGTAAATGCGGAACCGGGGTTGTTGTCGGTAAATCCGTTAAAGCAAATCACGGCGCTGGTGCCCAGTGCCTTGGCTAAGGTGGCGAAATCCGAAAGGAAAACTCCCCCTTTTGCTTGCGTGAGTTTCTGGCCCCGGCGCAGAATATAGGCCGTCAACGGATCCACCGGAGGCGGGGTGCCTGTTGTGAGATTGCTCAACCATGTGGTGTTAGTAAACCCGGTCTGCCAGTCGAACGCTATGGACGCGGTGCCGGAAGGGAAACGAAGAAAGCCAGGTTTCATGGGCTGGATGGCCGCAATGAACTTCGGATCGAAGAACTCAACTCCATTCAGCAGTTGCGGCATATTAAAGCCGCTGAAACCCGCGGAGAAGGCCGTAGTGGTTGTGGTATCGACGTTAATGGTGGTGAGCGGAGGCAGAATGGTAAACCCGTTGGCCAGTGAAGCTTGCTGGATACCCGTCGATACGGTTACCGGCTGTGATCCTGGCGTTGCGTCTATTCCGATGGCTAGCCGGGCCGTAGCGCTAATTGGACTAAGTACCGTTACCGGGCCGAGTTGGCCGGCAGGCGCTCCTCCTACGGCTATCCCTGGTCCAAAAGTCGCTTGCGTCGCGCCTGGCACGAAGTTCGTGTAAAGTCCGGCAATGGTAACGGTGAGAGCTTGCCCGGCATTTCCTGTAGAAGGAGACAGGTTCACGATCTGAGCACTGGGGTTAATGGTGAGAGAAGCGGTGTTGCTGCTGGAAAAGTTCACGCCGGTTGAGGTGATCCCATTGATGGAAACCGTGTAAGCAATTGGGATCGTTACTACGATTGAGACAGGAATCTGGAACGTGACGCGACTGGTTGTACCTAACACAACTTGTACCGCTGTCGCCGTCGAGGTAGCCGACGGGCCGGAGTCGGAGACGGACGGTTTCAACTGCACGCTGACGTTGGACGCCGGTATTGTGCCCGAAGGGAAGCCAGAGCCCATCAGAGTAATCACTGTCACACCCGCTTGGCCGGATGAGGGTGATGCTACTGAGTTAAGAAGAACCGACGCATGAAGGACGGGCAGACCAGCGATTAGGGCAAGCACGGCATATATTTTTGTCATGAGCGCAGAATCACTGCTTTCGCCGGATCATGGCGATAGTTGCCAGACCACATCCAATGAGAGTGAGTGTGCCGGGTTCCGGCACGGCAGACCCTTCCGATTGCAGATAGATTGGCGCCAGATCGGTTCCCGCCACCAGTACAGTGCCGGAGGCGGGTGTGAGGTTGAGGAGTATTGATGGCGACGTTAGGAAGGTTGTTCCGTCCGATAGAAGGAAAGAGGTTGGAGTCAATGTAGCCTGAAAAATTGCCGAAGTGAATAGGATAGTGGCCGGGAATTGCACAACAGGATTTCCGTCGTTGTCTTGCAGAAGACCAGGCGCGATATCGCCCAGATTGATCACCTGCTGAGAGCCACCCTGAACGTTCAGCGTCAATGTTGCATCTTGAAATATAAGCGAGGTGGCCACATAGGGTGTGCCGAGAATAGGGCCATAGGTGGGACCGGTGAAGTTATATATATTAAACGCATTAACACCCGTTACCTGGTCGGCGGAGGGAATGAAAACGTCGAAAGATACCACTCCAGAGGCGATAATTTCTGTCGAAAGCGCAGGGACAACGAGCATGCAGGTAAGCAGGAGAAGACGCATCGAAAATAGGCACATATTCAAGAAAATTCTAATTTTGCTGGTTCGTCATTATCGGTAATCACGTATTGGCCCGTCAACCAGGTTTCGTACTGTACGTTTGCTCACACTGCTGAGGATTTGACACCACTGCCGGAAAGAGTCAGAGTAGATAAAGGCGAATAAAAGGCGAATATGGCCGCGTCTCCTCAACTCTCCGCGCTCCTACACTTCCAGCAGCGTCCCAAGACTACGGTCTCCACTGGCATTGGTCCGTTTGACGCCATTGCCGGGGGACTGCCTTGCGGCGCTATAACGGAAATCTATGGCGCGGCATCATCAGGCCGTACTAGTTTAATGCTGGGTCTGTTGGCGGCTTCCAGCCGCCGCGGCGAGGTGTGTGCGCTGGTAGATGCCTCTGATTCCCTCGATCCCTCTTGTTCTGCAGCCGCGGGAGTAAGGCTTGAAAACCTGGTGTGGGTGCGCTGCCGGGGCGATGCCGGGCACGCCTTCAAAGCGGCCGATCTGCTGCTGCACGGCGGAGGGTTCGGTTTGGTGGTGCTGGACCTCTGCGACGTCCCACGCCGGATTCTGCAGAAGGTCCCGCTCTCTTACTGGTACCGGTTCCGCCGGGCGGTAGAGGATACGCCAACCTCGCTTGTAGTTGTCTCCACGGAACCGCAATCGAAGAGTTGCGCTACCTTGCTGCTGGAAGCGCGCAACCGGCGCGTGGATTTAGCCGGAGCGCCGGGATTCCACCTGCTACGCGGCGTGGATCTTGAATTTGCGTCGAAGAAACCAGTAAACCAACGAACAGCGAATCTGCGTGCGGAATCCACTTCTGCCCGCACGGCATAACCGGTGGGAGGCATTCCATGTTTGCGTGCCTTCATGCGGTGGGCCCTCTACCTTCGGCGGACGAGCTGATCGCCCTGGCGGAAGAGTACTCCCCATTTTTTGAAGTGACAGGGGCCGACACTGTCGTCCTGGACATGGAAGGGACGGAGCGGCTGATGGGCTCTCCGGCAGAAGTAGGCACGGCTTGGACAACCCGGCTGCCGGGGCTGCAGGTGGCCTTTGCGGCCGCTCCCGATGTAGCGATACAAGCGGCGCTTCGGTTCCGCGGTTTAACCATTGTTCCGGCAGGTGAAGAAGCGCAATGGCTGGCGCCTCTGGAAGTGGAGCGGCTGCCGTTAACTGCCGAAATGATGGAGACACTCCATAGCTGGGGTATTCGCACGTATGCACAGTTTGCCGCCTTGCCGGAGATCGGGATTGCGACGCGATTCGGGCAGGAGGGGGTCCATCTGCAGCGGATTGCCCGCGGAGAGTGCCCGCGGCCCCTCATCCCCTGGCGGCCGCACCTTGTGTTTCAGCGCAAGGAAGAACTGGAGCACCCCATTGACCTGCTGGAACCATTGCTGTTCGTCATTAACCGCTGGCTGCAGGAGATCTGCGACGGTCTGCGCCAGGCTTCGCTTGCCACCAATGAACTCCATTTGACGCTGGCCTTGGAAGGAGGCGCGCGCGACGAACGGATCACACGGCTTCCCGTGCCGATGAGCGCTGCCGTGCCCTTACTGAAGCTGATCCATCTTGACCTGGATGCGCACCCTCCCGCGGCGGCCATCACCGGTATTCAGATCGAGGCGGTTCCTGTAACCCCACAGAGGCTGCAGACCGGTTTGTTTCTCCCTCAGGCGCCGGAGCCGGCCAAACTGGAGCTGACGCTGAAGCGGATCGCCAAATTTGTGGGAGACGACTATGTCGGCACACCTGAGATTCCCGATACACATCGTCCGGGAGCGTTCCGGCTTGTATTGCGGCAAGGGTTTGTCAACGAACCTGCGGAAGGCGGCGCGCCCCCACTCTCGCTGGCATTGCGCATCTTTCGTCCTCCGTTGGCAGCGGAAGTGGTGGTGTGTGAAGGGGCGCCTTCGGCGGTAAGCACTCCGGGGATTCGCGGCCGCATCACGCATTGGTCCGGTCCGTGGAGAACAGCGGGCGACTGGTGGCGCAGCGATGCCTGGAATCGTGAGGAGTGGGATGTGGAGGTAAGCACGCAAGGGCTGTACCGGATCTACTTCGATCGCGATTCGAACCGCTGGTTTGTCGAAGGCCGCTACGATTAGCGCAGCGTGAGCAGGAACCCGTGCGGCACGCCATGCAGGGAGCCATAGCCGGCGATCTGACCGGCATCGTTGATTCCAGTGGCTGCCGTCAGCAGCCAACCCAACCCTCTCGGAATCTGGGTGTTCAGATCCACAGGCGCGCCGTTCTGAAAAATCACGGCATGATACACCAGAAGCCCGGTATTGCTCTTCACATTGGCCTGTCCAACCACAACACCGGCGCCATTGATGGCAAGACCGGAACTGTATTGCCGGAAGGCTCCCAGATCGGTCATTGCGCCATTGCTATAGAGAAAGGCATGGGCTTTGCCGTTGCCGGGAAGGTAGGCCTGTCCGGTGATCTGTCCAGCGTCGTTGAGGGCATAGGCCTGGCTCCAGGATCCGCCCAGCGTACCGAGATCGCGCATCGCTCCCGCGGTATAGAGGAATCCGTGAAAGTCTCCATTGGGCAGGTAGGAGTAGCCGACGACATCGCCGGCGAAATTAATCCCGGAAGCGGTTGTTGTCCAGCCGGGCTGGTTGCCGCCGAGCGTGCCCAGATCCGTCATGTGCCCGCTGGTCCAAAGAAACGCGTGATTGAGATTATTCGCCGTGATGGACGAGCCAACGATCTGGCCGGCGTCGTTGATCGCATAACCAGCGCTATAGTTGGCGCCGAGCGTCCCAATACTCATCATGTGGCCGCCGGAATACAGGAAAGCCCGATACGTTCCGTCGGTTTGGGTGGAATAGCCGGTCACGGCACCGGACGAATTGAGTCCCTGTCCCTGACTGTATTCTCCGCCGAGCGTGCCCAGATCGACAAGACTGCCGACGTTATAAAGGAACGCATGGGTGCCGGCGATACCGGTGATTTGGGTAAAACGATTGATGGCAGTAACCTGGCTGGCTGGGCCAAGGTCGGTGATGGTGTAGTGCTGTGCCGCCGCGGGCAGTGCCGCAGCCAGCACGGATAAGGCAAACAGAGCGCGTCGCGACATAGTGGGCCCTCCATCCAATTGTGTGGCCGAATGGAGAGCGGTCACGATGTCACAGATGTTAAGTCTTCAGTTCCGCCGCAATTTCAGCCGCCGCTTTACGCGCCTCTTCCAGGGCGCCGGTGGGAAAACTAATCGCACCCACGCGCGGATGCCCTCCGCCGCCGTATCGCTCACAAATGGTGGCCAGATTGTGGCTGGGGACGCCGGGGGCCCATGGATTCGAACCAACCGATACCTTGGTGCGGAAGCTGGAGTTGCTCACCGAAACGTTATAGACGGATTCCGGGAACAGGTAGTAGGGGATGAACTTGTTATACCCCTCCAGATCATAGCTGCTGAGATCGAACGAGATGACTCCTTGATCGCAAGAGGCCTCCGCTCGAATGATCTCAATGGACCGCAAATGGCGCTCGTACAGGGGCTGATAGAGAGCCTGAATTTCCGGATCCTGCATGATCTGCTCGAGCGAAGTCTGGCGCATGCAGCGGATAATTTTGTGCACGACGCCGGAGCCCTTGGCCGCCTCGATCACCAGCACCAGTTTCATCGCCGGCGTGGCCATCGCCACTGCCTCCTCGGCGCTGGCGTACTGAGCGCCGTCGATGATGTCGGCCCACTTCACCAGTTCATCGAGATCGGGAGCCAAGTAGCCGAAGCGGTCTCGCGCGATATCGCGAATAAACTTCGTACAGGATCGATAACTGGGATCGAAGAACAAGTGACGCCGGCCATTGTCGGCGCGGAAGTGTTCGGCGTCCTGCTGGCTCAGGAACGCGCTCTGATGGTGATCGAACCACCATGTGAGAGCCGGATGAGGCGAATATTTGAAATCGACGATTGCATTCACATCGCCGTCAAATAGGCTGTCCTCAAAGAGTTGCGATGCTTTGTGAGCGAGGCCGGTGAACCGGAAGTCGGCGCCGGGGTGAGATTTGTCTTCGAGGAACCGGCTAAAAAAAGCGGCCGATGCTGCGCCATCGAAGCAGTGGTCATGATAGAGAACGTTGACCTTCATTAGATAATGCCACGAGGAGTGGAAAACCATCCAGAATGCCTTATTTGAGGGGCAAAAAGCAAGTATAGTCTTCGGTGGCGGTTTCTGCTCGTGCGATCCTGGAAGTTGACTGAATGCGTACTGATCTTGGGATGCGGCTTTACCGGCGTACGTGTAGCGAGGCAATGCCTGCGGCGCGGCGTGCGCGTGATTGCCACCACGCGTACCCCGGAACACCTCGATTTCCTGCGGCGCGAGGGGGCCGAGATCATTGCCCTCGATGCCGGCGCCGCTGATTTACGCGCGCTTCCCGTCCCGGCGGGTGTCGTAGTGCTCCATTCGGTCCCCATGATGGAGCGGAATGGGATGGCTGTCGATCCGACACCGGCTCTGTTGAATACTCTGGAGGATCGGCCTCAGCGGATGGTCTACCTCTCCACAACCGGCGTCTATGGCGCCGCCAAGGTTGTGGATGAGCGCACCGAGCCGGCGCCACGATCGCTGCGCGAACGCTTGCGCCTGCAAGCCGAGTCAGCTGTGATGGCTGGTCCCTGGGAGAGCCTGGTTTTGCGGCCGGCGGCGATCTACGGACCTGGGCGCGGCGTCCAGGAGGCGATGCGGCGGGGCGAATTCCGGCTCCGTGGAGATGGCAGCAACTGGATCAGCAGGATTCATGTGGACGATCTGGCGGCGCTGGCTGAAGCCGCGCTGTTCAGTACGGTGACTGGCGCGTTTCCGGTGGCCGATGAACGCCCGTGCCCCTCGCGCGAGATCGCCCAATACTGCGCGGGCCTGCTGGGGCTGCCGCTGCCACCTTCGGCTGCCGACAGCGATTTAAGCGAGACGCGACGCGCCGACCGCCGCGTGAATGGACAGGCCATCTGCCGACGGCTGGGGGTACGCCTGCAGTACCCGGCGTACCTGGTAGGAATCCCACAATCCTTACAGTTTGTTTCGGATCGGGTATTCTAACAACTTACTGGTTGGGTATTTCTAATGGACGAGCAATTTCTAATTGTCCGGAGCGCCGACGGCTCATCCAGCCGGTTCCCGCTGGTAGGCGAGCGGGTTACTTTGGGGCGCGCCAAGGGGAGCGATCTCTCCTACCCCGAGGACGGCGGGCTTTCGCGGAACCATCTGGTGTTTGAACGCGATGGGGACAGTTGGCTGGTCCGTGACCTTGGCAGCAAGAACGGCACTCGCCTCAACGGCCTCCCCTTAACGTCCACACATCAGCTCCAGACGGGCGACCGTGTGTTCGCCGGTCATCTCGTGATGGAGTACTCCGTCCCGACGTCAAAGATGGTGGTCTTCGTCCCGAGCGTCGCTGACCCACAAACGCCGAACATGACCACCGTGATGACGACTCTGGCGGGCGCCCTGGCGGTAGGAGTGACACCGACCCCTGGCGCGACGGGGTCGATGAACCGGCAGATCAAGGCGCTTGTCCGGGCGGGCCGGGAGCTAGCTGGGCACCTTACCCTGGACGAACTCTTCGAAGTCATCCTCGACCTTTCCATCGACGCGGTGTCCGCCCGGCGCGGGGTTCTGATGGCGCTCGAAAACGGCGAGTTGGCGATGAAGGCTCACCGCGGTGACGGCTTTCAAATCAGCACTGCCGTGCGCGACCGGGTGTTGGACGACAAAGCGAGCCTGTTGGTGCGCGATGTCCTGCTCGACCCGTCGTTCCGCGACCGCGAAAGCATTGTCGCCCAAAATGTGCGGCGCTTTCTTGCGGTACCTCTGCAAACCAGCGAAAAGGTGATCGGGTTGATTTACGTGGACACCTCCGAGTTGGAGGGCGAGTTCATGCCCGAGGATCTCAACCTGCTTACGGTGATGGCCAATGTGGCAGCCATTCGGATTGAGCACGCCCGCCTCAACGAAGTGGAAGCGGCAGAGAAGGTGATGGCTAATGAGTTGCAGCAGGCGGCGGAGATTCAGAGGCAATTTCTACCCGCTCAGGCGCCGGTAGTAGAAGGGCTGGATCTAGCAGGGTACAACGCAGCCTGCCGGGGAGTTGGCGGCGATTACTATCACATCCACGCGCTGGACGATGGCCGGGTAGCGCTGATCGTTGGCGATGTCGCCGGCAAGGGTATGCCCGCGGCGCTGCTTATGTCGAACCTGCAAGCGAAGGTTCAGGTCCTGCTGGAGCAACTGGATGGTGTGGCGGCCATGGTTTCGCGGCTGAATAAACTGATCGCGTCCAATTGTCCTGACAACCGCTTCATCACTTTCTTTATCGGAGTGATCAGCGCCACTCGCGACCAGATGGTTTACTGCAACGCCGGCCACAACCCGCCCATGCTGGTAAGGGCAGACGGAACGGTGCAGACGCTGCGCGGCGGTGGACTCATCCTTGGAGTGCTGGCCAGGGCACAGTATGAAGAACGGCGATGCGCGCTGGAGCCGGGCGACATGGTCGTACTCTACAGCGACGGCGTCACCGAGGCAGTTTGTCCGGAAACCCGCGAGGAATTCGAAGAAGAACGGTTGAGCGACCTGATCTCCGCGCATGGAGCGGAACCGGCCGCAGCCGTCCTCGAACACGTACGCGAAGCAGTGGCGTTGTGGTCCGCGGGAGCCCCGCCCGCCGATGACATCACCCTCGTGGTCGCCAAACGCGTCTTTTGAGTTGAAGGCGGCAAATTCCGTACGATCAACCGTTATTGACCGCGATCGCCAAGTGTTCCAGAGCCTGGAACAGATCCTTCCCGCGAATCGGTTTGGGGAGATAGCCGTCCATTCCCGCCGCCAGGCAACGCTCGCGGTCGCCCTGCATCGCATGGGCGGTCATCGCGATCACGTGCATGTGCGTTTCAGTACCTCTCTCTTTGGCCCGGATTGCGGCGACAGCCTCGAATCCATCCATCACTGGCATTTGCACGTCCATCAGTACCACCTGGAATGAGTGCTGCTCCAGCATCTCCAACGCCTGCCTCCCATTGTCCGCAACCAGCACCGAGTAGCCTTGCTTCTTGAGAAGACCAACAGCCAGTTGCTGGTTGACTGGATTGTCTTCCACCAGGAGAATCTGGCGGCTTCTACGGTCTTCACGGAGCGAATGGCGCGTCACCAGGTCCGCGGGCTTTCCCGGATTTGACGTTGTGTTGAGAACACCTAGGATGGCGTCCCTGAGTTCGGAGTTACGGATCGGCTTCAAGAGGTAGGCGGCGACACCGAGATCACGGCAGCGGTTTCCATCGCCACGCTGCCCGCCGGAAGCCAGCATCATGATTACCGCCCCGGGCAATTGAGGAGTTCGTTTGATCTGCTCCACCAGCTGAAATCCATCGGCGCCCGGCATATTCAGGTCGGTCAAGACCAGCGGAAAAGGGCGGCCTTCATCCGAAGCCCGGCGCATCTCCGCCACAGCGGCCTCAGTACCTTCCACGCAAACCGGACTCATCTGCCAGCGGCGCAGCATCTGCTCCAGAATACGCCTGTTGGTGGCGTTGTCATCCACCACCAGGACGGGCAGGCCGCGCAAGACACGGTCATTCATCCGTGGCAAGGGCAGACGTGCCTCGGCGGGCGCGAAACGCGCCGTGAAATGGAAAGTACTGCCCTGCCCTACCTCGCTCTCCACCCAAATGCGGCCGCCCATGATCTCCACCAGACGGGCGGAAATGGTCAGTCCCAGGCCTGTCCCCCCAAACTTGCGGCTGGTGGAACCGTCTGCCTGCGAGAATGCTTCGAAGATAACGCTTTGCTTGTCCTCGGGAATGCCGATTCCAGTATCCCGAATATAGAAATGCACGACAGATCCGTCCAATGACTGCGATTCCAATGCAACGCCCAGCACCACCTCGCCTTCGCGGGTGAATTTCAACGCATTTCCCAAGAGGTTGATCAACACCTGTCGCAGCCGCGCCGGGTCTCCGGCCACAACCTCCGGCACTGCGGTTTCGATATCGCAAGCCAACTCCAACTGTTTTTGTGACGCCCGGTGTCCGAATGCTCTGGCGGTTTCCTCCACGGTGTCGGTGAGGTTAAAAGAGATGCAGTCGAGATCGAGCTTCCCCGCTTCGATCTTCGAGAAATCGAGGATGTCGTTAATCACTGTCATCAGCGCCTCAGCGGAGCCCTCAACCATCTTCAGGTACCCTCGCTGCTCGTCATCCAGCCTTGTGCCGAGAACCAGTTCAGTCATACCCATGATCCCGTTCATCGGCGTTCGGATCTCATGGCTGACGTTGGCCATGAACTCGCTCTTGGCGTGGCTGGCGGCTTCCGCGGCCTCCTTCGCAGTCTGTAGATCGGCTTCGGTCCGCCTTCTTTGTTCGTTCTCCGCCCGCAGCGCCTCGTTTACGTCCCGCAGCTCAGCGGTACGTTCATGAAGCGATTCCAGCATGCCGTTGATGGCGCCGGCGAGAGTGGACAACTCGTCCTTGCCGCTCAGCGAGACTCGAGATGAGCAGTCGGAGGTCCGGCCAATCAGAGCGACTCCGGAGCTCAGCCGTGTCAAACGCGACAGAATCGCCCGCTCCAGCAGGATAAGGGTGAGCAGCAGGACCACGAATCCCGACGCAACCAGAGCGCCCACAAAATAAAAGACGTTCACCCGGCCATGCTGGTAGATCTCCCTCGGCATATCCACTTCCAGGGCCAAGCCGGGCTTTCCGTAAATATCGTCCAACAGAACGAATCCGGCCAAAGTCTCCGGGTTGAGAGCGTGGATCAGCACCTGGGCGTCACCAATTACCCCAGGCGCCGCGTCCTGAAGGCCTGGCGGCAACCGCCGGTCGCCGGGGTGCACAAGCGTCACCGACAAATCCGTACTCGCCGACAGCCGCTTCACCTCGACGGCGCTCAAGTACCGGCCCGTGATCAGCGATCCCCGAACTGGCCCTTTCCCCTCGGAGGTCAAAATGGGCTTTGAGGCGATTAGCATGGGGCCTCCGGGAAGGGAAATAATGCCGGCGGTGCCCTTTCCGCCAAGCAAGGGGCTTCCCTGTGAGAGATGATCTCGCAGACCTGCCGGGATCGGCAGTTCCTTCTGCGCCGCAAGGTCAAATCCTCCACCGAAAACGATCTCGCCTGAAGTGCGGATATAGATCTCCACGTTCAGACGCCGAGCCAAGAAGTCGCTTGTAGCGCCGTGACCAATTTCAGACCTCACGAAAGCCGGATTTCCGCTTCGGATAAAGTCATAGGATTTATCCCAAGTGGCGGTATTCGAACACTGGCGATCAATCGCCGATAGGTCTTCCGCCACCCAACTCAGGACGCGCCGCACGTTCCGTTGCGCCTCCCGGTTTTCGAGGGTCGCAAAGCTACCCATGAGAACTATCCGCGAAGTCACGCAAAGGGCGCCAATCATGCCGCCCAGAGTGAGGCTGAAAATGAGTAGCGTCTTCGCCCGCAGGCTCATGCGAAGCCCTCCGGCGGCATCCCTCGCCTGAGGTGGATTCTACTTGTCCGGCAGCAAAGCATGCTCATTCCCCTGAGCATTTCAAGTGCCGTGAAATCGGACTCCGGCGAGGCGAATTTCCGGCCTCGCGCCTTCATCTTTACGGGCTGAATGAAGTGATCCAGATAGTACTGTAAACAACAGGTGTCACTGACGATTCCCAAAGCTACACTCAGGCCGGTCTGTGGAATGGAAAACGCAGTTCGCCTGACGTCATAGAGTGAAGCGTATTACGAAGAAAGGCGTCGCCGCCCGACTTAGTGACCACATGATCACTCTGCCACGGTAATTACCTTGCTCCGCATCCCGATTGCGGTTCAAGATACGAAATTCGGTGATCGAGTCGAGGTTTGGAGTTGCTATCTCGCTGCAATTGGGTGATCGCAGTGGCTGCCCTCGTTGTTGGCGTAGAGCCAGCCAAATGATGAGAGTGGTGCGGATGATAGGACTTGAACCTACACTCCCTCGCGGGAACTGGAACCTAAATCCAGCGCGTCTGCCAATTTCGCCACATCCGCATTCCGGTGGACTGCCGCTATTTTAGCATTCGCCGACAGGCATCGCGAACAGTGTACCCCTGCCGAGTAGCCAACGCGGGTCAAGCCGGCGCTTCACAGCCTTCATGGCGTCGATCTCCTGCTGCTTGTACTGCAACTCCAACAAATGCGCCTTGCGCTTCCCCAGCCCGTGTTCCGCCGCGATCGAGCCGCCCAGCGCAATTGCCTTCCGTGCGAACTCCAGCATCACCTCTCGCGCGCGGTCGAACTGCGCTTGCGTGCCAGGCAGGATGTTCACATGCACATGCGCATCGCCGATGTGACCGAAGATCACCGCCTGTTGCGGAAACTCGGCATCCAACCGCGCGCGGTAGTATGCCAGCATCTCGCCGTTGCGCTCCACCGGCACCGCGTAGTCCGAACCAACCTTCAGGAATCCGTTGCGCCGCACCCGGTCGTTCACAGCTTCTGGGAGCGCGTGGCGAAATCGGCGGAACCGTTCCCGGTCAGCGTCGGTAGCGGCGAACCACGATTGGTCCACCAGCGCGCCGGCCTCGTTCAGCCGCGCTTCCCATTGCTCGAACTCGGGGGCGTCCTCACTCGACATCTCCTGTTCGAACAACACAGCGGCCCCGGCGCGCGGCGTATCCGCAAACCGCCCGCGCAGCAGATTCAGCGAAGCGCCATCAAGATACTCGAGCATGCGCAGCCCGGCCACCGCGCGCCAGGCATCCACTGCCGCCAGCGCCTGGGAATCGCCGGCGAAGAACACAACCCCGGTAAGCAGATCCACCGGGAGTGGCTGCAAACTGAGTTCCGCTTCGAGGATGATCGCCAGCGTTCCCTCAGAGCCGACGAACAGATCCACCCAGTCCATGCCTGCTGTTAGCGGGTACCCGGCGGAGTGTTTGCGCACGGCAGGCGCGTGAACCGGCGAGACATCGAAGTCGATCGCCTCGCCGCGGCGGAACCAAACCGTCCGGCCGTCAACAAACATCACCCGTAACGCGCGTACATGCCGCCGCGTAGCCCCGTACAAGAAGCTGCGTGACCCACTGGCGTTGGTGGCGATTGATCCGCCTACCGAAGCGGCCCACTCCGTAGGGTCAGGCGCATAGAACTGGCCCATAGCGCGCGCGGCGCTTTGCAGATCCTGCAGGGTCACACCCGCGCCGCAGACAGCAAAGCCCTGCCCGACCTCCAGCCGGGTGAACTTCTCCAGGGACAGCACGCCCCCGCCCTGCGCCACCCTACCGCCGGTGAGTCCCGTGCCCGCGCCCACAATGGTCAGCGGCAATCCTGCCGCCAGGGCCTCACGCAGTTCGTCTTCGGTATGAGGAACCAGCAGCCGCTCAGCGTGCCCGTGGAAGCCGCTGGCGTCCTCCAGGTAGGCCGGATTCAGGGTCAGACCTCCAGAATCACCGGCATGATCAGCGGCCGCCGCTGCGTCTGTTTGCTGAGGAAGCGCTTGAGGTCTGTGCGGATCTTCTCCTGCATCACGCCCCAGTCCGTGCGCTCTTCCGCGGTGGAAGACTCCAGAGTCTTCGCCACCACTTGGCGCGCCGTCTGCAACAACTCGGAATTATTGTCCATGGCGATGAAGCCGCGGCTGACGATCTCCGGCAAACCCTCGGCTTTGCCGGTGTGCTTGTTGATCGCGATGATCGGCAGCACGAACCCATCTTCGGAGAGATGCCGCCGGTCGCGGATCACAATGTCTTCCACCACTTCGTCGAGCGAGCCGGAATCGATGCACAAACGGCCTACGGTGACCTTCTCGCCCAGCCGCGCGCCGCGCTTGTCGATCTCCAGCGTCTGACCGGTCTCCAGCACAAAGCTCTCTTCCAGACCCACGTTGGAAAGATGTTGCGCCAGCTTCACGTGCTTGGCCAACTGCCGGTATTCACCATGTATCGGTATGAAATAACGCGGCCGGACCAGATTCAGCACCAACCGCAACTCCTCAGCGCTGGCGTGACCGGAGACGTGCACTGGAGGATTCATGCTCCCGTACACAATGTCCGCGCCCCGCCGCGCCACGTGATTGATCATGCGGTAAATTGCCTTCTCATTACCGGGGATGATGCGCGAACTCATCACTACCGTATCGCCCGCTTCGATCGAGAGATGCTTGTGATTGTCCACCGCCACCCGCGACATTGAGGACATCGGTTCGCCCTGCGTGCCCGACACCACGGCTACCACCTTATTCCCGGGCATCGTCATCATGTCCTGCGGCCGAAGCAGGATGCCATCCGGTATATGCAAGTGACCCAGGTTGTGCGCAATTTCAGAAGTGCTGATCATGCTGCGACCCAGGAAGCCGACTTTACGGCCATACTCGGCCGCCAGGTCGAGGATCAGTTGCAGACGGTGAATTGAGGAACTGAAACACGAGATGATGAGCCGGTTCTCAGCGCGGTTGAAAATATCCTCAAACCGCGGACGCACGGCGCGCTCGCTCTCTGTATAGCCGGGCCGGTCGACGTTGGTGGAATCGGACATCAATAGCAGGACACCGCGTTTGCCGTACTCCGCAATGGTGTGCAGATCGAACAGTTCGTTGTCGGTGGGCGTCGGGTCCACCTTGAAATCGCCGGTATGCATCACCACACCCAGCGGCGTCGTGATGGCGAGCATTACCGCGCTGACAATGGAGTGCGTAACGTGGATAAATTCGATGACGAACGGACCGATCTCAATCTTCTGCCCAGGGCGGACCTTCTTCAGGACCGCGCTCTTCAGCATGTCGTGCTCTTCCAGGCGTCGCTCCACCAGGGCCAGCGTGAAAGCAGTGCCGTACACAGGAAGCTTGATTTCGTTCAGCAGGAACGGAACAGCGCCGATGTGGTCTTCATGGCCATGCGTAAGGATGAGGGCGCGCACGTGCTGAGCGTTCTCTTCCAGGTATGTGAAATCGGGCGTCACAATATCGACGCCCATCAGTTCGGCGTCGGGAAACATCATCCCGGCATCGATCACGATGATGTCGTCTCCATAGCGGAGCGCCATCGAATTCATCCCAAATTCGCCCAGTCCACCGAGCGGAATTACTTGTAGCTTCTTGTCCGACATAAAACAACCAGCGTATCACTTGCGTTCACCCACCCCACCCCGGCCACTTCTGGCATACGATGTTAGAGCCATGAAATTCCGCTCCGCCCTCCTCTTTTTGTGCCTCACCCTGGGTGCCTTTGCGCAGACCCGCTATCAGCCGAACTGGGACTCGATCGACAGCCGGCCCACGCCCACCTGGTACACAGAAGCAAAGTTCGGCATCTTCATACATTGGGGCGCGTACGCGGTCCCCTCGTACGGCGCTGTCGGGACCTATTCGGAGTGGTATTGGAACCAGTTGAGCAAAGGCCCTCTCGACAAGGGCAAGCCCAATCCTACCTACGTGTTCCACACCAAAAACTACGGCAAGGACTTCCCCTACCAGAATTTCGCTCCCCTCTTCAAAGCGGAGATGTTCGAGCCCGCCGACTGGGCCGACGTCTTCAAGCGATCTGGCGCGAAATACGTCGTGCTCACCTCCAAACATCATGAAGGCTTTACGTTGTGGCCGAATAAAGAAGCGAATGCCTCTTGGGGAAGGCCCTGGAACAGTGTGGAAGTGGGTCCGAAGCGCGATCTGCTGGGCGACCTCACCAACGCAGTGAAGGCCAAGGGTATCCACATGGGCATCTACTATTCGCTCTATGAGTGGTACAACCCTCTCTGGTTGAAGGACAAAAAGCGCTTCGTCACCGAACACATGCACCCGCAGTTTAAGGACGTTGTCACAAAGTACAAACCCGAAGTGATTTTCAGCGATGGCGAATGGGATCTTACCAGCGAAGAATGGAAGGCGCCTGAGCTGCTGGCGTGGCTCTTCAACGATTCCCCGGTGAAGAACGAAGTGGTGATCAACGATCGTTGGGGTAAGGAGACACGGCACAAGCATGGCGGCTATTTCACCACTGAGTACACTGCCGGATTGGAGAACGTCACGCACCCGTGGGAAGAGAACCGGGGCATGGGCTTCTCCTATGGTTACAATCGCGCCGAGCAGTTGAAGGACTACCGCACGGAGCGCGAACTCGTCCTCATGCTGGCCGATCTTGTCAGCCGCGGCGGCAACCTGTTGCTGGACATCGGACCCACCGCCGACGGCCGCATTCCCGTCATCATGCAGGAGCGCCTGCTTCAGATGGGCAAATGGCTTGGCGTCAACGGCGACTCCATTTATGGCACCAAGCCCTGGATCCGCACCCGTCAGTGGAGCGCCGGCGACCAACTGAAACTCAATACAGGCGAGTTCATGACCCGTTACGAAGTCACCGACTACGTGGACCGCAAGAAGCCTGGCCAGGCGGTGATTGAAGCCTTCTTCACCGCCAAAGGCAAGGACGTCTACGCGATCGTGCCGGGCTGGCCCGGACGTCAACTCGTGTTGAAGGACGTGAGCGCGCCGGCGGGCATGAAGGTTTCCTTGCTGGGAGTCCCTGG
>JBDTMC010000134.1:0-16860 GCA_039934475.1 Bryobacteraceae bacterium | reverse complement strand
CCCGCCGCGCGAGGTGACAAAGGCGGCGGGGCTGGATTTGCCCCGGAGGACCAGGTGGCGTCCGGACGAGAGCCACTGCGTGATCGCCGTGGCAGCGCAACGGCCGACGGGGATGAGGCGCTGTTTGCGTCCCTTACCCATGACGCGCACGACGCCGAGGTCTAGATTGAGATCGGACAGCTGAACGGCACACAATTCCGAGACGCGGAGACCGCTGGAGTAGAGGAGTTCGAGCATGGCGCGGTCGCGAAGACCCGCGGGCTTGGAGGCATCGGGCGCCCCGAGGAGACGGTTAATCTCTTCTGAATTCAGATACTTCGGGATGTTTTGCCATTGCCGCGGTAGAGGTAACAACGCGGTTGGGTCGGCGGCCACTACTCCTTCCCGGAGGAGGAAGCGGTAGCAGTTGCGGAGTGTCGTCAGGTGACGGGCAATGCTGCGCGCGGAGAGGCCGGAGCGGTAGAGCGAATCGACGAAGGCGCGGACGCCTTCCGCGTCGGGAATACCGGCGCACTTCCCGGCATCGGCCCAAGAGAGGAATTTGGCGAGGTCGCGGGCGTAAGCACTGATAGAATTCGGAGCCAGACCCTTCTCGATTCGGCAAAAATCGAGGAAGGAATCCACGGCGACCGCTAGTGCGCCCTTACCTTTCATGCAGCTAATCATACAATACCAACGAATTATTAAGCCAGTAGTATTTTCGGTGTCGGGGGCATTTCAGTACTGAAAATAAGGGACTTAGGGAGGCAGAATCGAAGGCGCCTGGCGCGGTGGGGCAGGATCGGCCGATCTGGTACAATAACCGGCGAAAGTGATTGTAGGGAAAAGGTTTACGGCTTGAGTTCCGCGAGCAGCAAGAAAGTCACGGTGGAGCGATTTGAACGGGAAGCCGTTCATGGTTTTGCGAACCCGATTTCCTTTGGCACTAGCGATGAATTAGAGCTGCTTTCGGTGGCTGGGGCAGTGCAACTTCTACGCTGGCCGGATATTCGAGCTGTCCGCTTCGTGCGGGAGTTCCAATCGGCGAAAACGGTGGAGCGGCAGGCGTTCCTCACCCGGCCGAAGTCCTCGGGCCTGTGGGTGAGGATGCAGTTTCGCGATGGCGAATTCCTGGAAGGTGTGATGCCGAACAACCTGTTGCTGACCGAGCCGGCAGGATTTACGGTGACCCCACCGGACACCTCTGGAAACACCCAGAAGGTGTATGTACCCAAGAGCGCGCTGACGGGAATGCAAGTGCTGGGGGTAGTAGGAAGCCCGTTAGTAAAGGCAAAGAAGAAGGACGCTGGATCGAAGTCCCAAATTGGGCTCTTCGATGGTAGCTGAAAGAACGCCGGTCAGCGCCGATGTCCGTTCAGACTCAGCTCGGCAAGGTCAACCCATTGATTCTTTTCGGTGTTTTGGACGAAGGTAAGAGTCTCCACACAGAAGGAACGGGCGTGGGGGAAGTCTGCCCAGCGCTGACGGGCGAGGGCGAATGCGGCCTCAACCTGATCGGGCAGGAGGGTTTGGGCCAGCGTCAGATGAGGGTGGAACTCGAACGGCTCGGTGTAGGCGAGGTTGGTGTGATTCAGTTCGTGGTGCAAGCTCTCCAGGCGGTCGCGTCCGGTGGTGATGGAGAGGTAAATGACGTTGGTGAGGGGGAACATTTCCACGTCGCCGAAGCCGATCTCAAACGATGGTAAATCGCGAAGGTGATCGGATACCTGCTGCCAAGCGAGAGTAGAGTCAGTGGGCAGCGGCCGTGGGGGCAGCAAGGTGACGTGGGACTCAATTGTGCATTCAGACACAAGTTCGGCTCTTAACCCATTGAGAAAGCTGCTCAAGGGCTCAGGCATGTAGGTCACGAGGGCGAAAGAATTAATCGGCGTGATCCCGATCGGACTGCAGCGCATCGCTTTTAATCTTATACGACCACAGTGGGTGATTTAATCTTGACCAGTACTATACAGTCCCAGGTACCATACTTGGCGGAGACCCGGCGGCGACCACAGGAGCCCCGTCAAAACCCGACTTTACTTCAGGTACAACCCATTGGGCTTCTTCGAATCCCACATATTTGTAGATGCGCAATTCGGCGGTAGGATTCTCCAGAACATCACCAATGCGAAGCTCGTCCGGAGAGGCCTGGAGCGCGGACCAAGCCGCATAAACGCCATCCGCCTCGACTTCACCCGCCGGCTCAAAATCGCGCGGCTTCAAAAGTGAGACGCCGCTAGTGTGAGGAGCCCAACGGAACTGCTGACGGGGGGCATCCTTCATGCGGAAGATGCGGTAAACCTGCATCTGTCCAGTATCCCTCAAATCGATTCCCGGCAAAACATTTTCTGGATAATTTGTTCCTGAGCGAGTGCGTCATTGAACCCTGCGGCAGCCCATTTCGCCGCATTTTCGCGCCGCCATTGGAAGGAATCGCGGGAGGTTCCCAGGCAGCCGGCGGGCGAGAGTACGAGGACCTCGAGACCTGGCGGCAGGGGCGGACCGGAGGGGACCAAGGCGCGCAGGGTTTGGGCGGCGAGGCGAAACGCGGGAGGAGCCTCTTTCAGGACGTTGAGAGCAAGGATTCGAGTAGCCCCCATCTCCGCGGCGGCCCACAACGGCAGAGGCGTGAGGACGCCGCCATCGATCCAGCGCTTGCCCTCTATGAGGGGGATGGGGAGCATACCGGGTACAGCGCAAGAGGCCGCCAAGTGGTGGAAGGTGACGTGGGGCGTGCGAACCAGGCGCGGACGCAGGCGCAGCAATTCAGTAATTACGACGCCGTAAGGCACGCGCGGCGTGAATGAGTTGTAGATGGTCTGGACCCACTCTTCGAACAGCACCGGATCGAGAATGCCGTCGAAGATTGAATGTGGCATGCGGTAGCGGAGTTGTTGGCCGCGTTCGAGGGAGAGCCACATGTCGACCCAGGACTGGGGATCGCAGCCGCCTGCGATGGCCCAACCGTTCAACGAGCCGATGGAGGCACCGACGACGATATCGGGCTGAAAGAAACGGGAGAGGGCGCGCCAGGCGCCGGCCTGCCACGCGCCGAACATCCCGCCGGCGGAGACCACCAGCGCCGTCTTCGAAGCCGTCATGCTGTTATACGCGGTACAAGTCCGGCTTCCAGGTACGGATGGATTCCTTGATTGCCTTGGGAGGCATGTCTTCCGCCGCTGCTTTGGCGGCGAGGGCAGCCAGCTCTTCATCCGAGGCAAAGCGCAGGGCGACAATCTGTTTGATGGTGAGTTTGGGACTGAGGAGGCGTCCGGTGAGGGCAAAATGGCGGAGATTCTCTTCGGCACGGATGGCGCGGTCCTGTGCCTTCAGGGGATAGATGCGGACGAGCCCCCAAATCACGGTGACGGCCAGCGTCAACAGAAGCAGGAGAGTGGCCGGATAGAGCGACCCATCACGGCTGAGGGAGACGATGAAAAAGCGAACGGAGCCGACTAACAGCGCCAGCACAAGGAGACTGAGAACAAAGTGATAGGAGATGTCCCAGCGGGTATGGGACTTCGCATTTTGGGTAGACATGATTTTCCTTCGAGATGCCGATTGTACTAGAAAGCGCATTAGAGCGAGAATGGGCCATGTCGCGCCGGTTGCTTGCGTTGCTGCTCCTAATCCCATTTGCCGCCCTCAGCCAGCTGAGCGGCGAACGAACTGAGAATCTCCGCGCCGGGCGGTTCCTGGTGGCGGACGCCAAACTGAGAGACCCGAATTTCGTGGAGACGGTGGTGCTGCTGCTTCGTTATGACGAAGAAGGGGGCATGGGTGTGGTGATGAACCGGCCATCGCGGATTCCGGTGTCGCGCGCGCTGGCGGGTATGAACGAAGCCAAGAAGCGGACGGAGCCGGCCTACGATGGCGGTCCGGTGGAGCGCGCGGGCCTGCGCGCTGTGTTGCGGACGAAAACGGACCCGGGCGAGGCGACGGTGGTGGTGCGCGGCGTGTATATGGTGACGAGCGACAAGACGCTAAGCAACGCCCTGAAGGCAGGGGCACAGCCAGGCGATCTGCGCGTGTTTCTCGGTTATTCGGGCTGGTCGGCGGGACAGCTGGAAGCGGAAACCGAAGCAGGCGCGTGGCACATCCTGAAGACCGACGCGGACATGATCTTCGATCCTGAGCCGGAGACGCTGTGGCAACGGCTATCGAGCGACGCCACGCGCAGCATCGCCCGAATGTTCAATCGGCCAGGACGGCTTCAATCAGTATCGGACCGGCACTGGTAACGGCTTCGAGGAATGCGGTGATGAATTCACCGGTGGTGGCGGCGCGGCGAGCGGGAACGCCGAGGCCCTCAGATAGCTTGATCCAGTCGAGTTCGGGCCGGTGGAGGTCCATCATGTCGTTGGCGGCGCGGCCGGGCTCGCCTGCTCCAGTGCGGCCCATTTCCACATCGAGAATGCGATAGCGTTTGTTGGCGAAGATGACGGTGACGACGTCGAGCTTCTCACGGGCCATCGTCCACAGCGCCTGATGCGTGTACATGCCGCTGCCGTCACCTTCGAGGGCGAAGACTTTGCGGTCATGACAGGCGAGAGCGGCGCCGACGGCGACGGGCAGACCCTGACCGATGGAGCCGCCGCAGACGGGCAAATGATCGTATTCGCCAGTGAGTCCGAGGCACTCCAGGACGGGTTCTCCGGCGGAAACCATCTCATCGGAGACGATGGCGTGGTGGGGCAGCAAGGCACCGATGGCCTGGCCGAGGGTGGTGGGAGTGAGGGGCTGATTGGCGGGAAGGGCGGGGGCGGGTTTGTGGGTGGGGACAAAGGCCGGCGCGCGAAGGAGGTCGGCCAGGGCGTGGAGCGCAGCTGAGCCGTCCTCTTCAAACGCGGCGAGGGTGAAACATTCGCATTGCGGCGGGGCGAGCAAGCTGCGATGGGTGGGGTAGCCGAAGAAAGAGACAGGCGGCTGAGCTTCCACCAGAACGAGGTGACGGAGATGGGCGAGCAGGGGCTGGGCGCGTTCCGGGAAGTAGGGCAGGCGCTGGGGCTGAAAGAGGTCCGGGGCGTGCGTGGTGCGCCCGGCGTAGCGGTCAGAGAAGATCTGGACGCCGGCAGCGGCAAGGCGGCCGGCCGCTTCCAGGCCGTGGCGGGTGAGAGTACCACCTCCGAGCAGCAGGGCGGCGCCCTCGCGGATCAAGAGGGCGGCATTGCGGACGGCGGACGGATCGGGCGGGCAGGGGCGCGTCCAAGGAACGACGGGACCGGGCGCGCCGGCGGGATTCCAGGAGTGATCGGCGGGAATGATGAGAGTAGCGATCTGGCCGGGCGGCTGGCGCGCGGCTTCGACCAGGGCGGCGGCCGCTTCCCCCATGTGCTGGGGCGATTCGAGGGTGCGGATCCAATGGGACATGGTAGCGGCGATGGCGGCGATGTCGGTGGTGAGGGGCGCGTTGTAGGCGAGGTGCTGAGTGGAGTGCTCTCCGACAATGTTGATGACTGGGGAGTGGGCCTTGCGGGCGTTGTGGAGATTTGAGAGCGCATTGGCGAGTCCAGGCCCGAGGTGAAGGAGCGTCGCGGCAGGCTTGCCGGCCATGCGGGCGTAGCCATCGGCGGCTCCGCTGCAGACGGCTTCCTGCAGGCAGAGGACGCCGCGCATGCCGGGCACGCGGTCAAGAGCGGCGACGAATTGCATCTCAGATGTGCCGGGGTTCGCGAGGCACAAATCCACATCATTGGACAGCAGGGTTCGGAGCAGACATTCAGCGCCATTCATTTCGAGTCTTTCCATCTCACCACAAAGACGGATAATTTCTCTTGACCCGTCTAGAACTGTAGGGTTGATAGTGGGAACAGGCCGATGTATACCGTGTCACAACTTGCCGCGCAGTGCGGGCTGAGCCGCACCACGCTGCTGTACTACGAATCCATGGGGCTGCTGCGTCCCGCTTCGCGCAGCGCGGCGAATTACCGGTGCTACGGCGATAGGGACGCTGAGCGCTTACGGCAGATCTGCCTCTACAGGAACGCAGGCCTGAAACTGGCGGATATCCGGGCGCTGCTGGATCACGCCGGTAATGACGCATCGGCCGTTCTTACGCGGCGTCTGGCGGAGATCAATTTGGAGATCGAGACGCTGCGCAACCATCAACTTGCGATAACCAGGCTCTTGCGAAGCAAGGCCTTCAGGAGAAATCAGATGATGACGAAGGAAAAATGGACATCGATCATGCGCGGCGCCGGATTCACGGACGACGACATGCAGCGGTGGCACATGGAGTTTGAACGATCGGCTCCGGGGGATCACCAGGAGTTTCTGGAGTACTTACATATTCCGGTGGAGGAGATTGCCGGGATCCGAAAATGGAGCGCTGGAGGATAGTAGCGTAGTGGGCGGGACCTGAACCAACAGGTCCCGCAGTTTCCCCGGCCAGCCTAGGGCGTGGCTTTTCGAGCGCGGCTTTCAGTGAGCAATTCTTTCATTGTGCCGCCAACCTGGCTGAGGAATTCCTCGAGCATCGTTGGCTTTTGCACGTACCGGGCAAAGCCAAGTATCTGCACCCGATTCTTATCCGAGGGCGATTGGGATGAACTCAATATCATGACCGGCACATCCGCCAGGCGGGGAGCGGAACGAATGGCACGGAGCACTTCTGCGCCGCCGGTGCGCGGCATATGGAGGTCAAGAACGATCAACTCAGGCGGATGATCGCTGGCGTGGTAGATCCACCGAAGGGCCTCATCGCCATCGGTGAGGACCGAGAGTGTATAGGCGACGCAGTTCTCTTGCAACGCGCGCTCAACGAGGTACACATCGGCGGGATTGTCCTCAACAATCATCACGTGAAAGGGCGCCAGGGCTTCACTCATCGCGTCGCCTCAATGGGAATAGTGAACTTGAACGCGGACCCTGCCCCGCTATCCGGCTGATCGACCCAAATGTGTCCACCGTACCGCTCAACCACCTTGCGGCAGAGGGCTAGACCCATACCGACGCCTGGATAGTTCTTGCCGTGTAGTCGTTTAAATACTCCAAACACGGTTTCCCGATGCTCGGCCGGAATGCCCATACCGTTATCCGTTACGGTGAACAACCACACAGAAGCGTTCCTGGTTGCGCCAATATGTATTCGCGGGGGCTGTTCACCGCGGTATTTAATGGCGTTTCCGATCAAGTTCTGGAACAACTGAGAGAGCATCACCTCTTCGGCGAGAAGAGTGGGTAGCTCGTCGTGGGTGACCACGGCTCCACTCTCGGCGATTGCAGTTTCCAGATGCTGAAGGGCGAGGTGAACCGCATCGGCGCATCGAACGAGGGTACGGCGATCCTCACCGCGTTCACTCGCCTGCCAATATTCCCGCAGGCCAGACGACAAGTCTTGCATCCGCAAAGCTCCTTCGACGGAGAAGCCAACACATCGCCTGGCGGATTCAGAGAGATCTCCGGAGAAGTCTTTGACGAGCATTTGATTGTAGGTGACGACCATACGCAAGGGTTCCTGGAGGTCGTGCGACGCCGCGTAGGCGAAGTGTCTTAGATCCTCGTTCATACGCTTCAGATGTTCGTTCGCGATTTCAAGATCTCTTGTACGCGCGGCGACGCGCAGTTCCAACTCGGCGTTCAGAGTTCGGACTCGCTCCTCGGCGGCCTTTCGCTCGGTCACTTCCGACTCCAGTGCCCGATTCGCGGTTCTCAGTTGCTCCGGGCTGGGAAGATTAATTGCATTGGGAAGCAGCCGGATCAAGAGGAAGGCAGTGGGAAGGGAGACGAGAGCGGTAACGGCTTTGATGGCTCCCTCGAGCCGGTACACGGGATGCCAAAGAGTCCAGATGGCCATCAAATGGGTGGTTCCGCAGGCGAGAATAAAGGCGCCGAACAGCACGAACATCCAATCGAAGGCCAAGTCCCTGCGTTTTCTGACGAGGCGGACCAGCACAAAGGGAATAATGAAGTACGCGAGCGCGGTCAAAGCGTCGGAAATGACGTGGAGCCAGACGATTTCGGGGCGCCAGAAGTAGCAGTGCCCGTGAGGCATGAAATCGGTGGCAAACAGCTTCTGAAAGAATTCAACCATTGGAGTTATCCCGGCGCCCAGAAGTTCATGATAGCCGCAAGCGGGTAGCGGACAGACAAGTGAAGTCCGGATTGGAAGGCGAAGAGGCCGACTGGCGATATGGTGAAGACTTACGCCAGAAGGTCGCCCACTACTTTGCCTTTGCCGTCCTTGGTGACGTACACCGGACGCTGTTCCACTTCCACGCCGGCGTTGGGGGCGATGCCCATGGCGTTGTAGATGGTGGCGTGGAGGTCAGTGATGGTGACAGGATTCTTGAGGATGCTGCAGGGCCGTTCGGGCGCTGTTTCGCCGTAGAGGAACCCCTTCTTGAAACCACCGCCGAAGGCGAGCACGCTACCTGCCTCTGTGAAGTGGCGGTGCATGCCATAGTGCTGCATCTTCGTCATGATATCGGGAACCTTCACCTGGTTCTGCACTTCTTTGCCGGGCTTGCCTTCGGTCATCATGTCGCGGCCGAATTCGCTGGCAACGATGACGAGCGTACGATCGAGCAGTCCTCGCTGCTCGAGATCGCGGATGAGGCGGGAGATGGGCCGGTCAATGGTCTGCTTCATGCCAAGGGCGCGTTCGTGGCCGTTTTCATGCGTGTCCCAATGACGGAAGGGGATGTACTCGCTGGTGACTTCGATGAAGCGAGCCCCTTTCTCTACGAGGCGCCGCGCGAGTAGACAACCGAGGCCGAAGCGCCCGGTGTTGTAGTAGTCGTAGGATTCCTTGGGTTCGAGGGTGAGATCGAATGCCTTCGACGCATCGGACTTTAGCAGTCGATCGGAGTTCTCCAGCGATTTCAACAAGGCTTCGCGCTGATAGTCGGAACCTTCGCGGGCGATGGGGCTTTCGGCGGCCAGCTTGCGGTACAACTCATAGCGGCGCGCAAAGCGTCCACCGCCCATCTTTGCGGGCGGCTGTACGGTGGCTACGGCATCGCTCGGGTCCATGATCATGAAGGGACCGTTGTCGGTACCGAGGAAACCGCCCGTGTGGAACGACTTCAGCGGATCGCTTTCGGCGCCGATCTCCATGTTTTGGCCGACGATGAAGAAGGGCGGCATTTCCGGACTGCGCGGCCCAAGCATCTTCGCCATCCAGGCGCCCATATGAGGCACGGCGATGGATTGTGGCGGCTCATAACCGGTGTGCCAGTGGAACTGATGGCGTGAATGCAGGATGAAGCCAAGATCGCCGACGCGGTGGGAGCGAATGAGCGACCCGCGGTCCATGACCTTCGCCATTTCCTCAAGACCCTGCGAGAGACGGATGCCGTCGACGACGGTGGGAATGGAGGGAAAGGTGCTGAGGACGCGTTTGCTCTCCATGCCGGTTTCATAGGCAGTGTAAGCCTTGGGATCCCACGTTTCGGTCTGCGCCATGCCGCCGGCCATCCACAAGAGAATGACGCTATCGGCGGTGGCCTTGGGCTTGGGAGCATCTTCGGCGAAGGCACGGGGCGCACCACCCAGGAGGGCAGCGAGAGCACCGGCAGCGGACTGCCGCATGTAGTCGCGGCGAGAGAGCCCTTGAAAGAGGCTTTGGGTCAATTCGCGTTCATTCATGTCAGCAACTTCCTAATGGACGTATTGAAACTCGGGACTCATCAGCAGAGCCCACAGCAAATCTTCGAGGCCCGCCTGTGTGGGATTTCCTGCACCGAGGGCTTGAACGGCCAGATCATGCTCCGCCGGGGTGGGCGTGCGAGAGAGTAGATGCGCGTAGAGCCTGTCCGCAAGCGACTGGGAAGTCCATCTTGTGTTCGGCGGGGTGTAGGGAGGCTCGCCCTGGACATGGATCAGTTCGTCGGGATCGGGCTTTTCGGTGAAGACGAAGAAGCGCAGCGCGGGACTGATGTCGGACTGTTTCCGGTTCTCCTCATCGATCACGGACTTGGCGCGGAACTTGGTGTAGCCTTTGCCGGCGATGTTCCAGTGCAGCAGGGAGGGCGCCTTTGCCGGCACCGCGGCGATGGTACCGGTCTTCGTTTGGAGCGTGACGGTCTTCGCATCGAGGGGTACGGCGCCCGCGGGGCCTACCAGTTTTGCGTCGCCCCAACCGGCCTTGACGCGCTCCGGATCGTAGGAGTCCACATCTTCAATGAGGAGATAGAGGTCTTTGGCGCCAGCGATATCGACGTCGATGGGGATGGCGCCTTGGCGTACCATTTTGCTGTCGAAGAGGTTACGCGGCGCAGGTTTCTGCAGCCCGAGCATCAATTTCGAACCGTGCTCCAGCCGCTTGGAGAGTTCCGGTCCGTTGGTCAGCTCCAATGCCTGGAGGGTAGTGGCGCCGGTGGCGCGCTCTGTGTAGACCTGATCGCGAATGGGACGACCGAGGGCGCGGCTGAGTGAATCGGACTTCAAGCGCCATTCGCGGGTGTAAGTGGCATACGTTTGGGTACGCGCGCTGTTGAGGCGCCAATCGCCGGTGACGGCGGAAAGCGTGTCTTCAAACTCTTCGGCGGTTAGGCGGCGCAAGCGAGGACCACGAAAGACGAAGTCCTTCGGCGCGGCGCTTTCGGGCGCCACGGGCATGGCGTACGCTTTTGAACTGACGATGCGGCGGATGAGATGTTGGAGGTCGTAGTTGTGATCGGCGAAATCGGCAGCTAGCCAGTCCAAGAGGTCCTCATCCCAGGGCATCTGGTCCATGTCGTCGGCGGGTTCGACGATGCCGCGCCCGAGCAACTGCTTCCAGTAGCGGTTGACGATGGTACGGGCGAAACGGCCATTCTGTGGGTGGGTGATCCACTCCGCGGCGGCACGGCGACGGGATTCCAAGGAGCCGTCGAAGGTTACGCTGACGCCATCAAAGGGGAAGCGCGGCTGAGCGAACTTACCGAGCGGCACATCGCAGCGCACCAGTTCCAGCTTGTCATTAGAGAACATCGCGGCGAGGCCGTAGGTGTCAGCCAATTTCCAACGGTTTACGAAACTATCGTGGCAAGCGGCGCACTTGAGATTGATGCCGAGGAAGATCTGGCCGGCGTTCTGCGAGGCCTGTAGCGGCGGCAACTGGCTGGCACTGACAACACCGCGCCAAGTGACACCAGTGAGGAAGCCTTCTTCGTCGCTTTCCGGCGGAGGATCCAGCAGTGCCCACGCCATGGCGTTAAAGGGCATGTTGGTTTCGAGCGCGCCGCGCAGCCAGTTGGTGATGGACTTCCGTTCGCCGTGATAGATGACGCCTTCGTCATTGCGCAACACGTCGTTCCAATAGCTGATCCAATGCTGCGCGTAAGCGGGACGATCAGAGAGGAGACGATTGACGAGGCGGGTCCGTTTGTCCATGCGTTCGACTTTCGGCGCGTCCGGGGCTTCCTCCTTCGGTTCGTCCTTGAGGAAATCATTCAACTGTTCGGGCGTTGGCGGAAGGCCGGTGATGTCGTACCAGGCGCGCCGGGCAAAGGCATTGTCGGAGATGGTTTTCGTGCTGTCGATATTGTGTTTGGCGAAGTAGGCATCGAGGAACCGATCGACTGGATTGGCGGCTGTGCCGGCGGGCAATTCCGGACGACGTGGCGCGAAGGCGGCGATGCGTTCGGCAGCCACCGGCTTGCCATCCCATTTCGCGCCCTGATCGATCCAAATGCGGATTTGGGCGATGGCGTCGGCGGTGAGGGCGGGTCCGGAGGGCGGCATGCGAAGGCCTTTTTGGCCGGTGACTTTTTGCAGGAGGAGGCTGTCGGCGCCATTGCCGGGGATGATGGCGGCGCCACTCTTGCCGCCCTTGATCAAGTCCTCGCGCGTATGCGTCTTGAGGCCGCCTTGAGCGCTGTCCCCGGAGTGACAAGGCATGCAGCGCGCGGTGAAGATTGGCTGTACTTCGGTGAGGAAGTCTACCTGGCGGCGGGATTGGGCGGAGCACAGCCCCGCGAAAGAGAGTACGACGACGACGGCAGCTCGCATGGGATCCCAGTTTCTACAATCCATGGTAGTACCCTCCCCGTTCGAGGATGCAAACGTTGACGCCGAAAAGTTGTGACAGACGCATTTCAGTGAGCAGTTCTTGTTTGGGACCGTCGGCCACGACGCGGCCATGCTGCATGAGGACGACGCGATCAATCTCTGGAATGATGTCGGAGAGGTCATGCGTCACGAGGACGATGCCGGTGCCCTGGCGCGCCAAAGCGCGGAGCATTTCGCGCAACTCGTGGTGAGCGAAGAGGTCGAGGGCGGTACTTGGCTCATCGAAGAGAAGCGCCTTGGGGTGGTGGACGAGGGCGCGGGCGATCAAGACGCGGCGGGCCTCGCCGGATGACATCTCAGAAGTCAGCCGCTGTGCCAGATACGACGCCTCAAGACGCGCCAGTGCCTCTTCGGATTCGGCGCGCATCTCATCGGTTACGGTGTGATACGTCTGGACGCCGATGCTGCTGAAGAAGCCGCCGAGGACGATTTCGAGCCCGGTGTATTCGCGCGTGCACGTGGCCGCGAGGTCAGGGGAAACAATGCCGAGCAGGGTGCGGAGTTCAAAGACATTCCATGTTTTGCGGCCAAAGATGGAGACGGAGGAACCTTCGCGGGCGAGCGGGTAGCATTCGCGCGTGATGGTCTTGATGAGCGTGGATTTGCCGCAGCCGTTAGGCCCGAGGATGGCGACGTGTTCGTGAGCGCCGATGGACAGCGAGAGTTTGTCGAGGACGAGTTTGTCGCCTCGCATCACCGATATGTTCTGAAGGTCCAGAAGCGGGGGCAGGCCGTTATCTAATACTGGCACTGCGCGTTTTCCGCTTTCACGAAGTAGGACTTGTAGTTTTTCGCCTTGGCATCCATGCAGCCGGCCAGGTTCAGCAGTTCGACCTTGCGGAACTCGACGGGGTGGCTCTCACTCTGGAGGGAAATGTAGCCCTCAGTGAGCACTTTCCCATCGGGCTTGGCGGAGGGGATGTAGTTGGTGACGGAGCCGCCGCCGATCTGCGGCATGAAGTACTCAAGGACGGTCTGGCCATTGACGATGTGGCGGATGAGGGAATCGCCGAGTACCATTGCCTCCACGCGGACCCACTGATCGCCGCGGAACGTGTCGGATTTGGAGTTGAGGCAATGGGTGGTAAACAGCTTGCCATCCATCACGATGTTGGTGCCCGGAGTGCAGACATTGGCGGTAGGACGGGTTCCGGTTGGCCCGCCACCTAACAACTGGACTTCGATTGAGATGGGAAAGTCCTGGTCCTTCCCGATTGAGGCGGGATCCTGACAGTGGATCATGATGCCGCTATTGCGGAACGCCCACTCGGAGCCTCCCTTGGCCTGTTCGCCGGTGAACCGGTATTCGGTGGCAATGATGTAGTAGGCGAACTTGTCCTTATAGAAGATGTGACCGAAGCGGCCATTGAAGGTGTCGTAGGCGTTGTAGCGCACCTTCATGAGGCCATCCTCCACACGGAAGGTATTGCCGAAGTTGTCGCCCAAGGCATAGTGAGTGATTTTGGGAGTCCACCCGGTGAGATCTTTGCCGTTGAAGAGTTGGATCCAGTCTTTGCGATTGGGTTCGTTTTGCGAGAAGGCGGGCGCGGCGGGGAGCAGCGCCGTGAGGATGAGAGCGAAGAGCCGGACAGTCATGATGACGAGTAGTATATCGAGGCGGCGTGGGGAGGAGATGCCGGCAACTGACTTTCCGCCACTGCTCCGGGTGTATTCTGAGAGGCAACCGGGAGCGCCGAGTCGAGGGTCCGGGCGGATTGGAGACAGAAGTGAGGAATATCATCGCAGCCGTTGTCTTTCTCCCTGTGTTAGCCACGACGTTGATATCGTTCCAGAGCGCGACGACGACTAGGATGCGGCATGTTTCCCGCCGCACCCCCGTACAAGGCTCCAGCCGGGAATTGGCCGCCGAGCGGCTCGCGGTTCCGAGCGCCCCCAGGGCAGGGGATTTGGTGGGAGCGAGCGCCAACCCATGGAAGCTGCTGGCCACGCTTCCCGGGGTCGTGATCGAGGACATCTCCTTTCCGACCTTATTGATCGGTTATGCGGCAGCGGAACTCGGGCAGGTGTGGAAAACGACGGATGGCGGCGTCCACTGGACGCAAGTTATGAACGTTGGGTTCCCTTACTATTGGTATGGCGTAAAAGCACTCAGCACGAAAGATGTTGTCATTTCAGGGTTCAATGATTCTTCCCTCCAAGGCGTCATACGCTGGAGTCACGACGGGGGTGTGACTTGGACCCCTGATATTGTTCTGACGGCGGCCGGCTGGTCGGGGCGCATCCGGTTCGCTACCCAACAGAACGGACTAGTGCTGGACTTATTGAGTACCGCCGCCGCGAACAGCGCCCACGTCACGACCGATGGCGGCCCGGGGGTCACGGATTGGACGACCATTGTTCCGGACCCGAATGGCGGATGGTTCGGAAACCAGTTTAGCCTGTTGTCGAATCTGCACGTTCGGGCGGCGGGTATCACTTACTGTGGAAGCACTGACGGAGGCGTCCAGTGGAAGTGCCGTCCCTCCATCGACTCCATATTCGACGGTGCGGTCTTCTTCCTGAACGACCGGTACGGTTGGGTGGGGGGCGGCGAGATCTCACCAGGAGTGGAAGGTTGGGTACATCGCACGACTGACGGCGGGAAGACGTGGAGCGGACGTACTTTGGATAATCCATGGCCGATCCGCGAACTGCGCTTTGTCAACGCAAAGGTCGGCTGGGCAGCGGGTGGGAACATTTATTCAAATGTGGGCGGCATCTACTTCACCTCGGACGGGGGTCAGAACTGGTCTCTGGACTTGAACACGAATGGCGCCGAAATGAAGACTTGCGATAGCCGAAGTGCCGGTACCACTTTGCGGGTAGTGTGCGCGGGCTATACGGGCGCGTTCAACAGTGTTGTCTATTCTCTACGCTACTGAGTGCGTCCGGGATCACGGGCGATCGCGGAACTGGTGGATCTTGCGGCGGTCGCGTTTGGAGGGGCGGCTATCGCGGAACCCGTCGGTCCCGAGGGCTTTGCGCTCCTCGGCCACCTTGGCACGCTGGAGTTTGCTTTCGTCGGTTTCGCGATAGAGGGTCTGGGCGACGGCCGCCGGGCCGCGCATGTCGCTCAGCAGCAGCACTTCGATTTGAAATTCGCCGCCTTCGTTCTTGACGCGCAGGTGGTCGCCGACCTTCAACTCACGCGCTGGTTTCGCTGGCTGTCCATTCGATTCGATGCGGCCGAGGTCACACGCTTTGATGGCGAGGGCGCGCGTCTTGAAGAATCGAGCCGCCCAAAGCCACTTGTCTATTCGTACGCCGGTCATCCCCCTATTTTCATACGCGGCACACTATTCCGTGCGTAACGCTTCGACGGGATTGACGAGGGTTGCGCGGCGCGCCGGCACGAAACTGGCAAAGATGGAGGCGACTCCGAGCACAGCCGCCACGGCGAGGAGCGTTTGGATATCCCAGGAACTGACACCAAACAACAGTTTGCGCGCCAGTGTTGCCAGGGCGACGGCTCCGATTGCGCCGAGGCCGATGCCGAGACCAGTCAGCCAGCCAGCCTCTTTGAGGATCATCTTGTAGACGGAGCGGTGACCGGCTCCGAGCGCCATTCGGACGCCGATTTCGCGGGTACGCTGGCTGACGGAGTAGGCGATGACGCCGTACAACCCGATTACGCCGAGGATGAGGGCCAGGATGGCAAACCCGCCCACCAGCCATGCCGCGGAGCGATGAAGATACGCCGTAAACGAGTTGCTGATGAGTGAGTCCATTGTGCCTTCGGCCACTACGCCGACGTCAGGGTGAATGCGGCGCAGGGCGCTGCGAAGTTCCGGCAGGACCGCCTCCGGCGGCTGCGCGGTTCGTACCATCACGACGAAATACGTACCGGGATCCTGGTTGAACGGGTGATAAACAGCCGGCCAGATGTCGGAGTCCAAAGCGCCATCGCGAACGTCCTGGACGACGCCGACAATGGTGCGCAGGGATTTTGGCGAGAGATCGGTGTCGCCCATCTGCTTGCCGATGGGGTCCTCATTCGGGAAGTACTTCTTGGCCAACGTTTCATTGATGAGCGTAACGGCGAGCTTGGATTTGTCTTCGCCGTCGGTAAAGTAACGCCCTCGCAGCAGTTTTGCTCCGATGGTCTCAAAGAACTTCGCGCTGACATCGCGCTCATTTACTTCCATGTGGGTGCCATCGTACGGCCGGCCAGGGAATCGGATCCAAGTGGTATTGCCGTTGTAGCTGACGGGCAGCGTGGTGGTGAGGGCCACCGACTGCACGCCGGGGAGACTCTGAAAGTTGGCGATGACGTCCTGGGCGAGGGCGATGCTCTGCTCGTCCTTGCCGTAGCGCACGTCGGGGGCTCCGAGGGTGAGCGTGGCCAGATGGTCAGGCCGCAAACCTAAATCGACACTCAACAACCGGTAGAGGCTCTTGCCGAATAGCCCGGCTGCGACTAGAAGCATCATGGCGGTGGCCAGCTCCACGACGACGAGGCGCGAGCCTAAGCGTCGCCAGGCCTTGCCGGCCGAGCCGCGCGAACCTTCCGCCAAACCGTCGCGCATCTCAGACAACCAGAGGTGCAGCGCGGGGGTGATGGAGAACAGTAGCACTGCTCCGAGCGCCAGGAGGGCGGCGTAGGCGACCACCCGAAGATTGAAGCCGCCATCGGGCAGAGCGGGCATCGCCGGCACCATGGGAGCGGGAATGAGGCTCATTAGCGCTTGCGTTGCCCAGTTGGCGAAGAGCAAGCCGAGTGCGGTGGACACGAGAACCAACACCAGGCCTTCGGTCACAAACTGGCTGAGCAACCGGCCGAGAGAAGCACCGAGCGCGCTGCGCACCGCCATTTCCCGGCGCCGCCCTTCCGACCGCACCAGGAGCAGGCTGGCAACGTTGACACAGGCAATGAGAAGCAGCAAGGCA
>JBDTMC010000133.1:0-16879 GCA_039934475.1 Bryobacteraceae bacterium | reverse complement strand
GGACGCGTGAGCAGGATGCAAAAAGACAGCGGAACGCCGCCGCCACGGGAGGAAAGTACCCGTCGGCGGGGGAGGATGTGGAAAACACGGTAGAATGGAGTGGTCAGGGCTCCCTCTCAGAGTAAAACGCGCGAGTGCGGCCCGCCTTTCAATAACGAGTTTTCACCAATGAGTAAACAGATCAGCCTCCTTTTGCTGCCCTTGGCAGCCCTGCTTGGGCAAACCCCGGCGCCAAAGCCGCCCACGCCCAAACCAGCCGTTCCGGCTACGAAGCCGGCTCCGAAACCCGCAGCCGCCACCACGGCCACCCCGGCGCCAACTGCTCCAACCGCTCCGGCTGCTCCCGCGGTACCCGATACCAGCGCCATGCCGGGTGAGACGGTAATCCTCACGATCGGCTCGGAAAAGATGACCAAGGCGCAATGGGAAGAGCTCATCGCCGCGCTACCCGAACGCGTCCAGGCCGAGGCCAAAGGCGCGAATCGTAAGAAGGTTGCCGAGCAACTGGCGGAAGTAAAGGCCATGGCCCAGGAGGCGCAGAAGCGCAAACTCGACCAAACGGCCAAGTTCCAGGCTCAAATGGGTTTGCAGAAGGATCAGCTTCTCGCTCAGGCACTCTATCAGGAACTGACGGCCAACCTGAAGACCGACGACGCGGCCGCGAAGGTCTACTACGACGCGAACCAGGCGAAGTACGAGAGCATCACCGCACGCCACATCCTGGTCCGCATGAAGGGGTCTCCGGTGCCGCTCCGCCCGGATACGAAAGACCTGTCCGATGAGGAAGCGTTGGCACGGGCGAAGGATTTGAAAGCGAAGCTGGATGCCGGTGCGAAGTTCGATGAACTGGCCAAGACCGATTCCGACGATACCGGTTCCGGAGCCAACGGTGGTGCGCTGGGTACCTTCCCCCGCGGCAATATGGTGCCCGCGTTTGAGCAGGCAGCGTTTGCCCAAACCCCCGGCAAGGTCAGTGAACCGGTAAAGACTCAGTTCGGCTACCACCTGATCCTCGTCGATGAGAAGAAAGCAAAGTCGTTCGACGAAGCGAAGCCTGAGATCGAAGGCCAGTTGAAGCCTGAGATGGCGAAGAAGGCCATCGAGACCGTCAAAAACTCGGCCAGCCCCGTCTATAACGAAGCCTATTTCGGTAAATAAGCCGATCCAACGCGCGGGCGGTACCGGCGCCGCTCGCGCTACTCCTTCTTCTCGGTCTCCGTCTTGCGGCGCAGAGTCGGCGCTTTGCGCTGCTTCTTGGCATCGTCGGTGGTCTTTTTCTCTTCCTTCTTCATCTCCTCCACCTTTTCCGGCGTCGATAGTTCCACGCGCTCCTTCTTCTCCTGCTCGTCGCGCGCATTCACTCCAGCCGCACGCGCTTTCAAGTCCTGCTGCGACATCTCCACGCTGTCGGAGGTAGTGTCGATGGCGTTCTTCAGCACAAACTGGTAGCGCTCCAGGTCCGAAGGCGCCGCCTCCTCGACCTTTTGCAGCGTTTCCAACATCCCCTGTTCGGCCGCGGCAACGGCCTTCATGCCCACCGTGACATCCACCTTCCGCCGGATCGCGTCGTCTGCAACGGTATCGATGGCCTCGATGATTTTCGAAAACTCATCCAGCTTGTCGTGAATCAGAATGGAACGTCCAGCCTTCTCCTTGGCCGTCAACTGGCGAACCATCTCCACGCGCGATTTAGCGAAGGTGACGTACAGTTCCAGGCGCGCGTTCGGTTCCTGAGCTTCTCGGATCTGATCGATCTCATCGGCGGAAAGGAAATCTTTTTGCGCCTGGCCCAGTAACGGGATGGCGACGGCTAAAGCCAACGTGGCCAGTCTTCTCATGGCACCCCCTACTTCTTCCGGCTCAGTACTCCGAGCAGTAACTCCTCGTGCACCGTCTTCACACGGTCGTTTACCTTTTGGATGGCCGGGCGCTCTTCGAGAGACGCTTCGACGGCAAGGCCATCCAAGCCGCGGCTCAATTCCCGAGTTTTTAGCTCAGCGTTCTTGTACCACCTCACCAATTTGTAGGGTGGCCGGCCCATTTCGTGAAGAGTATCCAGACACAGGTCCACAGACGCCACTATTTCGTCCAGGGCGGTCTGCAACGCTGCACTCTCGCCTTTCTTCCACGCTGCTTTGGCTTCGAGGAATGCTTTATCGGCATTCTGAACCGCGAGTTCCGAGCGCCGCTCCAGCCTCGGTTCCGCCTTGACAGCCGCGATATCCCCACCGTAGAGCGCAAACGCCAACAGCCCGAGAAAGATCGTCTTCATCGTTTCGCCAACTCTTTCTGCAATACTTTAACCCGTTGCCGGGCTTTGAACTCTTCGTTCGGGCTTAGGCCATTGCTCACTGCCAGAAACTGCTGGTAGCTTTCCAGCGCCGGCTTGAATTGGTTCGTCCGGTCCAGGACCACGGCGCGGAAGAAGATATGCCCCGGTTTCTCGCCGCCAAGCGCCTTCACCCGGTCCAGCGCCTGCAGAGCAAGCGGATAAGCTTCCACCAATATGGCCGCCACCGCCACCTCGCTGAAGGCCTCTGCCGAATCGGGTTTCAGCTTTGAGGCCGCAATAAACTCGCGAGCGGCCGCTGGATACGCGTGCTGGTCACGCAACGTTCGGCCGTAGAGCATACGCAGATCGTAATCCTTGGGCTCAGACGCTACCACTTCGCCCAACAGCTTAGTCCCTTTTTCAGTAAGCTTCGTTTTCAGGTAAGCCTGCGCCAACAGCACGCGGTTGGCCGTAGTCGGAGATGCCGCAACCGCCTTTTCCAGCGGCGGAATCGCAGCGGAGTCATCCCCTTGCTTGGCCAGCAACTGACCTAGACGTTCGCGCGCCGCATTGTTCTGCGGAAACTCCCGGTAAATCTCAATGGCTTTGGCCGGTTGTTTGTCGGCTTCGTACTGGTCGGCGAGTTCCAGCAACGCCTCGCTATACTCGGGATCGGCCTCCGAAGCTTTACGATAATCGGGAGCCGCCTCTTCCAGCCGCCCCTGCCGCGCCTTCATGCGCGCCAACCCGACCCATGCCGGAGAGAATTTGGGGTCTGCTTCGGTGGCAGCCTTATAATACCGTTCGGCCTCAGTAAACTCATTCACGTTGAACAAGGCTTCGGCGAGGTAAAAAGAAGGTCGTAATTCCTTCGGCTTCTTCTCCGCCGCGGACCGCAACGGAGCCACGGCGTCCTTGTATTGCTTCTGTCGCACCAGCAGAATTCCCAAGTTCAGCTCCGCTTCGTAAACTCCCGGTTTGAGTTCAAGCACGGTTCGGTAGTGGCTGATGGCCTCGGCGTCGCGATCCAACTGGCTCGCTGCGAAGGCGTAGTTGAAGTGCGCTGTGAAGTCTTTCGGATCGGCATCTATCGCCTTTTGGAAGTGATCCAGGGCAGCCTGGTACTGGCGCGCTTCCAGGGCCTTCAACCCTTCGGCGGCATGGTCAACCGATTGACCGAAGAACAGCAATGCCGCGAGAGCAAGATGCAAGCCCATACCTAATTCTAGCCAAGGGATTCACAGTAACGGCGAGTGACTTCATGGCGGTAGCGGAACATCGAATCCAACTGCCGGCGAACCACCCACCCTCCTAGCCACTCGCTCAACGGCGCCAGCGGCAGTTCGAATTCGATGGAATCGGTGAGCAGCGTACCCGTGCCGTTGGGAGCAAACAGATGCCGGTGTGTCCAGTGGGCGAACGGACCCGATACCTGGGTATCGACGAACAGCCGGTTCTTCTCGTATGCAATGTGCCGGGCCAGCCAGCGTTTGTGGAAAGGACCGAGCGGCACCAAAAGCTCGACAATGGCGCCCACTTGCAAGCCACCCTCGCGCCGCAACACACGAACGGGCGGTGTGGGTGGCGTCAGAAGTTCCAAAGCGTCTGGACGCTCATGAAACGCGAAGACGGTCTCTACCGGCGCGTTGATAAGCACGGAACGCTCGTAATGCCGCATGCATTCGTAGGATGCACGCGCGGGCGTTGTAGACTGATACATTCCATGCTTCTCGATCTACGGGCGATCGAAAAACGGTTTGGCGGTGTGCGAGCGCTGCGGCGGGGCGACCTCTCCGTGGAGGCGGGCCAGGTCCATTTGCTGATGGGCGAGAACGGCGCTGGCAAATCCACACTGATGAAAATCGTTGCCGGGCTGATGGAGCGCGACGGTGGCGAAATGCTGTGGAAGGGGCAACGAGCCAATTTCCGCAATCCCACGGAAGCCTCAAAGGCCGGTATCTCGATGGTGCACCAGGAGTCCCTGCTGGCGCCGCATCTCACTGTCGCCGAGAACATTTTCCTCGGCCGTGAGGACCGTCTGCCGTTCGGCTGGGTAAACCGGCCGAAGATGATGCGTCGCGCCGCACAGTTGATTGAGTCCCACGGATTCCCATTACAGGCTGGCTGGAAGGTGGCAAAGCTCAGCCCGGCGGGCAAGCAACTGGTGGAGATCTGTCGCGCCATTGAACATCAATCGTCGCTGCTCATCTTCGACGAACCGACGTCTTCCTTGTCGGAATCGGAGACACACGAAGTGTTCCGCATCGTGCGGCGCATGCGCGACAGCGGCACCGGCGTCATTTACATCACTCATCGCCTCGACGAACTGCGCGAAGTAGGTGATTGCGTCACCGTTCTGCGCGACGGAGAAACCGTTCACAACGCGCCGTGCGCTGAGCTACCCACAGATCAACTGATCCAATACATGGTGGGGCGCGAGGTGTCCACTATCTATGCCCGCGAGAGTGTTCCGCCGGGTGACGACGTGCTGGTTGTGAAAGACCTCTCGCGCGCCCCGTTACTGAAGAATGTTTCGCTCACTCTGCGCGCCGGGGAAATTGTGGGTTTAGCGGGCTTGATCGGGGCAGGACGTACGGAGCTGTGCCGGGCCATCTTCGGACTGGACACCATTGATCGCGGAGAGATCTATGTGCGCGGCCAACTCACCCGCATCTCTTCGCCTCGCGAGGCCGTCCGCGCAGGCATCGCCTTAATTCCTGAAGACCGCCAGAAGACCGGACTGGCGACGGGTCTTTCGCTTGGGCAGAACCTCACCGCGGCCAGCATGGGCCGCATCTGCCGGTTTGGATTTATCGATAGCAGGGCCGAGAAGACCGTAGTCAATGAGCAGATGTTCCAGCTGCGCGTGAAGGCCGAATCGGCGAACCAACTGGCAGGACGGTTGAGCGGCGGTAACCAGCAGAAGATCGTCATCGGCAAGTGGCTGGCGCGCGGCGCTCGTGTGTTCTTATTCGACGAGCCAACCAGGGGCATCGACGTCGGCGCGAAGGTAGAAGTGTTCGAAGTAATGGACCGCCTGGCGCGGGAAGGCGCGGCCATTCTGATGGTGAGCAGCGAGTTGCCGGAACTGCTCCACGTGCCTGACCGGGTGCTGGTAATGCGGCAAGGGCAACTGGTCGCCGAACTGGCAAAGCCGGTGACTCAGCAGGAGATTATGCGGCATGCCATGCCGGCGGTCGCAATGGCTCGGGAGCAGATGTCATGATTCAACGGCTGTTGCCGTTTCTTACCCTGATTGTTCTTTTCGTGGCGCTGGCGTTCGGGTCGCCGTTCTTTCTCACCAGCACGAACTTGTCGAGCGTAGTGCGGCAAACAGCCGTCATCAACATCATGGCGCTCGGCATGACCCTGATTATCATCGCCGGAGGCATCGACCTCAGCGTTGGCTCCATCCTCGCCATGGGCGGTTTGCTCGGCGCAATGGCCATGGCGCACGGACAGCCCATCTGGATTGGCGTCCTGGTCGGCGTGCTGGCCGGGGGCTTCTGGGGTTTTGTGAACGGGCTTTTGACCACAAAGCTACGTATCGCTCCCTTCATCGTGACGCTGGGAACGCTGGGCATCGTGCGCGGTCTGACGTTGATTATTTCCAACGGACTCCCGGTGCACGAATTGCCTGCCGGCTTCGCATTTCTCGGTGAGGGAACGGTATTGGGCGTGCCGTTTGTCCTCTGGGTCCTATTGGTGTGCGCCGCCGGAATGCACATCATCCTCGAACATACTCGCCTCGGCCGATACGCCTTCGCCATCGGCTCTAACCCCGATGCGGCTTTCTACGCGGGCATTCCGGTGGCGTTTCACACTACGGTGGTCTATGCGATCGGAGGTTTGTTGACGGGCCTGGCGGGCATGATTGAGGCCTCTCGTTTGATGACCGGACAACCGACGGCAGGACAGGGTTACGAACTGCAGGCGATTGCCGCGGTGGTGATCGGTGGTGGGAGTCTGCGCGGCGGCGAGGGCAGCGTCGTAGGCACGCTCGTCGGCGCATTCATCATGGGACTGCTGGCCAACGGCAGCGATCTGCTTGGTATTTCTCCCTACCTGCAGCAGGCGATCATCGGAGCGGTAATCATTCTCGCGGTCACCGTGGATGAACTGCGCAAACGTCGTTTGGCCGGGTAAGTTATGAATCGCATGACTCGCCGCCAGTTAGTAAGCTTGGCCGGTGCCGGCCTGGCGCGTGCGGCCGCCGGCACGCTAAAAGTGGTCGTCGCCGGTGGTCACCCCGGCGATCCGGAGTACGGCTGCGGCGGCGTTGTTGCTAAGTACACCAAGCTTGGCCATGCGGTCACACTTCTCTATCTGAACCGCGGCGAGAAAGGTTGCCCCGAACCCGACCCACGTCTGGGCAGCGTCATGCGTTCCGCCGAAGCAGAGAAGGCCTGCACCATCCTCAAGGCCCACCCCGCCTTCGCTGGCCAATGCGATGGCAATGCCATCATCGACGCATCGCACTACGCCGAATTCCGGACGCTCCTCCAAGGGGAGAAACCGGACGTCGTCTTCACCCAATGGCCGGTGGACAATCATCGCGACCACCGCGCTATGTCCGTTCTCGTCTATGACGCATGGCTCAGCATGAAGAAGTCTTTTGCCTTGTACTATTACGAGGTCTCCGACGGCGAAGACACCGTCATGTTTCACCCCAACGAATACGTTGACATCACCGATGTGGAACCCCAGAAACGGGCCGCCTGTTACGCGCACGCCTCCCAGTCTCCCGACCGCTTTTACACACTGCAGGACCAGGTAGCCAAGTTCCGCGGTCTCGAAAGCGGCTATCCCCGCGCCGAGGCCTTCGCACGCCATCCGTACAGTGCCGCCGGACGCCTACCGTAAAACAGTCTTGACAGTCAGCGCATCCCTAATTACAATACCCCTATAGTCTATATGCCTCAAAAAGAGATGCCTTCCGGCGCGCTCATGCTCCTGATCATGCGCGTCCTTCGCTCTGGCCCGCTGCACGGCTACGCCGTCGCCCAGCGTATCCACATCTTGTCCGCGGAAGTCCTGCGAGTGGAGGAGGGCGCACTCTACCCCACGTTGCAGAAGATCCTGCTTGAAGGTTGGGCCACTTCCGAGTGGGGCATCTCTGAGACCAATCGCAAAGTCCGTTTCTATCGGCTCACGCCCGCCGGCGAAGAGCATCTCGACGCAGCTTTGTCTGACTACGATCGCGTCCACCAAGCCATTCAAGCGGTACTGCGCACAGCGTAGAGGAGGCCCCGATGAAACGACTCCTACGAAGGCTGCACTACTTACTCAACCGGCGGCGAATGGAACAGGAACTCGCTGGCGAACTCGAGTTTCACCGTGAGATGACCGCCCGCGACGGCGGGCAGTTTGGCAATGCCCTGCGTCTCCGCGAACAGTCCCGCGACGCTTGGGGATGGACGTGGATCGACCGCCTGGCGCAGGATCTCCGCTACGGTGCCCGCGTCTTGATGAAGTCCCCTGGCTTTGCCCTCGCGGCGATAGCCATGCTCGCCATCGGCATCGGCGTCAACGTGGCGGCGTTCGGCTTCTTTGACTTAATGGTTCTACGGCCGCTGAACATTCGCGATCCACAAACGCTGATGCGTTTCCACCGCCGTTCGCCCGACGCTTACGCCTGGGCGTTGCCCGTTCCTGAGATGATGTTTTTCCGCGAGCATACGCGCACGCTGTCTGCCGTGCTTGGCAAGAACATCACTAAGGTCTCGATCGACGGTGAGGAGAAACAGCCGGAAGCGCATTTCGTAACCGCCAACTTCTTCAGTGAGCTTGGCGCCACGGCTCATTTGGGCCGACTGCTCGACCCCACGCGCGATGAAGCCGCCGGTGCGGACCCGGTAGTCGTCCTCGCCCATGGTTTCTGGCAGCGCCATTTCGGCAGCGATCCGTTGGTAGTGGGACAGACCATCCGGCTAAACGGCAAACCGGCCACCATCATTGGTGTCGCGTCCGCGGAATTTAGCGGGCTGAACCTTATCGAACCCGCCCTCTGGACGCCTCTCACCCAGCAGCCTTACTTCGCAGCCGGCAGCCACTTGCTGTCTGACCTCTCCGTCGACAGCAGTGGGGTACAAATGTGGGGCCGGCTCTCCCCGGGAGTGAGTCCCGCCGTGGCGGAGACCGAACTGGGCATATTGGCGGCGGAACTACGCAAGCAGCATCCCAAAGAGATCTGGGAGAAGGAGTCGCTCCCTAGCGACCCGGGCGGTTTTGCGAAAAGCCTGCGAGTAGGCAACCGCCGCGGCACTGGAGCGGAGGACCGGGATGAGGCCGGTCCGGTGATGGCCATGGTGGGCTCCCTGGTTCTGCTCGTTCTGGTCGTCGCTTGCGCCAACCTGGGCAGCTTGTTGCTGGCACGCGGCGTGGCCCGGGAACGGGAGATGTCCATCCGTGCGGCCGTGGGAGCGGGCCGGGGCCGCCTCGTGCGGCAACTCTTCACGGAGAGCCTGCTGCTGGCCCTGTTGGGGTCGCTGGCCGGCCTCGCCCTCGGTTCCGTCGTCATGCGTGGCATGATGACCCTCACCGGCGTTGGCCCGTGGATGGATCCTACTCCCGATTGGCGCGTGATTGCGTTCGCCGCCGCCGTGGGATTCTTGGCGGCCATCGTGTTTGGACTGGCCCCAGCGCTCCAGATAGCCAAGCGCCGTCACCGCGCCAACATGGCCCGTGAGTTTCTCGTTGGAGCTCAAGTCGCCGCCAGTTGCGTGTTGCTCATCGTCGCTGGGCTACTGGGCCGCGCACTGACTCATGTCATCTCAGCCAATCCGGGTTTCGAATACCAGCAAGTGGTCTCTCTTGACCCGGGGCTGGCCAAACACGGCTACGGAGCGCCGAAGGCACGGGCCTATCTGGACTCTCTGCAAGCGCGCGTCCGCGCTCTGCCGGGCGTCGAATCGGTGTCAACGGCGCTGGTGCCCCCTTTGGGGAACGTGTCAATCGGCGCGGGAATGACGGTGGATGGCCGCCAGATCAACATGCAACTGAATCACGTCGATCCGGAGTTCTTTTCGACAATGAGGATCCCACTGTTGCGCGGCAGAAATCTCACCGCCGCCGACGCGCGGTCGGCCATCGTCAGCGAGTCTCTCGCCCGCCTCACATGGCCGGGGCAGGACCCGTTGGGTAAGCTACTCAGCCTCGGCGACGGGTACACCGTGGTCGGCGTGGCCGGCAACGCGCGTACGGTGAAACTCGAGGATTCGGATTCGGTGGAAGCTTATCTCCCGATTGAGCCCGCCGACGCCCCGTCGCTCCACTTACTGGTGAAGACTTCCGGCGCGCCGAACGACCTCGCCCGCGCGGCCATGGCCGCGGCAAGAGACATCGCGCCCGACACGGTCCCCGAAGTGCAATTGCTGAAGACAGGATTTCGCCGGAAATTGCAGAGCGCCGAATACACGGCGGCCGTGGTCGCCGTCTTCGGCGCCGTGGCTCACCTGCTGGCGTGCCTGGGCATTGTTGGCGTGGTGGCATATGCCGTGTCGCAGCGCACCAAAGAGATAGGCATTCGGATGGCGTTGGGTGCGCGACCGGCCAATGTCCTGTCGCTCATCTTGCGCCAGTTCTCGCGCCCCATGGTTGCCGGAATGCTAATCGGCGTCGGCGGCGCGGCCGCGCTCTCCCAGCTCTTGCGAGGCCAGCTCTACGGCATTAGCAACTTCGATCCCACCAGTTATTTGATTGCGATTGGCGTATTCGTGTTCACCGTTGCCGGCGCGGCGCTTCTGCCGGCCCGCCGCGCCACCGGTATCGATCCGTTACGCGCGTTGCGATACGAGTAGCCGTTCCACCCACGGAGTAACTATCGAGGCTCCGGCGGACGGAACAGCATGCCCGCCGTCGAGTAAGTGGAATTCAACATCGCGGGCGCGCAATCGCAGCCGCTCAGCGTACTTCTCCGTGACGGCCGGAGCATAGAACTCGTCATGACGGCGGGCGATGTGAAGCACAGAAGAGGAGACCGGCGAGTAATTACCCGTCTCCCAATCGCCCGGTATCCCGCCGCAAATTCCAATCACGCCACCGATCGCTTCCGGATGAGTGGCGGCAAACCGGTAATTCAAGCCTACAGGTTGTGAGAAACCCACTAGCACGCGCCGCTGCGGCGGGATACCCAACTCGCCCCCTGCCTCTTCCAAAACGTGCCGCACCATGTCGTGATGCAAACGAACGGATTCCGCGCTGTGGCGGTTGGTGACCCAGCCATACCCAACGTCCTGCGCGCGCGTCGAAAGAAAGAACTGGTTCGGTCCTTGCAGTGCCGCGATTGCCGCACTTCCCTCAAACAGACGTGCCGTCAAGCCGAGCATCGTCTCTGGATTGGCGCCGAACCCGTGAAGCGTCACCACCAGCAGCGTTTGCTCACTGACACTCTCCACAGGTTTCAGCAGGTAATGCGCGTCCAGGCGCGCGGCAAATGCTCTTTCGATCACTTGCTCTCCGGCTGATCGTAGTCCTTCAGCCGGCGCACCCACACATTGCGGTACCGTACTTTGTCACCGTGATTTTGCAGCACGAGGGAATCCTCGGCCGGTTGCGGCACATAGCGCGCCACCTGGCGGTACACCATCGGTCCCATCGATTCCTTGCGATTGTGCAGCATCACGCCGTTCAGAAAAACCGTGATGTATGCGGGCTTCAGCAGCTTCTCGCCATCGAAGCGCGGCCCCTCAAACACGATGTCGTAACTGTTCCACTCCCCGCGCTTGCGCACGGCATTAGCCAGCGGCGGCCATTGCCCGTAGATCGCGCCCGCTTGGCCGTCGGCGTACGTTGGGTTGTTGTCGGTGTCCAGAACCTGAACTTCGTAGCGGCCCATCAGCAGCACGCCGCTGTTGCCGCGCGCCTGGCTGTTCCCGGTAACGACTTCCGGCGAAGCCCACTCGATGTGGAGTTGGATGTCGCCGAACTTATCTTTCGTCGCCAGGTCGCCTGTCTTCGGGACTACTTCGAAGTAGCCGTTCTCCACCTTCCATTCGGCATCGTCGCTACCGGCCTTCGTAATCGAACTGCGGTGCCCCTTCCACCGGGCGAGGTCTTTTCCATCGAACAGAACCACCGCGTCGGAGGGTGCGCCGCCCGCCACAGCGGAGGGTGTCACTACCGGAGGATGAGGCCGGTTGTAGTCGTGGACGTGGTACGGCAGGCCCGGCAACATCGGCGTATCGTCAAAGCCCAAGTCATGGCTGACCTTAGGAGTCTGAGCCGGTAATAAGGACGCGACAGCAAGCGCACCGGCACACAGCAACAGTTTCATAGCATCTCCACTTACCGGCGGTCGGGAGGCACGCCGGCGATTTGAACCAGATCTTCTTTCACGGGTGGCGGGGCCGGGCGCGGCGGGCGCAGCAGACGCGCCGGCAGCTTCGACAAGTAAATCATCCGCTCCACCAGCGGCAGCCAGCTTCGCACCGTCTTGCCGTGGAACAGCAGGCTACCGGCCACCAAAGCCGGGTGCGGAATCGTCGTGCAGCAACGCGAGCAGATGTCCACTTCCCCTGCCCTGCCCTCGGCATGAAGCCGCCGCATTCGTTGCATCTCATCCGAATTGAATATCGCTTCCAGTGGCTGTTCGCCCACCCGGCCCAGCGGTTTACCGTCCAGCATGTAGCTCTGGCAGCACGGGTACACGTCGCCGTTGTGCTTTACATAAACGGGACCCCGCCACAGATAGTGGCAAGGGTACTTCCAGTCTTCGGCGGCATGGCCGGCTTGCGGGCGCATAAGGTTGGTCTCGTCTTCCTTGATGCGAACCTCGTCCACGCCGGGAACAGCGCTCCAGAAGCGCGTGAACTCCTCCACCTCGCTGGCGTTGCGCTCCATGCGCACCATCTGGACCACCACTTGCACCTTCACGCCCCGCTCGTGTTTCATACGCGCGAAGCGGACGAAATTATCCCGCACACGGTCGAACCTCGCGCCCTTGCGGTAGTATTCGAACGATTCCCGGGTGGAGCCATCGAAGCTCAAGGTGACGTGTGACAGCGGAGTGCGCAGCAAGCGGTCTGCCGCCTCCTCGTCCAAAAGCGTTCCGTTTGTGGATAGCAGCGACGAAACCTGGTGCCGCTCACAGAACTCGATGCGATCGAAGATCTTAGCATCCAGCAGGGGTTCGCCTAGACCGATCAGCATCATGTGTTCGGCGCTGCGGCCTGATTCGCTCACCAGCCGGTTGAAGACCTCATCGGTCATGTCCTCTTTTGGCTGTTTGTGGGTCTCGCGCGGACACATCGGGCAATAGAGATTGCACTTCGCCGTCGTTTCGACGATATACTCCACCGGCAGCGCATTCAGCTTGCTTTGCCGCGTGAGGTACCCCCAGAGAAGTTTTGCCCGGTTCCAGACGCGCATTTCCTCTATTATTGTAGCGGTGCACGAACCGGAGGCATCGGAGAAGTGAATGAAAGACCGCGTTCGGGCCTTGAACGACTTGCCTGCCAATCCCGATGGCGACTACGTTCTCTACTGGGCACAGATGAACCGGCGCGTGGAGAGCAACCACGCTCTGCTCTACGCCATCTCCCTCGCTAATGAGTTCAACAAGCCCGTCCTCTACTATGAGGGCCTGACAAATACCTACCCTCATGCCAATGACCGTCTCCACACGTTCATCCTCGAAGGTGTACCGGATACGGCAGCCGAACTGGCGCAGCTCGGCATCGGCTACTCCTTCTACTTGCGCCGCCGCAATGCCGATCCCAACAACGCGCTCTACGAATTGGCCGAGCGCGCCGTCGCGGTAGTGACTGACGACTATCCCACGTTCATTGCACACACCCACAACGCCCGGGTTCCACAGCGCATCTCGCGCGCCTTTTACGCCGTCGACTCCAGCGGCGTCATCCCCATGAACGTTTGGGAGAAACGTGAGTACGCCGCCTACACCATCCGCCCCAAGATCAAAAAACTATTGCCGAAGTACTTCGCGCCGGCGCCCACCATGGAAGTGAGGACGCCTTGGAGCGGACCCATTCCACCATGGCACGTCATGGTGAGGCGAGAAGAAATTTCCGCGCTGGTGGCATCGTGCCAAATTGATCATTCCGTGAAGCCATCGCTCTCCTTTACCGGAGGCAGCGCCGCGGCGCAGCGTCATCTCAAGGCGTTCCTGGCATCGCGCTTACGCCGCTATGCGAAGGATCGCAACGAACCCGTCGCGCACGCAACGTCAGACCTCAGCCCCTACCTCCACTTCGGCCACATCTCCGGTCTCCAAGTGGCGCTGGCCGCGCGTGATTACGCGGCCGAGCACAAGCTGATCGCCGACGAATTCCTGGAAGAACTGATTGTTCGCCGCGAGCTTGCCTTCAACTACGCGCGCCACGTGGAAAAGCCCGACAGCCTCTGCAACTTGCCGGACTGGGCGAAAAAGACTCTCCGCCAGCACGCCGCCGAAGAGCGCAATCCCACATACACACGCGACCAGTTCGAACACGGCCAAACTCATGACCCGTTGTGGAACGCCACGCAGAAAGAGATGCTGCTGCGGGGAAAGATCCACGGCTACTACCGCATGTACTGGGGCAAGAAGATCATCGAATGGTCTCCCACATGCCAGGATGCCCTGGAGACGATGGTTTACCTGCACGACCGCTTCGCGCTGGACGGCCGCGACCCCAATACATATACCAACATCCTCTGGTGCTTCGGGCTGCATGACCGCCCGTGGCAGGAGCGGCCCGTCTTTGGCATGATCCGCTATATGGGTGCCGAGGGCATGCGCCGTAAGACCGGCGTGGACGCTTACATCCGCGAGATCGAATATCTGGAACAGACCGGCAAGGACCCGTTTCGCTTACAATGAACGCACGCATGCGCGTCGTTATCACAGGAGCCACCGGCTTCATCGGCAAGGCACTCCTGCTGCGCTTCCAGCACGCAAGCTGGGAGATTACAGCTGTGGCGCGCAAACAGCCGGCCGATCTGCCCGCCGGTGCCCGCTTCTTCCCGTGGGATGCCCTCAGCGACGAGTTCCCTGCCCCTGCATTAGACGGCGCTTCAGCAGTCATTCACCTCGCCGGCGAACCCGTGGCGCAGCGCTGGAACGCCGGCGTGAAGCAGCGGATTCGCGACAGCCGCGTAACCGGAACGCGCCGCTTGGTGGAAGCGCTTTCCACGCAATCGAAACGCCCGGAAGTGCTGGTGTCGGCCTCCGCCACCGGCTATTACGGCGACCGCGCCGACGAACCCTTGCCGGAGTCGTCGAAGCCCGGCAAAGGTTTCCTTGCCGATGTGTCCGTGGAATGGGAGAAGACAGCGACGCTGGCCGAAGCGCTGGGGATGCGCGTGGTGTTGGCCCGCACCGGCATTGTTCTCAGTTCGCAGGGAGGCGCGCTGGCGCAGATGCTGCCGCCGTTCCGCCTGGGCGCCGGCGGCCCTCTGGGCAGCGGCAAACAGTGGATGTCGTGGATTCATCTCCACGATGAAGTGGAACTGTTGTTCTGGGCGGCAACCAACACAGCGGTTCGCGGCCCCGTGAATCTCACCTCCCCAAACCCGGTGACAAACGCCGATTTCGGCCATGCTTTGGGACACGCCGTGCACCGTCCAGCAGTGCTCCCCGTTCCCGGCATTGCATTGAAGCTGATGTTCGGTGAGATGGCGGAAGTCCTGCTCGGCAGCCAGAGAGTGCTGCCGCAGAAGGCGTTGTCTTTAGGGTTTTCTTTTCGCTACCCGGATCTTGCCCCAGCACTCGCCGACCTGTTGCCGTGACTTAAAAGCGCAACGGCCTATTACACAAAGGCGTTATGCTGTTAGCACCTAAAAAGGTGCTCTAATAGGAGCGATCCATGCTTGATATCACGAAAGACATCCAGTCGCTGACGACGTTTCGCCGACGATCCGGCGATTTCATGAAACAGCTCAAGAAGACCAAGCGTCCCGTGGTGCTCACGGTGAAAGGAAAAGCAGCGGCCATCGTGCAGGACGCCGAGGCGTACCAGCGCCTGCTCGACATCGCCGCGCGTGCCGATCCCGAGGAGGGTATCCGCCAGGGCCTGGAGGACGCGAAGCAAGTGAAGGTCCGGCCGGCGAGGGAGTTTTTCGAGGATTTCGAGGCGGCGCATGGCATACCTCGTTAACCTCACCGCCCGCGCCCAGCGCGATCTCGCCCTGCTGTACGTACAGCTCAACGCCGAGGATTCCGTCGCTGCCCTGAAATGGTATCGCGGGTTCAAGGAGACGATCCTCGGCCTCGAAGAACAGCCGACCCGCTGCCCGGTGACGCCCGAAAGTGACAAGTTCAGGCATTTGCTGTACGGCAACAAGCCGCATATTTACCGCGCCATATACCGCGTGCTGGAGAAGCATAAACAGGTAGAAGTGCTGCACATCCGCCACGGCGCAAGGCGCAGGTTCAAGGGGGCCGATGTCGCATAGGCAGCGTTCTGGAGTCAGTTGCAAGATGGAGAGTCGGCTCACAAGCGCCGATTGGGACTAACTACGTTATGCAGAATGGAACCACCAAGGAGAAAGCCAACGCGCCTGCACCCAGCATCAGCGCTGATTTCCTGACGGGAAGCACTGAAATCGGCCTCGACCGAATCCGCACACGGCTTCTCGACCTCACCAATCGCAACAGGCTCCTGAATTTCCGACATTCCCCAGCATCGTCCTTGCGTGTCGTGGATGTCCCAATAGATACCGTGTTCCGGCAATTGCGGGATACCGAGAAGCTGGCGTTTGCGTCGGTTCCGGAGCCGGATGTAGCAGGCGAACCGCCGCCCGCGAAAGATTATGCCGACGAGCTGGGCTGGAACACCTCATTCGATCTCGGTAATAGCGACGACGAGGCCCAGTCCCTTCCGGTGCTGCTTTATCACGAGCATCTCGACACACTGAGCCGCAAGATCGCGAGCGCCGCCAAGACGGCGATAGAGGAATCCGGTGCGAACATGCTGTACCTGGTGTTCGGATTCCTGGAGTGGTACGAGTCCGATGATTCAAAGCAGCCGCACCTCGCCCCGCTGGTCGTTCTGCCGGTAACGATTGAGCGCTCAGGCGGCAAGGGCAGGGCCGTGGAGGCCGTCCTGGAGTATTCCGGCGAGGACGTGGAAACCAACCTCTCCCTTGTCGAAAAGATGCGCAGGGACTTCGGACTGGAAGTACCGCCGCTCGAAGAAGACGATACACCGGAGATATATTTCGCGAGATTCGCCGACATCCTCAGGCTCAAGAAGAGCTGGTCCATCAGGCGGCACATCACTCTGGCGCTACTCAGCTTCGGCAAGCTCCTCATGTACCGGGATCTTGATCCCAAGACATGGCCTGTCGGCCAGAGCATCGCGCAGCACCCGCTGGTCCGCGAGTTGTTTGAAGGCTCAAAGAATCCCGAAATCGAACTTGCCGAAGAATATCCTATTGACGCCCCCGAACTAGTGAAGGACATTCCGCATCTCATCCGGGACGCCGACAGCTCTCAGCACAGCGCCCTGGTGCACGCGCTTCGTGGGCAGAACCTGGTCATCGAAGGCCCGCCGGGAACCGGCAAATCACAAACCATCACCAACCTGATCGCAGCGGCGCTTGCCAGAGGCAAGACCGTACTCTTTGTCGCCGAGAAGCTCGCCGCGCTAGAAGTTGTCCGCCGCC
>JBDTMC010000132.1:0-16976 GCA_039934475.1 Bryobacteraceae bacterium | reverse complement strand
ATGAACGATTCGTAATTGCCCGTATACGCGAACGCGGTACCACCTTCAAAGTGCAACACATGGTCCGCCATCGCCGAAAGAAATGATCGATCGTGGCTGATGCAGATAACGGTGCGTTGCGTTTCGATGAGATAAGTCTCGAGCCACGCCGTGGTTTCGAGATCGAGGTGGTTGGTTGGTTCATCGAGCAGCAACACTTCCGCAGGCATTGCAAGCTGACGCGCCAACGCAACGCGTCCACGTTCACCGCCGCTCAACGTGCCGATTTTAGTCGCGCGCGCGTGATCGGGATCAAAACCAACACCCATCAATACTGAATCAACGGTCGACGCGAGCTGATAGCCGCCTTCGCGTTCAAAGCGTTCGAGATCGCGCCCGTACTTCGCCATCGCCGCTTCGCCGTGATCGACAGTTGCAGCGCCTCGGCAACCTCGGCTTCGTTGTAATACGGCTTCGTTTTGATCGTAGTCACACTTGAATTGTAGGGCTGCCCCCGCCATAACCTGAATCGGGAGTAGCACTTAGGCAACCCGCTTCAATCGCCTCACAACGCGGCGGTACAATGCGGACGGAGTGTCTCATGGCAGAACATAAGGATCATCCCCAGGAAGTCCGCCCACGCACGGCGGTGCTGACCCGAGGCTTCGACCCAAGCCTCTCAGTGGGTTCCGCCCGCCCTGCCGTCTTTCGGAGCTCTACCTACGTCTTTTCCAGCCCCGAGCTCGCCGAACGCGCCTTCGACATCATGTCCGGACGCGCCAAAGCTACCCCCGGCGAGAGCGTCGATCTCATCTACTCCCGTTTCAACCACCCTAACGCCCAGATTCTCGAAGACCAGATCGTGCCGCTCGAACAGGGCGCCCACGCCGCCTGTGTCTTTAACTCGGGAATGGCGGCCATCATGACCGCGTTCCTTACGTTTTCCAAACCCGGCGACACCATCGCCTACAGCGTCCCCATTTACGGCGGCACCCAGCACATGCTCAAAGACTTCCTCGAACCCTGGGGAATCCACGGAGCACCCTTCCGCGCCGGCAACGCCGCGGAGATGGAAGCCGCCATCCTTGGCGCTCCCAACCTCAGCCAGGTGATCATTGAGACGCCCGCCAACCCGACGCTGAAGATGACCGACCTGCGCGCCGCCGTCGCCGCTATTGAGCGCCGTGCTGCCTCCGGAGCCCCGCGCCCGCTCCTTGTGGTGGACAACACCTTCCTCGGCCCCGCCTTCCAACATCCATTGCTGGTGGGCGCCGATATCATCATCTATTCGGCCACCAAATACCTCTCTGGCTTCAGCGACATGATCGCCGGCGTCGCCCTCGCCAGTGACCCCGCTTTGATCGCGAAACTGCGCTCGAAACGCGGCCTCTTCGGCAATATCCTCCAACCTGACGAATGCTGGATGCTGGACAGCCGCCTGCCCACCGTCGGTCTCCGCATGAACCGCGCCAGCAAGAATGCCCAGCATATCGCCGAGGCTCTAAACGGTAACCCGAAGATAGCAAAGGTGTTTTATCCGACTCTCTTCGACGATCCCGACCAGGCGCGCATCTACGAAGAGCAGTGCGATTACCCCGGCGCCATCGTCTCCATCGACCTACAGGGCGGTAAGCCCGCCGCCTTCGACTTCCTCCGCAGCCTCAAGATCGGCAAGAACGCCGTCAGCCTCGGCGGTGTCGAAACCCTCGTCTGCCATCCCAAAAGCACCACCCATTCCGGCTTCAGCGATCAGGAATGCGAACTCGCCGGAGTCACCGATGGACTCGTCCGAATCTCCGTGGGCGTCGAGGACTGGCGAGACCTCTTACACGACTTCCAACAAGCTCTGGAAACGATTAAGGAGCCCGCCTTCGCCGGCTAACCGCCCGTTACTTGGCGTTTCAGACCTTTCTGTCCGATATCTTTCCGGTACTGCATCCCATTGAAAGTAATGGAGTTAACCCCGTTATATGCGTTGTCGATAGCGGCTTGCAGAGTGGCGCCGGAAGCCGTCACACCCAGCACGCGGCCGCCTGCGGTTTCCACCCCCGTTGGACCTTGACGGGTTCCGGCATGAAAGACCGTGGCTCCGGTCGCCTCAGCTTCCGCCAGCCCGTCAATCACATCGCCAGTACGCGGCTTGGCCGGATAGCCCTCCGTAGCCATCACCACACACACGCTCGGGTCTGGATTCCAATCGGCCTCGAAACCGGTCAGATCTCCTGCGGCCGCTGCTTGCAACAAGACACCCAGGTCGCCGCGGAAGCGGTGCATCAGCGTTTGCGTCTCCGGGTCCCCCAGTCGGACATTGAACTCAAGACACTTCGGCCCTTCCGCGGTCATCATCAATCCGGCGTACAGAAACCCGGTAAACGGGATGCCTCGGCTGCGCATGGCCTCGAGCGTCGGGTGGATGATGGTGTCAAGCACCAGGTTGGTGGTGGCGGCATCCAGAATCCGCGAATCAGAGTACGCGCCCATCCCCCCGGTGTTCGGACCTTGATCGTTATCGTAGATCGCCTTGTGATCCTGAGTCGGCTGCAGAGGTATCGCCCTCTGGCCGTCCGTCAGGACAATGAAGCTGACTTCTTCGCCAACAAGGAACTCTTCGATCACCACACGAGAGCCCGCCTGGCCAACAAACTCGCCCGAGAACATCGCCCGCAGCACGGCAACTGCTTCCTCCTGGCTGTAACAGATGACGACACCCTTCCCGGCGGCCAAACCGTCTGCTTTCAATACGATCGGGTACTGGAAGGCCTCAGCGGCACGCTTCGCAAATTCCAAATCATAGGTTGCGAAATACCGCGCCGTCGGAATCCCGTACTCGCGCATCAAATCCTTGGAGTAGATTTTGCTGCCTTCCAGCTCTGCCGCCGCCTGGCACGGGCCCACAATCTTCCGCCCCGCCGCGCGAAATGCGTCAACCACCCCCGCAACAAGGGGCGCCTCCGGGCCGACAATGGTCAAATCGATAGCGAGGGAATTGGCCAAGGCGAGCAGGGCTTCCGGTTCTTGGGAGCAGGGAACGCACTTGGCGACCCTCGCAATGCCTGGATTGCCAGGCGTAGCGTAAAGTTCACTCACGGACGGGCTCTGACGGAGCCTCCAGGCGATGGCGTGCTCCCGGCCGCCGCCCCCGATAACCAGCGTTTTCAAGGAATGCTTCTCCGATAGTTAGAATGGTTAAAGAACGACTATAGCTGGGTGTTCGATGCAACTACAAACCAGGGCGACGCAATATGACGTGGTGGTGATCGGCGGCGGGCATGCCGGCTGCGAGGCGGCCCGTGCGTGCGCCCGCATGGGCCTCAAAACCGCTATGGTCACGATGAATGTGGACCTCGTGGCGCAAATGTCCTGTAATCCGGCCATTGGAGGCATCGCCAAGGGTCACCTCGTGCGCGAAATCGACGCCCTGGGCGGCATCATGGGCGAAGTCGCGGACGCAGTCGGTATTCAGTTTCGTCTCTTGAACACCAGCCGCGGACCCGCCGTGTGGTCCCCACGCGCCCAGTGCGACAAGAAGATGTACCGCACCCGCATGAAGCAGGTTCTGGAAAAGGAACCGAATCTGCGCTTCCTACAGGCCGAAGTAGGCGCATTGGCGATCTCAGAGGGCGCCAACCGCCGCGTCACCGGAGTGATTCTCCGCGACGGACGCGCCGTCAGTGCCGGAGCCGTCATCATCACCACAGGTACGTTCCTCAACGGCTTGGCGCACGTCGGCGAGGAGACCTACCATTGCGGCCGCAACGGCGAGGCCGCCGCGAACCTGCTCGCAGACCAGTTGCGTAGCCTGAATCTGGGCTGGACGCGCCTCAAGACCGGCACCCCACCCCGTTTGGATGGGCGCACCATCCATTGGGACCAGTTCGAGCCCCAATACGGCGACGCGGTACCCACTCCGTTCTCTTTTCTGACCGAAAAGATCGAACGCGACCAGATTTGCTGCCATATCGCGTTTACGACCGAGGAAACCCGCCGCATCATCCAGGACAGCATCGCTCGCTCGCCCCTCTATAGCGGACAGATTGAAGGAATCGGCCCCCGCTACTGCCCTTCCATCGAGGATAAGTTCGTAAAGTTCCCCGACAAACAGCGTCACCAGATCTTTTTGGAGCCGGAAGGCCTCGATACAAACGAGGTTTACGTCAACGGAATGTCCACCAGCATGCCGATCGATGTGCAAGCTGCCGTCGTCGCTTCGATTCCGGGCCTGGAAGACGCCGAGATGATCCGTCCCGGCTACGCGATTGAATACGATGCCATCGATCCCCGTGAACTCCGCCACACCCTGGAAGTAAAAGCGTTGCCCGGCCTCTACCTCGCAGGCCAGATCAACGGCACTTCCGGCTACGAGGAAGCCGCTTGTCAGGGTTTGGTTGCCGGAATCAATGCGGCCTGCTCCCTTTCCGGGCGCGATCCTCTCGAAATTGCCCGAAACGAGGGCTATACAGGCATTCTCATCGACGATTTAATCACAAAGGGTGCCGACGAGCCGTACCGGATGTTCACATCCCGCGCTGAATTCCGCCTTCACCTGCGAATCGACAACGCGGATGAGCGGTTGACCCCCACGGGCCATCGCGTCGGGTTGGTCACGCCCGAACGCTGGTCCCTGCTCACTAAAAAGCGCGCCCAGAAGGAACAGTTAATGGTGCTTTTGGACCAAATACGAGTGGAGCTGACCCATTTTCCCGGGTTTGGCATGTCCGCCGACGACCGTCCCACGTTAGCGGTCTGGTTGCGCCGCCCCGAAGCATCGATTGACCGCTTGGAATCCTGGGCCGCCACCGCACTAGGAGAAGCACCCGTTCGTGGTCTGCTCACCACAATTGAGACAGAATTGAAGTACGCCGGCTATTTGTTGCAGCAGCAACGTCAAATCGACCGGCTCAAAGGCTCGGAGCGCCGCCCCATCCCCGCCAGCTTCGCCTATGCCGATATTCCCGGCCTTTCTCGAGAGGTTCGGGACAAACTCGGCCGCGTTCGCCCGGAAACTTTGGGTCAAGCCGCCCGTATCCCAGGTGTTACGCCCGCCGCGGTCGCTGTCCTGGATGTGTATCTCAGCTTGCTAAAATGATGCGGCGTTCCACGTGGAACACTGCATCACGTCCACCCATCTCCCCATGTTCCACGTGGAACATCCTTTAGCCCACGCACCAACTCTTCCCGGCCGTCGGGATACACACGATACACCATTCCCATCAAGCAAAACCGCCCCGCGTGCTACGATGAGTTTTCCGTAGGAGAACTTCGATTGAGTAGAACCATCGCCATCGCTAATCAGAAGGGCGGCGTAGGCAAGACAACAACGGCGATCAACCTCTCGGCTTCCCTCGCCGCTAATGACCTCCGAGTCCTACTCATCGATTCCGACCCCCAAGGAAACTCCACCACCGGCCTCGGTATCCCAAAAACACCAGGCAACCTCACTATTTACAACGCCCTCCTCGGAACCGACGACTTCGCCAGCGTCATCATACCCACCGAAGTCGAAGGCCTCAAAATCGTTCCCGCCGACAAGAACCTCGTAGCTGCCAATATTGAACTCGTCGACCTACCCCGGCGCGAATGGCGACTCCGCGACCGCCTCGAGTCTGTCCGCAATGATTTCGACTACATCCTCATCGATTGCCCCCCCGCCCTCGACCTCCTCACCCTTAACGCCCTCGTCGCTGCAGATTCTGTCCTCATCCCTATCCAATGTGAATTCTTTGCCCTCGAAGGCATCTCCCAACTCATCGATACCGTCGAACGAATCCGTGAGTCCTTCGAGCACTCCCTCCAAATCGAAGGTATCCTCCTCACCATGTACGATGATCGGACCAACCTCACTCGCCAGGTGGCCGACGACCTAAAAGCATTCTTCAAGGATGAAGTCTTCAAGACCGTCATCCCCCGCAGCATCCGCCTCGCCGAAGCCCCCAGTTATGGAAAGCCCATTCTGATGTACGACGTGCGATCCAAGGGCGCCGAAAGCTATATCAAACTCGCCAAGGAGATTCTCGGCAATGGCCAAACCGCCAGAACATCGCAAGGTATTGGGTAAAGGCCTCTCGGCCCTCCTGCCGCAACGCCAGGCACCCGCGCAGATCCCTCCACCCAAAGAAACTCCACCCCAACCACCACCGCCACCGGCGGGAGCCGTGCTGCGCGTCCCTATCAATGACATCGAACCCAATCCCCTTCAGCCGCGTACCGTCTTCCAACCGGAACGCCTTCAGGAACTCGCACAATCCATCGCCGCCAACGGCGTCATCCAACCGCTCATCGTTAGCCGCAAGAATGATCGCTATCAGCTCATCGCCGGCGAACGCCGCTGGCGCGCCTCCCGTCTCGCCGGTCTCACCGAAGTCCCCGTCGTCGTCCAGGATTTCGCCGATGACCGCCTCCTCGAAGTCACGCTCATTGAAAACATCCAGCGCGAAGACCTCAACCCCATTGAAGTCGCACATGCCTTCGAACGCCTCGGTCGCGAGTTAAATCTAACCCACGATCAAATCGGCGAACGCACCGGAAAGGACCGTAGCACCATCACCAATATGCTGCGCCTTCTCCGCCTCCCTGAACACGTACAACTCCTCGTCGCCGAGCAACGCCTCACCATGGGCCATGCGCGCGCCATCCTTGCCGTTCCCACTGAGCAGCTCCAAACCACCTTGGCCGAACGCACCGTCGCCGAAGGCCTCTCCGTACGCCAGGTCGAAAAGCTCGCCCAAAAGAGTAACGAACCACCCCCCGCCGAACCTGAGCCGCAACGCGTTGACCCTAACGTCAAAGCCGCGATCGAACAACTCGAACGCTCCCTCGGCACGCGCGTCCGCATCATCGAACGCAATCCCCAAAAGGGTCGCATTGAGATCGAATACTATTCGCAGGAAGAACTCGATCGAATCTACGGCCTCATCTGCGGAGACACCGAATAGGTCGAACGATTGGTGGTTTGAAAGGTTGGTGCCGGCGGCTGGAGTTGAACCAGCGACCTACGGATTATGAGACCGTCGCTCTAACCACCTGAGCTACACCGGCAACACATGGGGACTCTCCCAGAATAGGCGCCACGGGGTGCCGTTGTCAAACTCCACCCCCCTGCACGCTAAGTACCAAATCGAAACCTCCAGAATCAGTTAAGTACCTTTCTTTCCCATGACTTAACACTTACATCTTTTTTGAATTAACCCTATTGACATTCAGTGCCACCAGGTTCATAGTTAACCCAGAGGAGGGAATTAAACACTCAATCCTTCGCTTCCCGGGTAACCGGGTTGCTTCCCGTCTCCCTCTCAAAAGGGAGGCATCTTCTGCAGGAGGGATGTCCACATAGACAACGTCCAACAGTTAGGGCGGCTACCGTTCTCCTGTTGACTGGCTGCGGCCTGATACGCCAGTTCCGATTCATCGGATCCCATGGCGTGCGGTACATGCACCGCTACTGAGGCAACGCTACCAGCAAGCGAGGCTCCGGCAAGGAAACCGGAGTGGTTGCGTCAACAGGGTTCCGGCGGTCGCCCTTTAATTTTGCCCGATTTGACACTCCTTACGCCCTCCGATACAGTCGTGTCTAGTGCCGGTTCCAGCGCCTTCACAGCCCAAACCTATTATCTCCTTCCACTCGGTCTCCAAAAGTTATCCGATCTATAACTCCCCATCCGACCGCCTCCGCGAATTGGCTACCTTCAACCGCCTCTCCTTCCATTCCGAATTCCGCGCCCTCGACGATATCTCATTCACCATCCAACGCGGCGAAACCTTCTGCATCGTCGGCGAAAATGGCTCCGGGAAAAGCACCCTCCTGCAGATCGTCGCCGGCATCCTCAAACCAACCACTGGCAAAGTTTCCGTCCAAGGCCGCGTTTCGGCGCTCCTCGAACTCGGTTCCGGCTTCAACCCCGAATTCACCGGCCGCGACAACGTCTACCTCAATGCCGCCATCCTCGGCCTTTCCTCTGCCGAAATTGACCGTAAGTATAAGGATATAGAGGAATTCGCAGAAATCGGCGACTTCATCCGGCAGCCCGTCAAAACTTACTCCAGCGGTATGATGGTGCGCCTCGCCTTCGCCGTCGCCATTCACGTCGACCCCGACATCATCCTCGTGGATGAAGCGCTCGCCGTCGGAGACATCTACTTCCGCCAGCGCTGCCTACGCAAAGTTCACGAATTGCGCCAACGCGGCGTCACCATCCTCTTCGTCTCCCACGCCATCGGTGACGTTAAAGCCATCGGCGACCGCGTCATGTGGCTCCAGGAAGGACGCGTCCGCGACCTCGGCGATGCTGACCAGGTAATCTCCAAATACCTCGCCGCGATGGTGGAAAAGGACTCCGCCTACCTGCAACATCGCCCCCGCGCCGTCCCGCCAGACGCGCCCCAAGTCACCGCACCCGAATTCATAGAAGACATTCCGAACATCGACCATCGCTTCGGCGACAATCGTGCCCACATCATCGGTATCGCCTTGCTCGACGCCGCTGGACAAAAACTCCATCTCCTTGAACCTTCCTCGTCCGTCGTCGTCCGCATCAGCGTCCGCGCCAATGCCGCCGTTGCCAATCCCATCGTTGGCTTCATGCTCCGCAATCACCTCGGTATCGACTTCTCCGGAACCAACACCCTTCGCGAAGGCGCCGAACTCCCGCCCCTCTCATCCGGCGACGTCTACACCGTAGACTTCCACGTCGAACTGCCTGACCTCTACCCCGGGACCTTCTCCTTCTCCCCGGCCATTGCCGACGGCACCCTCACCGAATACGCCATGTGCGACTGGATCGACAACGCCCTTACCGTCCAGATGGGTCACGGCGACGGCCAGGTCTACGGCTTCCTCCATATGCCCTGCCGCGTGGAATTCAATTCCCGCCTCACCGCTAGCCATCCTCAACCACACACGGTGGAGACCTAAACCGCATGGCTGAATTCACTGGCGAGCGCGTCATTCCCGGGCAAGTGGATCCGGACCTCTGGAACGAACACTTTGCCCGTTACGCCTTTGCCGCGCGCCTGGCCCGCCGTCGCCGCGTACTCGATATCGGCTGCGGTACAGGCTATGGCGCCGCGGAGCTTGCCCGCACCGCACTCAGCGTCACCGCTATCGATGTTGCCCCGGAAGCCCTCACCTATCTTCGCGCCAACTACCCCGCCATCCAGTGCGTGCAGGCATCGGCCACGGCGGTCCCGTTTGCATCCGGATCCTTCGATCTCGTGGTCGCCTACGAAGTCATCGAGCATCTCACCAACTGGCGTGCCCTGCTCACTGAAGCGCGCCGCCTCCTCACACCCAATGGACAGCTGCTCGTCTCCACACCCAACAAGACCTACTACGCCGAGAGCCGCAAACACACCGGACCCAACCCGTTTCACGCTCACGAGTTCACCTTCCACGAATTCCGCGACGAGTTGCTCGCCGTCTTTCCTCACACCTCTTACTTCCTGCAAAACCACACCGCCGGGATCGTCTTTGAACCCCTCATCCAAACGCAGGCCGCGGACGTTCGCATCGAAGCCGCCGAACCGCAAATCGAGGCTTCCCACTTCTACCTCGCCGTCTGCGCCATGTCCCCGCAAACCGGCGCGCCCACTTTCGTCTACTTGCCCACCACGGCCAATGTTCTCCGGGAACGCGAACACCACATAACCCGGCTCGAAGGTGAGCTCGCCACAAAGAATCAATGGCTCGACGAAGCGCGCGAAGAGCACCGCCTCCTGGTACAACAATTCCGCGACCAGACGGCGGAATTGGAACACCGCAACCAGTGGGCCCTGGAGTTAGACCGGCAGCTCAACTTCCTCGGCCAGCGGGTCGCCGCCCTCGAAGGCGAAATCGCCCAGGAACGCCTTACCACCGCTGCTGCCATTGAAGCCTATGAGCAACAACACGCCACCCTCCTTCGCCAGCTCCACGAAAAATGCGACGAGCTCGCAAAATGCGTCCAGCTTCTCGACAAGGCCGAAGCCGACCTCACCAGCCGCACACTCTGGGCTCAGGATCTCAGCGCCCAGTTGAGCGCCCTTTCCGCCTCTCGCTGGGTCCGTATGGGGAGGACACTCGGTCTCGGACCGGTGTTGCGCGACAACTAAATGCGAGCCCTGGTTCGCCTCGTGCGGTCCCTCCTGCTGCTCCTTCTGTCGCCCCTTCTGTTTTTGGTCATTGCCGCCGCGCTGGCGCTGGTCGATCTCGCGTTTCTCGTCGCCGGCAGGCGGCGCTTGCAGCCCGACATCCAACCTGACGCCCGTGCCGCTTCGGTAGTCATCCCCAACTGGAACGGCCGCGATCTGCTTGAGAAGTATCTGCCTTCCGTCGTCGCCGCCCTCGCCGGCAATCCCGCCAACGAAATCATAGTTGTGGACAACGCCTCCGAAGACGGTAGTGCCGGTTACATCGCAACTCACTTTCCCGGCGTGAAGGTCCTCTCTCTTCCCACCAACCTCGGCTTCGGAGGTGGCTCTAACGCCGGCTTCCGCGCTGCCTCCAACGACATCGTTGTTCTCCTCAACAACGATATGCGTGTCGAACCCGATTTTCTCCAACCGCTGCTCGATGGCTTCACAGATCCGCAAGTCTTTTCCGTTACCTGCCAGATCTTCTTCAGCGATCCTACCCGCCTCCGCGAGGAAAGCGGCTTGACACAGGTATGGTGGGACCGCGGCACTCTCCGCGTTCGCCATCGCATCGACGACAAGATCACCGCACTCTATCCGTGTTTCTACGCCGGCGGCGGATCCAGCGCCTATGATCGCCTCAAGTTTCTTCAACTTGGTGGCTTCGACGAACTCCTCGCCCCCTTTTACATGGAGGACACTGACCTCGGCATGATGGCGTGGAAACGCGGCTGGAAAGTCCTCTACCAACCCCGCTCAATCGTCTATCACGAGCACCGCGGCACCATCGGCAAGAAGTTTTCGCCGGAGTACATCCGCCAAGTCGTGCGCAAGAACTTCGTCCTCTTTACCTGGAAGAACATCCACGAACCCGCGCGCATCGCCGCGTCTTTCTTCAGTGTCGGGCTCGATACGCTCCTCACCTTGCTCCTAGGCCCCTCGCAGGAACGCACCAGTCTCGGGGTGCTGTGGCGAGCGTCCCGCCAACTCATCGCAGCAATGCGCTCTCGCTGGCGCGCCCGTTCGCTCGCTGCCATCTCAGATACGGAGGCCTTCCTCCGTCCACTGGGAGGCTACTATCACGACCGCTTCCACCCGCACATCGAACAAGTCGAACGCCCGCGCGTCCTCTTCCTCAGTCCTTATCCCATCTCTCCGCCCATTCACGGTGGCGCTGTATTTATGAACCAGACGGTCAAAGCGCTGGTCGAGCATTGCGATGTCCATCTGGTGACACTGCTCGATTCTCCAAGGGAACGGGAAGCCCACGCCGAGCTCGATGAAATCTGCGCCTCCACCGAATACCTCGTCCGCACAGAAGGCCAGGCCGCCGCCCTCGGCTCCATCACCCCTTTCGCCGTTCGCGAATTCGCACTCGGCGACCTTCACTGGATCATCCACCGCACTATCTATACCTACGGCGTCGATGTCCTGCAGATCGAATACACCAACATGGGGCAATACGCGGGCCGCTACCGCAACATCGTCAGCGCCCTCTTTGAGCACGACATCTATTTCCAATCCATCGCCCGCTCGCTGCCGCAAATCAAGAATCCTGCCACCCGCGCCAGCGCCGCCTACGAATACCTACGCGCCCTGCGCTACGAATTGAAGCTCGTCAGCCGCCTTGACCACATCCAGGTTTGCACCGAACCCAACCGCCAATATCTCGCTGCCTTCGCGCCGCGCGCAGCCTCCCGCATCAACGCCGGGCTCCGCGCCGGCATCGACACATCGCGCTACACCTACCGCCCCGATCGACGCGAACCGTTCACAATGCTCTTTCTCGGCAGCTTCCGCCACTTGCCGAACCAGGGCGCGCTGATGTGGTTTCTCGAAGGCGTTCTGCCGCGAGTCCGGGCCGCCTGCCCGCAGGCGCGCCTCGTCATTGTCGGCTCAGATTCGCCACCACAACACATCTTCGGCAGCCAGTCCGATGCCGTCGAGCTAAAAGGATTCGTCGAAGACGTGCGCGAACCCCTTAGCCACTACTCTGTTTTTGTGTGCCCGATTCTTACCGGATCGGGAGTCCGTGTGAAGTTACTGGAGGCCTTCGCAGCCGGCATTCCCGTGGTGTCCACCTCGATCGGAGCCGAAGGTCTCGCCACCGCCGATGGCGCTGTCTGCCGTCTCGCGGATGACCCGGCCTCGTTCGCCCAAAGCATCCTCGACCTCTTCGCAAACCCGATCGCGTCTCATTCCATGACCGCTCGCGCCCGCACCGAAGTAGAGCGAAACTGGGACTCCACCGCCATCACCGCCAAACTCGCCGCCGAATATAGGCGTCTGCTTCTCGCTAAACGAACCCCATCCTGAGCGCTCGCCTACTTCTGCACCAGATCCTTCTTCAATTTGCCGACGATCAAGCCCGCCGTATGATTCAGAGACTTCGGCCGCGTATCCCTGGGCTTCTCAAACGCTGACCAGATCACCACATGCGACTCTCGCCGCACCAGAAAGAAATTCCCCTTGCCCTTCGACCACGATGACGTCTTCGGACGGAAGATGTCGCGCGGCTCATCCTGGCCCTTAAAGTCACCGAAGGCTGGCTTCTTGTCTGGGGTCTCAGGCTTCTCCGCTTTTTCTTTCTTATCCCCTTTACCCGCTGGCGCGGCCTCCACCTGTGCAACTTCCGGCGTCGGAGGCGGCGGATACAACTCCGTCATCTTCTCTTCGAACCCAGCGCCAAGAGTCTCCGTCAGAATCGCGTCCGCCTGCTTCGGGTTCGTCACCACACGCAGTACGCCCTCCTGGGTTAACCTGTTCGCCAGATACTGGTCCATTCCGCTCGCCATCGGCAGGATATAAATCGCCTGCACCTGCGACAGCTCCGGACTCACCGCCGCGCACAGCGCCATTCCCAGCGCCAGCGCACAACAGGCCTTCAGAAGATGCTTCACACCTCCATGATAACCCCACCCCCGGCGACCCCTTACAATAGAGGGTCGCGCTGACGCATGTACAAAAATCAAAGCATCACCGTCATCATTCCCTGCTTGAATGAAGAACAAGGCATCGAGAAGGTCTTGCGCCGCATGCCCGATTTCGTCGATGAGCGAATCGTCGTCGACAATGGCTCTACTGACCGCACCTCCGACGTCGCCGCCAGCCTCGGCGCTTATGTCATCCGCGAAGAAGTCCGCGGCTACGGCCGCGCCTATCGCAGGGGCTTCGCACACGCCACCGGCGACATCATCGTTACCCTTGACGGCGATCACAGCTACCCACCCGACGCCATCTCCTACCTCCTCGAAGCCTTCCTCCACCTCGAAGTCGATTTCCTCAACGCCTCCCGTTTCCCGGTCCGCGATTCCAGAGCAATGAGCTTCAAACACAAAATGGGCAACCTCATCCTCTCCATCGCCATGTCAATGTTGTTCTTCCAGTGGGTCCGCGACTCCCAGTCCGGAATGTGGATCTTCCGCCGGTCCGTACTTGATCACATGGTGCTCGAATCCGACGGGATGGCCTTCTCCGAAGAGATCAAAATTGAGGCGATTCGTAACCCTCAAATCCAGTTCGCCGAGATATCGATTCTTTACTCCTCACGCCTCGGCGAAATCAAGCTCAACCCCTGGCGCGATGGCATTAATAATCTCCTCTTTCTCCTGAAGAAACGTTTTGCATTCCGAGGACGGAGATGATACCCTGAATTTGACCCGCCTGCGTCTTCTTCCCCTTTTCCAGCGTTGTGAGTGAGGCTCTCGATGCCGCCTGCTGGCGTGACGCCCTCCGTTGCCGTGGTGATTCCCCACTGGAATAAACGGGAACTACTCGGAACCCTGTTGAAACGATTACGGGAACAAACACATCCAACCAACGATGTTGTCGTTGTTGACAATGGATCCGTGGACGGTTCCGCGGACTATGCTGCCGAACACGGTGCCCGCGTCCTGCGATTGGAAACGAATGTTGGATTTGCTCGGGCAGTGAATGCCGGAATCGCCCAGGTTCATTCGGACTATGTGGCGGTCCTCAACAATGATGTAGTGCCCGGCCCCGAGTGGCTGAAGAGATTAGTGGAGGTTCTGGAGAGTGGTGGACCCGAAACCTGGTTCGCCTGCGGGAAACTCCAGGTTCACGATGGCACGGTTCTGGATGGAACGTTCGATTTGGTCAGCCGTGGCTGTTGCGGCTGGCGTGCCGGCGAGGGACGGCCGGATGGTCCAGTCTGGAACCAGCAGCGCCGCATTAGGTCGGCGCCGTTCACCGCCGCGCTGTTTCGTCGGGAACTGTTTGACCGCGTCGGCTTATTGGAGGAAGGCTTTGAATCGTACCTGGAGGATGTTGAGTTTGGCTTGCGCTGTGCCGTCAAAGGGTACAGCGGCGTCTATGTCCCGGCTGCCGTTGCCACCCACCTCGGTAGCGCTACGCTCGGCCGCTGGCATCCTGCCACAGTGCGCCAAATCAGCCGCAACCAGCTCCTACTGGCGGCTATGTACCATTCCAACTTTCGATTCCGCCGCACCTTATGGCCCCTCCTTGTCGGGCAGGGCTTATGGGGTCTGCTGGCACTTCGGCACGGTACCGGCGCAGCCTGGCTCAGCGGTAAGTGGGAAGGTTTACGTGCGTTCGGACAATGGCGTAAGAAGTTTAGTATCGAAACTTGCGATTCTGAATATGTGTTTGGGAATGATGAGGCGGCCATCCGCGAGTTACAGGAGCAGACTGGATATGACACGTACTGGCGGTTCTACTTCGCACTCACCCGCTAGCAAGTTTAGGAAGCAGAAGTAACGAATCCATGCCTTCCACAAGCGTGGTGATAGTTACCTACAACTCGCAGGACGTCATCGGCCCCTGTTTGGAAAGCTGCCTCGCGGCTGGCCTCACCTCGTTGGTCGTGGTCGACAATCGATCCACCGACGGTACTGTCGCCGAAGTCCACCGCTTTCCCTCGGTTCATCTTATCGAGAATCCTGTCAACCGGGGCTTCGCCGCTGCCGTCAATCAAGGCGCCGCGGAACTCGATTCTGACTTCATCCTCCTTCTCAATCCCGACGCCCGCCTTCAAAACCCAGTCCAGCCATTGTGCGAAGCCGCCGCCCTTGCCGGCGCCTCCTGTGGCCAGCTCCAAAACGCCGATGGTACGCCGCAGCGTGGCTTCACCTTTCGCCGCCTCCCATCCACGCTCGCGCTCGCGTTTGAAGTTCTCGGTATCAACCGCTTCTGGCCGTCAAATCCAGTCAACAAGAACTACCGCTGCCTCAACGCCGATCTGTCCGTGCCCGCCGATGTCGAGCAGCCGGCAGGCGCGTTCCTAATGGTACGGCGCGATGTTTGGGATACTCTCGGCGGCATGGATGAGCAGTTCCACCCGGTGTGGTTTGAGGACGTTGACCTCTGCTTCCGGCTCCGCGAAAACGGCTTCCACATCCGCTACCTCCCATTCGTCAAAGCCTTCCATATGGGTGGCCATTCAGCGGGGCGAATAGCTTGGGAATGCCGTCAACGGTACTGGTATGCTAGCCTTCTAAGGTACGCTGCAATGCACGCTGGACCGTTTTCTTTCCGGCTGCTCTGCCTCGCAGTGTTAGTGGGCGCCACTCCCAGACTGTCGACGGGGATTCGAAGGGAGGGCAGCACCGTAGCAATAGCTTCATGGTTCGAAGTAGTCCGGCTTGCGGGCAGCTATATGTTGCGAAGGCGTGTGGCGTCTGCTGTCCCTTCTGTCTCACGACAGACCCATCGGTTCACGAAGACAAGTACCGGTACACGAGCGTAAGAACAAGTTCACTTGCATGTCGAACAACCCTTTGGTCTCCGTCACGATAGTGACCTACAACAGCGGCCGATTCATCAAGAGATGCCTGGAATCGGTGTTAGCCCAAAAAGGCCCACAAAAGGAAATCATTGTCGTAGATAACGCGTCCACTGACGGCACCATTGACATACTGGAGCAATTCGACGATCGTGTTCGCATTGTCTACAACGACGAGAATGTGGGCTTTGCCGCCGCTCAAAATCAAGCCATCCGCCTCACCTCCGGCGATTGGGTTCTCACCCTCAACCCAGACGTTCTCCTCATGCCTAACTTCATCGGAGCGCTTCTGGAAGCAGGGGAATTGCATCCCGATATCGGCACTCTCTGCGGCAAGCTCCTCACCATCACCCCGAACTACGACATTCCGGAAAAGCCGTTGGTGGATTCCACTGGAATCTACTTCACACCCACTCTGCGCCATCTTGATCGAGGCAGTCAGGAGGTGGACAATGGCCACTTCTTGAAACATGAATACGTCTTCGGAGCCACGGCTGCGGCGGCCCTCTATCGCCGCGACATGATCGACGATATCGCCATCGACGACGAGTTCTTCGATTCCGATTTCTTCGTCTACCGCGAAGACGCCGACGTCGCCTGGCGCGCCCAGTTAATGGGCTGGCGCTGCCTCTACACGCCACATGCCCGCGGCTATCACGTGCGCAGTGTTCTGCCTGGCAACCGCCGCGCCCTCCCGCCCGTCATCAACATGCACTCAGTGAAGAATCGCTTCCTGCTGCGCATGAAGAACATGACCGGCGATCTCTACCGCCGCAACTGGTTCTCCATCACCATGCGCGACCTCGTCGTTCTCGGCTGCTGTCTGGTTCGCGAGCAGAGCTCCCTCCAAGCCTTCCCCTTTATCGTCAAGAATTGGAAAACCGTCATCGCCAAACGCCGCGAGATCATGCGCCGCCGCCGCGTCAGTGACGAGTACATCGCCAGCTGGTTCCGCTATACTCCGGTTAGCCGTCCCGCTCCCAAACCCGCCGCGCGGGCCCTTACCAAAACGAGGGCGGCCAAAGGCTGAGTTGTCCGTCCGTATTGCCATCTTAGGAACACGTGGAATTCCAGCCAACTACGGCGGATTCGAAACCTTCGCCGAAGAGCTTTCCCGCCGTCTCGTGGAGCG
>JBDTMC010000131.1:0-17000 GCA_039934475.1 Bryobacteraceae bacterium | reverse complement strand
GTCTTTCGGGATTGGAATGCGGACGCGCATTCTGGACGAGTGGATTCTCTCGGTCATTCGCGAGAACGGCATAGCCAGCGTTTTGTCGGTAGGGGCCGGTTTGGATTCGCGGCCATGGCGTCTGAAACTGCCTTCCGATCTCCTGTGGACGGAAGTGGATTTGCAGCCGATGCTCGATTACAAAAGGGCAGTGTTGGCGGAGGACCAGCCACGGTGCCGCTTGAAGAGGATGGCCGTGGATCTGAACGATACGTCCCAGAGGGCGACATTGTATGGCGCGGCCGGCGGGGGGCCGACGCTGCTGATTACCGAGGGTCTGCTGATGTATCTGCCGGCTGCCACGGTCCAGTCACTGGCATCAGAGACCGCGGCGGCTTCGGAGATCTGCTGCTGGATGATGGACGCCACGACGTCCACATTGCGCCGATCGATTTCCACGGCCACGTTCAAGGACATCGATGCGATGCGCGCGGCGGACCACCTGACATGCGAAGAGATCCTGGCCGTGGTAGCGCTTGCCGGTTGGCACCCCGCGGAGAGCCGTACATACCGGGTTTATGGAATGGAGGTGATGCCACCGGCGAGGCGTCATACCATGGCTAGAATGGCAGCTGAATCCGGCGTTCCCACCGCACCCCCGCCGCCGATTGACGATCGCAGCGGCGTGCACTTATTCACCCGGCCGGCGGCGTGAGGCGGGTGGAATCGGGTAGTGTTGTCAGAGTGAACGATTGGACGCAGAAAATGCGCGAGGATTGGGACGAACGGGCGCGCCTGGACGCAGAGCGCTTCATCTACACTCGCGATTCCGAAAACGATATCGCGGACTTTGGGCGGTCGGGGTTGGCGAACTATAACCAACTGGTGCGTCCGTATCTGCCCGTGTTGCTGCAGGGACGGCCCGCCTCAGAGTGCGATGTGGTGGAGATTGGCTGCGGCACGGGACGGATGACGGAGTGGTTTGCCCGCGACTTCCGCGAGGTTGCCGCGCTGGATGTGTCACCGGTGATGATTGCAGCGGCGCGGCAGAGGCTGGGGCATATGGCGAACATCCATTTCCACGTTGGAAGCGGCGCGGACCTGGCTCTGGTGGCAGATGAATCAGCGGACCTGGTGTTCAGCTACATTGTTTTCCAGCACATTCCCTCGCGAGCGGTGATCGAAAATTATGCTCGCGAGGCGGCGCGGGTGTTGCGGACGGGCGGGATGTTCAAGTTTCAAGTGAATGGGGATCAGTCGCCGGAGTATCTGGCCCATACGCGAGACACTTGGCTGGGCGAAACATTTTCGGTGGACGACGTGACACGAATGTTGTCGGAGTCGGGGCTCTCGGTAGTGTTCATGGAGGGCGCCGGAACTCAGTACCTGGTGGTGACTGCATCCAAAGGCGCGGTCACCTTACCCGAGACCACGTTGCTTGAGGGCTTTGGAGATTTGGTGGACGGCAGTTGGCGCCCGATTGAAATACAGGCGCGCGTTCACGTGGACGGAGACGGCAAAACACTATATCTGGGGCTCTACTTCTGGCCCGAGTCCTGCCATCACGAAGTGACAATGGCGGAGCATCATTTCGCTGTGGATTCGGCGGGCGACCACTACTTTGAAGGCGAAGGCCGCGCCGGCGAGGTCAATATCACGATTGTTCCTCCACCGACGCGGGCTCCGGCTTTCCGCATTATGGGAATCTACTGAGCGACAGCGACAGGCTCAGAAGGAACCAAGGCCAGTTCGGCTTCCACCACTGCGCCAATCGCATGGATGACGGATGCCAAACGAACGGCAGCGGCCACAGTCTCTTCGCTCATGCCCTTCTCCCGGACGACGCGATCATGGGATGCGAGGCAGGCGCCGCAACCATTGATGGCGGAAACGGCGATGCACCAGAGTTCGAAATCCACGGGGTCGGCGCCATGCGAGCGAATCACCTGCATGCGCAAGCGCGACGGAATGGTGCCGTACTTCGGGTTCTCCACGAGGTGGGTAAAGCGGTAGTAAATGTTGTTCATGCCCATGATGGCTGCCGCGGCTTTGGCGCCGTTCACCACTTCTGGAGCGATGTTCTTTTCCGCCTCAGCCACCAGGACTTGGAGGAGCTGCGGATTGCGGGTTGCGATGGCGCTGGCAACCGCCGTGCCCCAGGTTTGCTGTGGCGTCAATTCCGGCTGGCGGAGGAGCGTGGAGAGATTGAGCTTCAGGTCGCGGGCATAGGGCGGCAGGTTATCGAGAAATGATTCGATTGACATAGATTGCTGACTCCAACCACACACAGGGCCAGCAGCACAGCCACCGGCCCTGTGAAACGGAACTAGACGTGGAGAGTTTCCTCGCCCTTCTTCCAGTTGCAGGGGCAAAGCTCGTCGGTCTGCAGCGCATCGAGGACACGGAGAACTTCTTCCGGATTGCGGCCAACAGACAGATCGGTGACGTAGCAGAAGCGGATCACGTTTTCCGGATCCACAATGAAAGTGGCGCGCTGTGCGACGCCGGCCTTCGGATCGAGGATACCGAGCTCTTCGCACAGTTCCCGCTTGATGTCAGAGAGCATCGGGAACGGCAGGTTCTTGAGATCTTCGTGGTGAGTGCGCCACGCCAAGTGAACGAACTCGGAATCCGTGCTGCCACCGAGAATCTGAGTATCGCGGTCCTGGAACGCCTTGTTGAGCTTGCCGAAGGCGGCGATCTCAGTAGGGCACACGAAGGTAAAGTCTTTGGGCCAGAAGAAGTAGAGCTTCCACTTGCCGGGGTAATCGTCCTGGGTGATCGTCTGGAACGACTTGTTCTTATCGAGGCTGACCGTGGCGGTCAGGGAAAATTCGGGAAACTTCTCGCCTACGCTTAACATAAAATTATAGTGCTCTCCTAGATAAAGATATCGGAAAATCCGATTTAAATCACTATCGGGCTGATTTGCGGACGGGGCCGGCATCACCGGCGCAAGCAGCGCAGAGTCCGACAGCTTCGACACTGATCCGCTGAATCTGGAAACCCGAGGGTCTGCGACGGTGCAGTCTCACCGGCTCCACATCTTCTTCCAACAGATCGACAATTGCCTTGCATGAAACGCACACCAGATGATGATGGGGCGTGGTATTCACTTCAAGGCGCAACGAACCGTGATGAAGGCTGACTTCCTTCACCAGTCCGGAGTCGAGGAACGTCCGGATGTTCTTGTATACCGTGCCCAGAGAAATTGAGGGGAGACTTGCACGGACTACTTCATAGATGGCTTCCGGGCTGGGATGGTCGCGCATTTCCGACATGGCCCGATAGATTACTTCGCGCTGGTGGGTGATGGCCAGACCACGATCCCGGCATTGTTGCCGGAAGTGCTCCATCCGGCGATCCATCTCTGAAGAGCCGCCCATGACTATTCTTATTAGATGATAATTATTATCGTTTGTCAACGCCTGTCCCGCGAGAAGGCTGCTCGGCGCTGTTACAGTAGAGAGAGTTTCCCTCATGGCCGTACTCCTTGTTTGCAGTTCTGTTTCAAAATCGTTCGGGTCAGACCCGCTCTTCGAGAATGTGTCGTTTGCCATCAATGATGGCGATCGGCTCGGCCTGGTTGGGCCGAATGGATCAGGCAAGAGCACCTTGCTAAAAATCCTGGCCGGACAAATGGATCCGGACACGGGCGAATCCAGCGTTCGCAAGGGCGTTCGCCTCAGCTACGTGCCGCAGGACGCTGCATTTGAGAGCGGATTGACGGCCATTCAGGTGCTGGAAGAGGCGCTGGACGGCGAGCACATGGAGGACGATGAGAAGCAGGCACGCGTCTCATCCACCCTCGGCAAAGCCGGTTTCCCGAGCGGATCGGTGGATGCGGCGAGTTTATCCGGGGGATGGAAGAAGCGTCTGGCGATTGCGCGTGCGGTGGTGATGGCGCCCGACATTCTGCTGCTGGACGAGCCGACGAATCACTTGGATTTTGAGGGTATCTTGTGGCTGGAGAAGATGCTGGCCAGCGCGCCGTTCGCCAGCATCGTGGTCAGCCATGACCGTTACTTCCTGGAGAATGTGGTGAACCAGATGGCGGAGCTGAACCGGATATACCCGGAAGGCATCTACCGCTCCGAGGGGAACTACAGCCGGTTTCTGGAGAAGAAGGACGAGTACCTGGTGGCGCACGCGAAGCGACAGGATGCGCTCGAGACGAAGGTGAAGCGCGAGGTGGAATGGCTGCGGCGGGGCGCCAAGGCGCGCACGACAAAATCGAAGGCTCGTATCGATGAAGCGGGCCGGCTGATCGGTGAGCTGGGTGGAATGAACGAACGCAGCCGGTCTTCCACGACACGAATCGATTTCACGTCCTCAGACCGGCAAACGAAAAAATTGATTGAGACCAAGGGCATCTCAAAGACTCTTGGGGGACGGGCTTTATTTCGCGATCTGAACCTGAAGCTGTCGCCCGGCATGAGGCTAGGTCTCTTGGGCCTGAATGGCAGCGGCAAGACCACGCTGTTGCGGCTGCTGAATGGCGAAATCACGCCCGACTCAGGGGAAATCGATAAGGCGGAGAACTTGCAGGTGGTCTACTTCGATCAACTTCGACAACAAGTGGATCCTGAAGAGACACTGCGGCGCGCGTTGTGTCCTCATGGCGATTCGGTGATCTTCCAAGGGCGGACGGTGCATGTGGCCGGATGGGCGAGACGATTCCTGTTCAAGCAGGAGCAACTGGAACAGCCTATCGGGCGGCTCTCCGGTGGGGAGAAGGCGCGCGTGCTGATCGCGCGACTGATGCTGCAGCCCGCCGATGTCCTGCTGATGGACGAACCCACGAACGATCTGGACATCCCGACGCTTGAGGTGTTGGAAGACAGCTTGAGCGACTTTCCTGGCGCTCTGGTACTGGTGACGCATGACCGCTTCATGCTGGATCGCGTGTCAAACATCGTGTTGGCGCTGGACGGAGAAGGCGGTTCGGAGTTTTACGCGGATTACTGGCAGTGGGAGCAGGCGCGCCTGACTCGAAGACCGTCGAAGGCGGAGAGAGATGCCGCGAAGGCTACAGCGGCCGCCCCCGTGACTCCGGCGAAGAAACGCCTGTCCTATAAGGAAAGCCGCGAGTTCGAGCAGATGGAAGCCAGTATTCTGATGGCGGAGGAGAACCTGGAGCGGTGGAAGACGGCCATCCAGGCTCCGGATGTGGTGGTGGATGCACGCCGGTTGCAGGAAGCGTACGACAAGTTACAGGGCGCCCAAATTGAAGTTGACGCGCTGTATGCACGATGGGCGGAGTTGGAAGCGAAAAACGGGTAGCTACTCTACCTGAAGACGGTAGAGGCCCATCAGGTCGCGCTTGTATTCGGACATGGGCGACAGCAGCCAGGCGGCTCGCCGTTCGTCCAATTTGTCCGGATCTTCCACGGGATCGATGGTTGCTTTAGCGCCCTTCGCGGTGAACTGTGTGCCGTAGCGTTGCGGCTTGCCTTCTGCCCGGAGCAAGGTGTCGATCATTGGAGCGAGGTTCGTTCCGAGGATTTCGCCGGCGTTGGCGAGTTTTTCCAGCTTCGCCGCGAGGGACTTTTGGAACTCGCGATCGGGCGAATGAACGAGAACCCGGATGGCATCTTCGCACGCCTGGACGCCCACCATCTTGATAGTGGGCCAACCCTTTTCAGCCACGATCTCCTTGAGTTGAGCGGATGTGAGGCGATCTGCCGCCTTAATCTGGTCCGTGATCATGCGCTGCTGCGCTTCGGTGAGGCGATCGAAGTCGTAGCGCCGGATGACGGAATCCTGGTCGCCGATATCGATCAACCGCAGGCGTAGCTCCTCATCGGTGCCGCGGCCGTACTGCTTGACCAGGTCACGGACCTTCGCTTCAAAGTCCTGCGCGGGCAGGGTCACAGCCAAGGCAAGTCCGGCAAGAATCCAGGCGTACTTCATCTAATGTTTATTTTGAACCAGCTTCATCGCCGCGTCGAGTCCCCCGGCGCGCTGGATACCCGGCACATAGAAGCGATTGGCGAATTCTTTATCGGAGCCGGTGAATCCGGTAGGCATGGCGGTGAGGTGAATTTCCTCAGGCGCGATGGCGGCCGCGAAGAGGGCCCAGACGAGAGCATTGCCCTCGCCGGCGATCTCCACGCGTTTGGCGCCAGTGCTCATCAGGAAGCGGGCGGCGGTGAGAATGTCCTGCACGCGAGCGGCGTCGTCGGTGACGTTGAATGTCAGGAAGTGGTGGTGACTGCGGTCGCGCGGCGCTTTTGCCGAGCCGGTTTGGAAGGCATCAATCAGCAAAACGGAGCGATGGTCGGCCAGCAGTTGCATGACGGCCGGCGACTTGGCGGCGGCCGCGGCGCCATCGGGATGAAGGTAGAGAACCGGGTCGCCTTGCCCTACGGTCCAGCGGGCCGGCACATGGTCACCGGAGCCTGACCGGTACAGAGCAGATTCGCGGAATTCCACTTTCTCCGGCCATTCGGAGGCCAAGGCGAAGCGGAGCCGCCCCCGTATCGCCTCGAGGTCAGTTGTCGCCTTAGACTGGCGGCGCGACATTTCTTTCCACTGCTCAAACACCTTGTCGGTAGTTAGCGCGTTGGCCGGCATGGGGCGCCCGAAGAAGGCCAGCATGTCCTGAATCCGCTCCGCCTCCACTTCCTTTTCCTTAGGCGGCTGCGTCTGCCCTAAAACATGTTGTGCGAAAAATGCATAGACGGCTTCGCGGCTGTCCTTGTTGTAGTTGTGAGGCAGGTTGAATTGAACCGCTTCGATGTTGTCGGCCTTGCCATAGAGCTCCCAAATGTGGCGGATGGCGGGGAACTCCTCGCGCGGCACGTTCTTTGTCCAATCGCCGGTGGCAGCCACCACCAACATCGGTTTGGGGGCCATCATCGCAGCCAGTTCGAGATTGGAAGTTCCGCGGCGCAAGCAGGAGGCGTTCTCGCAAATACAACCGCCCTGCATGCTGGCGGAGATCATGTTCACGGGCGCGGAGAAGGCGACGCGGTCGTCCAGTGCGGAGAGCACCATGGCTTGGGTTGCGCCGCCGGAAGCGCCGGTGATGCCCATTCGTGTTTTATCCACCTCAGGCAGGGACTCCAGGTAATCGAGCGCCCGTATGGAGTTCCACGATTGCAGGCCGAAGGCGCCATAGGTCCATAGACGTTCTGGTTTGCCGTCAAACTCATGGGGAACCTGATTGGTATCGTTGTAACCGATCATGTCGTAGGCGAAAACGATGTATCCCTGTCGCGCCATGTTGACGCCCTGGGTGGGCATGGAGTCGAGCTGCTGATTCTCCAGCCGGCCATAGATCCAATGCCCGTGAGCGATAAGGAGACCGGGAAGTTTGCCTGTCTTGCCTTTGGGCCTGTAAAGGTTGCCGCCAAGGTAGAAGCCGGGCATCGTCTCAAAGACGACGTTGTCGATAGTGTAGTCCTTGTGATCCGTGTGCCCGAAATAGCGCGGGTTGAGAGGCGTTTTTTCAGGCATCGGATTTAGACCGGCTGCAGACTGGAAGTGCTCACGAAGCTGCTTGCGTCGCGCCTCCCAATCGGCCAGGGTCTTATACTCCGGCATGGTGACGTGGGTGTCAGTGTTCGGAACGTTCGTGTTGCGCGAATCCTGCGCCAGAAGGGTGGTGGCCGTGAGGGCCAATGCAATCAACTTAACTTTCATTCGTCACCTCGTGAACCGGAAATTTCGCCAGGGCGTCGCCAGTAAGACGGTACATCGTCCACTCGTCTAAAGGCGCCGCGCCGAGCTTCTTATAGAACCCAATCGCGGGATCGTTCCAATCGAGAACGGACCACTCCACGCGGCCGCAATCGCGCTGGCGGGCCAAGGCCACAATCTGTTCCAGCAAGGCGCGGCCAACACCGAAGCCGCGCAATTCGGGCTTCACGAAAAGATCTTCGAGATAGATGCCTGGCCGAGCCAGGAACGTCGAGTAGTTGTGAAAGAAGAGAGCAAAGCCGGCCGGCTCCGAGTGGTAAAAAGCGAGCAGAACTTCGGCGATCCGGCGGTCGCCGAAGAGCGATTGCCGCAAGCTCTCCTCAGTGGCGACAACCAGATGGGCGAGACGTTCGTATTCGGCCAGACCACGAATAAAATCGAGGATCAAAGGGACATCGGCCGGCGTTGCCTCTCTGATCTGTAGACTTCCGTTCCGCATGAGATGAGATTCAGTATATTCCGAAATCGCACGCCGAAGCCCGCGCAAGCGCAGAATAGGAGTATGAAGACGAATGCCATGCGCTTGCTGGATCGGGAAAGTGTCCGATATGAGGCGCGGGAATATGAGGTGGACCCAGACGATCTGGCCGCTGAGACGGTAGCCGCTAAGATCGGCATGCCGCCCGAACAGGTCTTCAAAACGTTGGCCGTGCGCGGAGACCGCTATGGCGTATGCTTCGCCGTCATTCCAGGTAACTCGGAGTTGGACCCAAAGCAGCTGGCGACGCTGACCGGGGATCGCACTGTTACGTTGATTTCGCTGAAAGAAGTGCAAACGGTGACGGGGTACATCCGCGGCGGCGTCACCGCCCTGGCTGCGAAGAAGGACTATCCGGTGTTTGTGGATGAGACCGCTGAACTGTTCGACTTAATCAGCGTGTCGGCGGGCGTGCGCGGCGTGCAATTGCTGATCGCACCAATGGACTATATTCGCGTTACCCACGCCGTTTCCGGTCCGCTGGCGCGGGACAAGGCGGTTGCCGGGTGAATAGGGTTTAACAGGCGTGAATGAATCCGACGGGGCAAAATTTACGTCCATAGTAGTGTGAAGCCGGAAAATTCAGTTAAAACGAGACTGGAACGTGGGGTGGAAGTTTTGGAGTCCATCCAACGTCGGAGAATCCGCAAAGGGTCCCCTTCCCTGGGAATGGCGATCGAGTATGCCGTCATTCAACGGGAATTGGACGACCTGGAAGCTGACCTGTTGCTGCATCCGCCCGTAACCAGCGGCAACGGGCTGGAAGCGGATTAGCGATTCCGGCACCGCCTGGCGTCTGGGATGATGGGAGAGAGTTCCCGAATGCCCGACGCAATTGCCTACGAGACTGAACTAGCTATCCTGCTTCCGGAAGACCTTCCGAACCGTGAGCGCGTGATTACGGTTTGCGCGGCACACCTCAGCCGCATTTCTGAGATCAATCCCTTCATGAATTTGACTCGCGTGGTGGATCCGCGCGAAGCCGCCTTAAAACATGTTCTGGATTCTCTGTTTCCGTGGCGGGAACTGTTGGGCGCCGACACTGTGCTCGACCTGGGTACAGGACCCGGGTTTCCCGGCATTCCACTGGCAGCCGCATTGCCGGGTAGCCGGTTCACTCTCGCGGAATCCACAAGAAAGAAAGCGCAGTTTGTAGACGACAGCGCGGACGCCATTCATCTGGACAATGTCAATGTGTTGGCGGAACGTGGCGAGGACATTCTGCGGACACGGCGCTTTTCAGTAACAGTGGCTCGCGCCGTGGCACCCCTACCGCGGTTACTGAAGCTGCTGGGACCGCATGTAGCAAATTGCGGAAAACTGCTGCTGTACAAAGGTCCCGACGTGGAGACTGAATTGGCTGAGGCCGCACCTGAAATAAGGCGCTTGCGCCTGACACCGCGGATTCTGCGTTACGAACTGCCCTTCGGCACGGGGTCGCGGACAATGATCGAATTGACCAGGAAGACTGGATGACGCGGACCTTGGCGCTGTTGGCGGCGGCGGCCTGTGGTGCGTTCGGACAGCGCCAGGTAGCCATCACGATCGATGACTTGCCGCTGGGGGGAGCACCTCCGCATAATTGCGAGGCGAACGCGCTAGGCAAGCTGACGTCGCAATTGTTGACGCCCTTGCGGGACGCTCATGCTCCGGTGACGGGATTCGTGATCGGCCAGAATTGCCCGAAGTCGTTTGCCGGGTCGCTGCGGCTTTGGAAAGAGGCCGGGTACGAGTTGGGAAACCACACGTATTCGCATCGGGATCTGAATGAGACGCCTCTCGACGAATTCGAGGCGGATACCGTAAAGGGCGAAAAAGCACTGATGGCAGCTACGGGCCAAAGGCCGCGGTATTTTCGTCATCCTTTTCTGCGCACCGGCGGGACGGCGGAGAAGCGGGCAGCGTTTGAGAAGTTCCTCGCGGGACGGGGCTATACAATTGCTCCCGTGACGTTGGACAACTCGGATTGGATGTTCGCCGCCGTCTATGGCGGGGCACAAGTGGGAGGGGACGCGACGCTGGCAAAGAAGGTGAAGGACGCCTATTTGCCGTACATGGAATCGATCTTCGAGTTCTTTGAAAAGCGTTCCGTGGAAGTGGTGGGCCGGGAGTTTCCGCAGGTGTTGTTGATTCACGTAAGCCAGTTGAACGCCGACTGTATGCCCGAGTTGCTTAGCATGATGAAACGCCGCGACTACGCGTTTGTCTCGCTGGAAGCGGCATTGAAAGACGAAGCCTATCGCCTTCCCAACACGTATTCCGGCAAGGGCGGATTCTCGTGGCTCCATCGATGGTCGGCGACCAAAGGCATGCCGAATAGAGGTGAGCCGGATGAGCCAAAGTGGATCGCCGAGGAGTTCGCGAAGCAGCAGAAGGGGAAGGATTGACCGCTGTCATTCGTACGATTCACATCTATGCCGGGTTGCTGACATTCGTGCAGTTGATCGTATACGGGATTGCGGGGCTAGCGGCGGCTTACTACGGCGGCTTCGTCCGTCCGCAGACTCCGGAGTCGGTCCACTACATTCCTTTTACGGTTCCGGCTTCGGCTACCGACAAGCAGGTGGCGCGACTGGTATACGACACGCTGAACCCTGCCATGGCGCGACCGGTACCCGATTGGTTTTTGCAACGCACGCCGGACAATCATCTGCGGCTGGATTTTTATAACATCAACGGCATTCACCGGGTGGTGGTTTTGGAGAAAGAAGGCCGCCTCCGTGTAGAGGAGATCCGTAACAACCTGGCCTTGTTCCTGGAAGATATTCATGCGGCGACCCCAGGCGACGACGAGTCGCCGACGTTAGTGAAGTTCTGGGAATGGTGGAACGAGGGCGCCATGTGGACGCTGCTCGGGTTCTGCCTAACAGGATTGTGGCTTTGGTTGGCGGCGCGGCCGCGCGATGTGGCCGCGTGGGCGCTGTTGGCATTGGGCGCAGGCGCACTGGTGGCCCTGTGGAGCGTCTTCCGATGACGACTTATCCGGTTCTGAGGACGGTCCACCTGCTGTGCGGCGTGTTCGCCGTGCCGGCATTGCTGATGTACGGGGTGAGTGCAGTGCAAATGTCGCATTCAGCATGGTTCCGGATGAAGCCGGTGGTGACGGAGTCAGTGTCATCGGCGGGCATAGGGATGGTTGACGGGCGTCAAGTTACGGAAGAGACGATGGCCAAGCAGGGGTTTCGCGGCGAGATTGAATCAGTGAAAGAGACGCCGGCAGGGTTCGCTGTTCGGGTAGTGGTGCCGGGCACGGTTCGAGAGATCGCCTACGAACGGACCAGTGGACTGGTTCGAGTGCGCACCAGCGTGAGTGGAGTGATGGGCATGCTGAACCGCCTGCACCACGCCGCTGGAGTGCGCCGGGAGTATCTGCCCTTGCGGCTGTGGGGCGCACTGATGGCAGTAGTGGCGCTGGCCATCATCGGACTGGGCGTCACCGGGATTTGGATGTGGTGGCTAAGGAAACAGGAGCGCACATGGGGTCTAATTTTGTTAGGCGCAAACCTGGCGTATGGCGTGACCCTGTTGTGGCTGATCCGCGCCGGCGGAGTGTGATTGCTATCCTAACTTCGTGTTTCACGTACAGGCCGTTCACATCGATTCCGGAGAAGTAGAGTCCGCTTCCATGGACCTGGTGCCGCAAGTGGAAGAGGGGGAAAAGATCTGCGGCCTTTTCGCAGAGTGGCTGGGCGGACAGCCAGGGCAGTTTCGTGAGCTCATTCCCTTCCTCACGCGCGGCGACATGGAACTGGAATGGGATGCCGCAGCGGGCGGCGTCGCCATGGCGGGGCTGTATTCAGCGGGGAAGGCTCTCTCAATGAGCCTGCTGCTGTCGGGCATCGACGCCGAGGCGGATCAAGGCATCATCAATGGATTCCTGCAAATGATGCCTCCCGGTGCATTTCAACCGGCCGCGGAGCGTCCCTTACTGGTGACCTTGCTGGTTCCTGGGATACCGGAAGCAATCCCCACCATCCAACTGCTGACAACCGCGCTGGCCTCGGTCTTCTTCCGAACGGTTCTGAGGCTGCACAAGGTATCCTAGAAGATATCTGGAACGTCTGAGGAGATGCTGGTTTGTATTTGAAAATCCTGGCCCACCCCGTCTTCGTGAACTTAAACTTTCACATGCCGATGATCGTCGATCTGTCCCATCCGTTGGTGATGCTGCAGGGCGAGAACGGATCGGGGAAGTCGACATTGTTGCACTCCATCCACTACGCGCTGAAGGGCGAACAGGTGGATGGCTACATTTACCGTCTCGACCCAGGCAAGGTGACGATCGGAAAATCGTTCCTGTTCGACGCGGAAGCGCACAACCCGCGCACGCAGCTGGACCTGTTCAAAGACCAGCCGGAGATGCTGGAGTTTCTGCAAATGGCGAGCCACGGACAGGTGATGCTGGCGATGTTCCAGCAGAACTTCCCTTCCCTGCCCGAAGGCACCATCCTGCTGTTGGATGAGCCGGAGATGGCGCTTTCCGTATCGAACCAGCGGCGCATTTTGAAGATGTTGATGGAGCTGGTGGAGAAGCACGGGTTCCGCATCATCTGCGCCACGCATTCGCCGGTGCTGATCGACGCCAAGGAAACGTACGTAATCAACCTCGACAATCACAAGAACAAGAACGTAGCCGACATGTCGATGGGCGTGCAGGGCGGGAGCACCCTTCAGTAGGCCGCGATGACTCACAACGGAAGTGGTATGGAGAAACCTCGCCGCACTGTGCGGGTGCGCCGCGTGGATGAGTGCGAGACGATGGAGGACCTGCTGCTCCATTGCCTGCCGGCTTTCGGCGGCGCCTACATTCGACGCATCTACAGCATTCTCGATCAGGCGATCGGGATGGGTTGCCCGCTGACGGTTGCCGTTGCCGGCCCGGTGACGGTTTCCGGCCAGCACCAGGCATGGCTGATTCCGCTGCTGGAGACGGGCTGGGTGGCTTACCTCAGCACCACTGACGCGGTCTGCTATCACGATGGCCATCGCAGCCTGGACGCGCATATCGACCCGATTCACGAGGTGTCGATCAATAGTGACGATGCCGCGCTGCGCGATGAAAAAACCATCCGCGTTACCGACATGGCCTTCGATGAGGATGTGCTGCTGGATCAGGATCGTTTCCTTACCGCCGTTTTGTCGAATCCCGAATTCCAACACAAGATGACGGGCACTGAGATGCGCCATCGCCTGGGCCGCTACTTTGCGGCACAGGAAGAGCGCAACGGCGTGCGCGCGGGACTGCTGGCCACTTGTCACAAGCTGGCTCTTCCCGTGTTTGTTGGCGCGCCGGCCGACGGCAGCGTTTTTCTGAATTCAATGAAGCTGTGGGCCATGAAGAAGGCTGGGCTGATCGACGACTATCGCTTCGAACTGGACCTTCACGCCGAGGTGTACGAGGCGTGCGCCTATCATCGTTGGGGTTTGTTTGAAAACGACGTCCACGCGCTGGGAACGCTGATTCTGGGTGGCGGCGTGCCGAAGAATTTCAACCTCCAACCGGAGCCCGCACTGGGCCAGGTGCTGGGCTTGCCGGACGTGCGTGGCTACTTGTTTGACGTGCAGATAGTCACAGCGCCGGTGACCGACGGGTCACTGTCATCCTGCCCGCCGGCGGAGGCCGTCACTTGGGGCAAGGTGGACAAAGACACGTACCGGCAGACAACGGAAAGTATGCAGGGCGACTACTCCACGGTGATGCCGTTCCTGGTGAAGGCGCTACTGGAAAAGCGGGCGCGCTATGAGGCCATGGCGAAGGATGAGGGTCTGGAAGCTGTGACCGAGCGCGACGCCAAGGCACGCGGTTACCTGCGTCCCCGAGAGGGTTACCGGCTGTTTGACAAGCGCGAACATCTGCTGACGCGCCTGGGCGACGATGTACTGGCCAACGCGGAATGGCTGAAGGACACACTGGGTTATCCTCTGGCCGCGACCCTCTAAAGCGATACTCTGAAGGTGATATGAAGTATTTGTTGATTCTGGTGCTGCTGGTAGCGGCAGCGTTTGGCGGCCTGCTCGCCCTTTCGCATCACACGGACCTGAAGGTGCCGCCGGAATTGAAGGTGGTGGGCTCTGAAACGCCGATGTCCATTACGGTAGACAACGCGTCGGGGATCAAGCGCCTGACAGTTTATCTGGAACAGAACGGGCAGCGGTACCCGATTTACGAACAGAAGGGCGAGGCGCACCGCTTTGGATTCTGGCGCCACAAACAGGCTCCCCAGGAAGTGAAATTCACGGCTGGGCAAAAGCAGGCCGCGGCCGTAAAAGAGGGTAAGGCGAAGCTGGTGGTAGCAGCCGATTCGGCCGATCTGCGCGGCTCCACCGACGAGATTTCGCGGGACATTGAAGTGATTTTGCGCCCGCCTTCTGTCTCTGCCGATGGCTTTCAGCACTATATCAATCAGGGGGGCTGCGAGTTAGTGACCTTCACCTTGGGCGGCTATTGGACCGAGGCTGGCGTCAGAGTGGGCAAGCACACGTTTCGCAGTTTCCCTATGCCGGGCGGCAAGGAGAACGAGCGGTTCAGCTTGTTTGCATTCACTTGGGATACGCCGGTGGACACGGTGCCCGTTGTCTACGCACGAAACCCGGCCGGTTCGGAGGTGACGGCGCGGTTCTGGTTCAAGATATTCCCGAAGCCGTTTCGCAAGCGCGACCTGGATTTGGCTGACTCCTTCCTCCAGAAAGTGGTTCCTGAGATTGATCCCCAAGGATCGGGCGACCTGCTGCCGCGCTTCCTGAAGATCAACGGCGACTTGCGGCGAGAGAACAACAAGGTCATTGCCGACCTTCGATTGAAGACCGCTGAGAAGTTTCTGTGGACCGGGCCGTTCCAACAGTTGGGCAACTCAAAAGTGGAATCACAGTTCGCCGATACGCGGTCGTATATGTACCAGGGCAAGAAGGTAGATGAACAGACGCACCTCGGCTTCGATCTTTCGGTAACGCAGCACGTCGGAGTGGCGGCGTCCAACGATGGCATCGTAGTGTGGGCCGACCGGTTGGGCATCTACGGCAACTGCATAGTGGTGGACCATGGCTACGGCCTGCAATCGATCTACGCCCACTTGAGCGAGATCGGAGTTAAGCCTGGGGAGGCCGTGAAACGAGGCCAAATCATGGGCAAGAGCGGCGCCACCGGATTGGCCGGAGGCGATCACCTGCACTTCAGCATGCAAGTGGATGGCGTCCAGGTGAACCCGGTGGAATGGTGGGACGAGCACTGGATTAAAGACCGCGTGCTGAGCAAAATGCCAAAGACGTAAATCGCAAAAGTCGAAACGTTTTCGGGTTCGGGATCATCGGATAGAACGATGACTCGCAAAGCAACTGCACAATGGCAAGGCGGACTGAAAGACGGCAAAGGCGCTATCTCCACCGCCAGCGGCGTTCTCTCGTCGACCCCTTATTCGTTCCACACCCGCTTTGAGCAGGGCCAGGGAACCAACCCGGAAGAGTTGGTGGCTGCGGCCCACGCCGGGTGTTTCACGATGGCGCTCTCCGTTCAATTGGGCGAAGAGGGCTACACGGCGGAGAAGATAGAGACCACGGCGGAGATCGTGCTGGAGAAGCTCGAAAGCGGCTTCACGATCACGGAGAGCCGGTTGAAGGTGACGGCAAAGATCCCCGGGGCAGTGGACGAGAAGTTCCAGGCGGCGGCCAAGCGGGCAGAACTCGGATGCCCGATTTCGAAGCTGCTGAATGCCAAGATCAGCATGGACGCGAAACTGGAGAGCTAACCTTTGGGAGGGTGCGCGATACTGTGATGTATGCGCTTTTTGTTCGCCGCCTCTTCCTTCCCTTCCTGCTTGCCGCTCAACAGAATGAGAGTTGGGTGCGTCCCTTTCCGCCGCATAAAATTGCGGGCAACCTCTACTACGTGGGCACGGAGGATCTGGCCTGTTTCCTCATCGCCACGCCGCAGGGGCACATCCTCATCAACACGGGCTTAGCCGATTCCACACCCCTCTTGCGGGCAAGCATCCAGAAGCTTGGCTACCGGCTGGAGGATGTGAAAATCCTGCTCACGATGCAGGCTCACTTTGACCACGTCGCGGCCATGGCGGAGGTGCAGAAGATCTCTGGCGCCAAGGTGTATGCCACGGAAGCCGATGCGCCGATCATGGAAGACGGCGGCAAGAGCGACCCTTTCTTCGGCGTGGCGCAGCGCTTTAAACCGATGAAGGTGGACCGCCGGCTGAAGGACGGCGACGTAGTCAGTTTGGGTGGAACCGAACTTAACGTAGTTTCTACTCCTGGCCATACGAAGGGCAGCGTGACGTACACGATGACGGTGATGGACGGCGGCAAGGCGCGCTCCGTGGCCATCGTCAACATGGGTTCGGTAGTGATGCCACTTGTTGGCAACACGAAGTACCCGCAAATCGTTGAGGACTACACGCGGTCGTTCGCGCGGCAGAAGCAATTGACTCCGGAGATTTGGGTCGCCGGACACGCTTCGCAGTATCACATGCAGGAGAAACTGAAAGCCGGAAGCTTTATAGACCCGCAAGGGTACAAGGAGGCGGTGGACAGCTACGAAAAGGCCTTCCGGGAACGCTTGGCCAAAGAACGGCGCTAAGCCGGGTTCTTGGGGGCGTGGAAATTCTTGATGAGGATGACCTCGTTGCCCTTCTCGTTATAGTAGAGGCCATCGAGCAAACTGCGAGCCATCGCGATGCCAAACCCACCCGGCCGCATGCCACGCTCCTCGCGAACGTTCATGTGGTCAGTTACCGATTCGGCGGGATTGGAGACCGCGGCATGGCTGAGGTCGTCGAACGAAAAGCCATCGCCGGGGTCGCGGATGTAGAAGCCTAACATCTGGCGGTAATCA
>JBDTMC010000130.1:0-17190 GCA_039934475.1 Bryobacteraceae bacterium | reverse complement strand
CTATTACTTGATCGCCACCGCCGAAGCGAGTTCGAATCTGGCGCGCTACGACGGCGTTCGCTACACGGTTCGGGCGTCGAAGTCGGACACGCTGGCAGACATGTACCGCAACACCCGCGGCGAGTTCTTCGGCGCGGAATGCAAGCGGCGCATCATGTTGGGCACTTACGTCTTGAGTTCGGGTTACTACGACGCCTACTATTTGAAGGCGCAGCGTGTGCGTAATCTGATCGCGCAGGACTTCCGCAACGCGTTTAAGGAAGTGGACGCGATCGTGACCCCGGTTTCTCCGTTCCCGGCTTTTAAGCTGGGCGAGAAGCTGGATGACCCGATGCAGATGTATCTGTCCGATATTTACACCATCACAGGCGACCTTGCCGGTATCCCTTGCATGAGCGTCCCGTGCGGGAATACGGCCGATGGTCTGCCAGTCGGCATGCAGATTCTGACCAAGCACTTCGATGAGTCCGGGATGTTCCGCCTGGCCGGCGCCTTTGAACGGGCCGGCGGCTTCTCGGTTTAATGCGAAACTCAAGGCAGAGCTCGAGTATCGAATAAGAGGAGGCTACGAATGCCATTTACACTACCGCCGCTGCCCTACGCGACTGACGCGTTGGAGCCCACCATCGACAAAATGACGATGGAGATTCACCATGGTAAGCACCATGCCGCGTATGTGACGAATCTCAACAAGGCACTGGAATCCGCCCCTGACCTGGCCAGCCTGAGCGTAGAAGAACTGCTGGCGGGCAACCTGGCGAAGGTTCCCGAGGCCATCAAAACCGCGGTTCGCAATAACGGCGGCGGCCACGTGAATCACACCATGTTCTGGGAGATCATGGGACCGAACGGAGGTGGAACCCCCACCGGCGCATTGGCTGATGCCATCAAGGGCACGTTCGGCAGTTTTGAGGCGTTCAAAGAGAAGTTCACCGCGGCGGGCGCCACGCGCTTCGGCTCCGGTTGGGCCTGGCTGGTGAGCGCCAATGGTTCGCTGGAGGTTTATTCCACAGCCAACCAGGACTCGCCGATTATGGAAGGCAAGCAGCCCATCATGGGTCTGGACGTGTGGGAACACGCCTATTACCTGAAGTATCAGAACCGCCGGCCCGAATACCTCGGCGCCTGGTGGAACGTTGTGAACTGGGAAGCAGTGGCCGCGCGATTCGCCGGCGTGAAGTAACTCAGAGAAGTACGAGGAGTTAGAGGCGACGCCCGGCCACCGCTGGGCGTCGCTTTTTCATTACTGATGGAGATCTATAAGAGTTTTAGCATTGAGGCGGCGCACTTCCTGCCGAACGTACCCTCTGGACACAAATGCCGCCGCATGCACGGACACTCGTTTCACATCGATATTTACGTGGCGGGCGAAGTGGATGAGCAGGTGGGCTGGTTGATGGATTTCGCGGAGATCAAGCGCGCCTTCCAACCCATCCACGACCTGCTGGACCACTACTGTCTGAACGAGGTAGAAGGGCTGGAGAATCCGACTTCCGAGAATCTGGCGCGATGGATCTGGGGACGACTAAAGGCTTCCCTGCCCTTATTGAGCAAAGTGGTTGTGCGCGAAACTTGTACCTCCGGCTGCGTCTACGCCGGAGACTGATCCGCTCATTGGGGCAACAATTTCGCCGTGGCTTCCGCCACCTTGTCCCCCATCATTGCGCTTCCCTCTTGGTTGAAGTGTATGTGGTCTGAGTGCAGGTCGGCATGTGGTTCCATGAGGCCGTAGAGATCGTCAATTGGAATTCCCGCTTTGGACATGAACTCGCGAGCAATCGCGTTGCGTGCCTGGATGCGTTCCTTCGACGGACCCGGCGTGCCATCAACCCGAACCGGAGTGGTGCTGGCCCAAATCAGACGCGCGCCGCGCGCATGTTTGCGAATGGTCGTCACAAGCGCGGGCAGGTGATGCCTGTACTCGTCCTCTGAATACTCCCATCCGTGCATGCCGACGTTGAAGTGCACGACGTCGAAATGTACCTCACCCAGGAAAACGGACACTTCGGCGAGTAGCGCCGCATCGCCAATCGCCTTCGAAGTGGCAATCCGCGCGACGTAAGCCTTGCCCTGGAGTTTCCGCTCAACCGCCGGAAAATAGGCTCGCGTGATGGAATCGCCGATAAGCAAGACGCGCGGCAGGGTGTGATCGTTCATGTTGGGCATCCAGACGTCGCACCATTCAATGGCTTCGCGGCGAATGGGCGGACCGGCCGGCCGCGCCGAAGAAGCAACCAGGACGAGCGAAAGCAGCAGAAGTCTGGTATCGAATCTCATGTGTAGATTCTAACTGCGGTACCATCTGGGGAAAATGCAGTCGCTGCTCGAACTGGCGCAGATTTCCAAAGAATATCCGGGGCACAAAGCAGTCGATCGCGTTTCCCTCGCAATTGGACACGGCGAGTTTTTCTGCCTTCTCGGTCCATCGGGATGTGGAAAGACTACAACGCTGCGCATGATCGCTGGTTTTGAGCAACCAACCGCGGGCGATGTCAAACTGCGCGGAGTGTCGCTCATTGGGCGCGCCCCTTACGAGAGGGACGTCAGCACGGTTTTCCAGAACTACGCACTGTTTCCACATCTGACAGTCAGGGGGAACGTCGAGTTTGGACTACGGCACAAGCGCCGGATGCGAAACTCAGCCGACCTAAACCAAAGAGTGGACGCGGCCCTGGAACTGGTGCAGTTGACAGGGAAGGCATCACGCCTGCCGGCTCAGTTGAGTGGTGGCGAACGGCAAAGAGTGGCCCTTGCCCGGTCGCTGATCCTGGAGCCGGAAGTGCTACTCCTTGATGAGCCGCTGTCCGCGCTCGATCCGAATCTGCGCAAACAGATGCGCGCGGAATTGAAGGCCCTGCAACGCCGGATAGGCGTGACATTCTTGTTTATCACACACGACCAGGAGGAGGCGCTTACGCTTTCAGACCGCCTTGCGGTGATGAACGGGGGCCGACTGGAACAAGTCGGCACGCCACAGCAGGTCTACCTGGAACCGGCAACCCGGTTTGTCGCAGGATTTTTAGGCGCCATGAATTGGGTTAACGGTTGTGGAGTTCGTCCAGAGGCGACGCGCCTTTCCCATCAGCTGCCGGCGAATGGCTGCCGTTCGCTTCCGGCAGTGGTCCGTGCGTCCACGTTCCTCGGTAATTGCCTGCATGTGGAAAGCGATCTGGCAAGTGGGGAGTGTGTGGTGGCGGAAGTCTCGCGTTTCGATGTTCCCTTCCAGCCGGGTGATGCGGTACACGTGTGGTGGCAGCCGCAAGATCAGTTGGATCTTCCCGCATGAGCCGCGCTTACACCGCTCCCGCGGCGCTCACGATGGCAATTCTGTTCGTCGTCCCGATGGGCATCATCGCTGTCTACTCGCTGCTCTCGAGGGGGACGTACGGCGGCGTGCTGCCTCCCCTTACCTTGGAGAGCTACACGCGCCTCTTCGACCCTCTGTATGCGGGTATTCTCTGGCGCTCCGCTGTGGTCGCCACAATAGCCACCGTAATTTGCCTGGTGGCAGGCTTTCCACTGGCCCTTTTCATCGCCCGCGCGGGCCGCTGGAAGAACCTCTATCTGGCGCTGGTCATTCTTCCTTTCTGGACGAGTTTTCTGGTCCGGACCTACGCCTGGATGTTTCTGCTTCGCGACACGGGTCTGATCAATACCATCCTCTTGTCGGCAGGCGTCATTCGCGAGCCTCTGCCTCTTTTGTATAACTACGGAGCCGTGCTGGTCGGCCTCGTCTATGGATACTTGCCGTTCATGGTGTTGCCTGTGTACGCCACGTTAGAACGGATGGACAAGAATCTGCTTGAGGCGGCCGCGGACCTTGGCGCAAAACCAGCGGCGACGCTGTGGCGCGTTGTGATTCCGCTCTGTAAACCGGGGCTGGTTGCGGGATCCGTTCTGGTTTTCATTCCCTGCCTGGGCGCTTATCTGACACCTGATCTGCTCGGCGGCGGCAAGACCATTCTCGCCGGAACACTAGTGCAGAACCAATTCACAAATGCCCGCGATTGGCCCTTCGGCGCGGCTGTATCGCTTGTGCTGATGGTCATAGTGATGCTGTTGCTGACTGCACTTGTGCGGCGCGAAGGGGAGACACTCCTGTGAAGCGTCTGCTGCCCCTATATGCCGTGGCCGCTTACCTTTTCTTGCATCTGCCGCTGGCCATCCTCGGCGTGTTCAGCTTCAATCAATCGAAGTTCATTGTCTGGGAGGGCTTCTCCCTGCGGTGGTATGCGGCCGCCCTGCACGACACAGCGATGGCGGAGTCAGCGGTGAATAGTCTGTTGGTAGCAGCCGCGGCGACCGTCGTGTCAACTGTCTTTGGGACGCTATGCGCCTACGGGCTGTGGAAGCGGCGGTCACCGTGGATTGCCGGGTCCCTCTACCTGTCTCTCGTCACGCCGGAAATCGTGATGGGCATTGCTCTGCTCGCCTTCTACCAGTGGGTGTTTCGGTTCCTGCACGTCCAGTTGGGCATGCACACAGTGATACTGGCCCACGTGATGTTCTGTCTCGCGTACGTGACGATTGTCGTCATGGCGCGGCTGCGGAGTGTAGATGCGGCGCTGGAAGAAGCGGCCCTCGACTTAGGCGCGACGCCTTGGCAGGCTTTCCTCAAAGTCACCCTGCCGCAGTTGTGGCCGGCGGTGGGAGCATCGGCGTTGCTGGCGTTTACCATCTCTTTCGACGACTATGTGATCACCAGTATGGTAGCCGGTGTGGATTCCGAAACGCTGCCGATGGTGGTCTATGCGATGGCCCGCCGCGGCGGGAATCCGGAAGTGAATGCCGTGGCGTCTATGGTCACCGTCGGGCTGGGCGCGCTGATCGTGGCCGCGGAGAGACTGCAATCAAGATGACCCGGCGGACGTGGTTTTTCCTCGGATTAAGCGGACTATCGGGTTGTGCGCGAGACCTGCGGCCGCGATTGAATGTCTTCAACTGGTCGGCCTATGTGGCGGCCGATACCATCCCGAAGTTCGAGCGCGAAACAGGAGCGCGCCTACGCTACTCCGTCTACGAGAGCAACGAGGAACTGCTGGCGCGCGTACTCAGTGGAAACTCAGGATGGGACGTAGTCTTCCCGTCGAACTACTTTGTGGCGCCTATGCGTGAGAATGACTTGCTGGCGCCGATCGATCACCAGCGGCTGACAAATTTGCACCACCTCGACGCGCCCTTCCAGGCGCCGCCCTGGGACCGCGACCTGGCATGGTGCGTTCCCTACATGTGGGGCGCCAGTGGCATTCTCTACAATAGACACCTGCAGCCAGCGCCGGCCGCCTGGGCGGACCTTTGGGCGCCGCGCCTTGCTGGGAAACTTACCATGCTCGACGATCCGGCCGAAGTGCTGGGCGCGGCGTTGAAGAAGCTGGGATACTCTCTGAATTCGAATAATCCCGATGAATTGAAGCGAGCTCAACGCGAGGCCCTGGACCAGAAGCGATTGCTGCGCGCGTACTTGAATGCGGAGGTCAGGGATCAGATGGTAGCAGGCGATTTGGAGGCCAGCCAGTTGTGGGCGACCACCGCGCAACAGGCGATGGACGGATCTGCGGCGTTAGGCTTCGTCTACCCGAGCGAAGGGTTCGCCCTCTACGCGGATAACGCCGTGATCCTTCGCGAGAGCCGCCATAAGGAGTTGGCGCACGAATTCCTGAACTACCTGCTGCGGCCAGAAACCGCTGCCGGCGTGGTTGTGGAAACGCGCACAGCCACTGCGAATGCCGGAACGCGTGCCCTGCTGCCCCCTGACGTGAGATCGAACAAAACCCTCTATCCGGACCAACAAACCCTCGCCCGCGGGGAATGGTTTCAGACAATGCCGCCCACCGTGCAGAGACTGCGTGACCGGCTGTGGACGGAGATCAAGGCCGCATGAAGGCTCGGGCAAGGGTGCAAGTGCTCGGCGCGGCCCTACTCTTCTCTACTGGCGGCGCAGGCATTAAAGCGTTGCCTCTGACGAACTGGCAGGTCGCCTCCCTGCGCAGCTTGATCGCGGCGGTGGCGATTCTAATCCTCTTGCCTGAGACACGACGCAACTGGAGCCGCGGCACGGTTCTAGTGGCCCTTGCCTACTCGGCGATGCTGGTCCTCTTCGTCACGGCCAACAAGTTAACGACGTCGGCCAACACAATCTTCCTTCAGGCGACAGGGCCTCTGTACTTGCTCTTCCTTGGCCCGCTGATCCTTAACGAGCGCACTCGGCGCAGCGATTATCTATTCCTGGCGGTGATGGCGGTCGGCATGGCATTGTTCTTTGTCGGCGACCAAGCCCCCCAACGAACAGCGCCGCAGCCGCTATTGGGAAATATCCTCGCAGCGATTTCCGGTTTCGCCTGGGCGGCGACGATGGTTGGCCTACGCTGGTTCGCGAAGAAAGGCCAAGGCTCGATGAATACCGTGGCCCTCGGCAACATCGTCACGTTTGCCGTTTGCCTGGCGCCTGCATTGTCCGCGCCGTTGGTAGTCTCGGTATCGTCGTGGTTGATCCTCGCCTATCTGGGGATTTTCCAGCTCACCGTTGGGTATTTGCTACTCAGCTACGGTGTCCGACACTTGCCGGCGCTGGAGGCGTCGATGCTCGTACTGCTGGAACCGGCCTTAAATCCCATTTGGACGTGGCTGCTGCATGGCGAGCACGTATCGGCACTGGCCATTGCAGGAGGCCTCTGCGTGCTTGGTTCCACTGCGGGTAGGATGATTGCCGAGAAGGCGCAACAGCCGGCTGACGGCGTTGCCTGACTATTCCTCTTCGCTAAGCTGTTGGCTGAGGTATTGTGGGTAGCCCATCTCTTCGATCTGATGCACCTGGGCTTCCAGCCAATCAACATGCTGTTCTTCATCGCGCAGCAGTCTCTCAAACAGTTCGCGCGATGCGTTGTCGCCCGCTTCACGAGCGATTCGGACCGACTCGTTGTACATCACGACGGCATTCAGTTCCAGCTTGAGATCGTTTGCGATCTGCTCCCTGACGCTTTGGCCAATGTTCAGCTGTAGCAGCTCTGTCAGGTTGGGAGCGCCATCCAGGAACAAAATGCGTTCAATGATGGACTCGGCGTGCTTCATCTCGTCGATCGATTGCTTCTTGATGAAGCGGCCCAGCTTGTCGTACTTCCAGTTCTCGCACATCTCGGCGTGCAGGAAATACTGGTTGATCGCCGTCAACTCCTCTTTGAGGGCGGCATTTAGTTCGGCAATTACCTTCGGATTTCCTTGCATATGAAGTTAATTGTATTTCATCAACGCCGAAGGGCGCAAGGAAAATCGGCTCTCAATACCTGCGATGCGAAGGGCTACGACAGAACTTCCTTGATGAGGCTTCCCTGAACGTCGGTAAGGCGCATTTGACGTCCGTTGAACGGGTAAGTCAAGCGCTCATGATCGAGGCCGAGCAGGTGGAGGATGGTGGCGTGCAAGTCGTATACGCTCTTCTTGTTCTCCACCGCGCGATATCCAAACTGGTCGGTGGCGCCCACCACCGTTCCGCCTTTGATTCCGCCACCCGCCAGCCAGACGGTAAATCCATCGGGGTTGTGGTCGCGTCCATCCATACGCTGGGAGATCGGCATGCGACCGAATTCGCTATGGAAGACCAACAACGTGGAATCGAACAGCCCACGGCTCTTCAAGTCTTTGATCAGGGCCGCGATGGGTTTGTCGATTTCGGCTGAGTGCTGCCCATGGTTATCCCTCAGGCTGAAGTGCGCATCCCAACTCGGCTGGAAATTGCCGCCTCCGGAGTAGAGCTGCACAAAACGCACTCCGTGCTCCACCAGACGCCGCGCCATCAGGGCTTGCCGCCCGAAGTAGTCCGTGGGCTTCTCGCCAATGCCATAGAGACTTCGTGTCGCCTCTGACTCTCCCTTGATGTTGATCGCCTCCGGAGCATGAGACTGCATACGCCAGGCCAGTTCGTAGGAGTAAACACGCGCCGAAAGCTCCGTATCGGCGGGATTCTTTTCGCGGTGATGTTCGTTCAGCTGATCGAGCAGATCAAGCCATCTCCTCTGCCGTTCGGGCGCGCGCGGCTCAGCGGGCCGAAGATCGACAATGGGATCGCCAGTGGAGCGAAACGGCGTCCCCTGGTAAGCCGCCGGCATGTAACCGCAACCCCAGTTAGGTGCGCCGTTGATGGGGCCGCCACGATAATCCGTGAAAACGATAAACCCGGGCAGGTTTTCGTTCTCGCTGCCTAGACCATAGGTGATCCAACTGCCCATGCTGGGATGGCCGGCAAGGATAGTCCCAGTGTTCATCTGATACAGCGCCGGGCCGTGGTCATTGCTAAGGCAGTGCATGGAGCGAATGAACGCGATGTCGTCCACGTGCTCCGCAATATTGGGGAACAGCTCCGAAACCTCGATGCCGCTCTGTCCGTATTTGCGGAAGGACCACGGCGAAGGCATCAGGCCTCCCGGGAAACCTTGCGAGACGGCCACTTCACCCACGCCGCTCATGGCTTCGCCCTGACGTCTCGCCAACTCAGGCTTCGGATCGAAGGAATCCACTTGACTGATGCCGCCGTAGCAGAAAATCGAAATCACCGCCTTCACCTTTGGCGGAAACTGCGGCGGCTTTGGCGCCAACGGAGTACGGCCGGCGGCCAGCCCTTCACGGGCTAACAGGTCGAGGAATGCCACATTGGCGATGCCTCCACCGAGTTTGGTGAGTAGTTCACGGCGGGAGTAAGTGGGATTGGTCATGGGCGGTAGACAAATTCGCTTAGGTTTAGAATCATCTGGCTGAAATCGACCAGACCGTCAGGGTCATTCTCAATGTAGGTCCTGGCACGGGAGAGTTCGAACTCTTCCGGCGGACGCGACAGCGCGAGTTGATACAGCCGTGTGACTTGCGCCGCGACATCGTCGCCAGCCTCCGCCTTCACACGCGCGGCGAGTTTGCGCGATTGCAGCAGCACGAGTTCGTTATTCATCAGCATCAACGCCTGAGGGGCAATGGTGGAACGGTTGCGGCGATCGCAAGAGAGGATCGGATCCGGCTGATCGAATGCCTCGAAGAACGGATAGCGGATGCTGCGCTTGGTGAAGACGTAGATACTGCGCCGCCAGGTAGACGGGTCGTCGTCCGACACGCCCTTCCAAAAGCGTTCGGTGCTCGATTGGAAGAGGTCTGGATCGATATACGGGAAAACGCAAGGGCCGCCGGTCTTTCTGTCTAGGGTTCCTGCAACCGCAAGGATCTGGTCCCGCACGGCCTCAGCCTGCAGACGTTGCCGCGGCATACGCCAGAACTGGCGGTTCTCCGGATCGATCGCGACGTTGGCGGCAATGTCATCGCTGGCCATTTGGTAAGCGTCCGAGGTCATGATCAGGCGGTGCACGGACTTGACGCTCCAGCGATTTGCCATGAAACTCGTGGCCAGGTAATCCAGTAACTCGGGGTGCGATGGCCGTGCTCCCATACGGCCGAAGTTACTCGGCGTGCGCACAATTCCTTCGCCAAAATGTTGCCCCCACAACCGATTCACCATCACGCGCGCCGTCAGTGGATTCTCTTCGGACGCAACCCACTCGGCGAAGCCTCTGCGGCGGTGGCTGGTGGCCGCGTTGGGCGGCGTCTGCGGATAGGTGTAGGTCCCCCGCCATGCCACGGAAACAATGCCCGGCTGCATCGGCGACCCTTTAGAGTCTGGACTCCCCCGGTAGAGAAAGTAGGACGGTAGCGGATCGCGGCCCTCTTCCCCAATCGCCATGGCGGCGGGAAACGGCGCGGGTCGCGATTTTTCCAAATCATCGATCTTGCGGGTAAGCTCGGCGCGTTCGGCTTTCGAGTCTTCGGTCATCCGCGGCAGCAGATCCTTCTCGCCGAAATGAAGCGTCTCCTCAATCTGCCGGACGTTCAGCCGTTGGCCTTCGGTGCGTTGGTCCTGCGGAGTGCGCCAGGCCGTCTGCAGATATCCAGCCATCTGCGCCAGTCTCTCCGCAAACAGGGTCTTGCGATAGGGCTCGTCGACAGCGTCCCGTTGTTTCTTCAGTGGCGCCGCAAGCGCGTCAATGCGATCCATTTCGGCTTTATGGGCATCCACTGCCGCCTTGTCCACCAAGGGAAAATCCAGGCTCTTCGTCGAGAAAAACACGGACTGAATCTGGTAGTAGTCTTTTTGCGGGATAGGATCGAATTTATGGTTGTGACAGCGGGCGCAACCGACAGTGAGTCCAAGGTAGGCCAGCGAAGTAGTGGCCACAATATCGTCGAGTTCGTCCATGCGCGATCGTTCACTACGAATGTTATTTTCCGCGCCCAAACGAAGGTACCCGGTCGCGATCATGGCCTCAGGCTGTCCTGGATAGATCTCATCTCCGGCGATCTGCTCGCGGACAAACCGTTCATACGGTTTATCGGCATTGAACGAATCGACAACATAGTCCCGGTAACGCCACGCCTGAGGACGGTCAGTGTCGCGTTCAAAGCCGCCCGAGTCGGCGTAGCGGACAAGGTCAAGCCAGAAACGGGCCTGGCGTTCGCCGTAGTGGGGAGAGGCGAGAAGCTTGTCCACCAGACGCGTCCACGCATCGGGTCCCTTGTCGTCGATAAAGGCCGCGGCCTCTTCCGGCGTCGGTGGAAGACCGAGCAGATCGAGGTACGCGCGGCGGACCAGCACGCGGCGGTCGGCCTTGGGCGATGGCGTGAGTTGATTCTTTTTGTAGTTGGCCGCGAGAAAAGCGTCCACTGGATTCTGGGCCGCGGACGGAGGTTCCACCCGGCGAGGCGGCTGGAACGACCAGAACTTGCGCTCGGCGTCGGTGATGGGACGTTCCTCCAGCTTTGCCATCGCAGCCTGGCGATCGGCGTCCGCGGCTTCTTTGGTCAGTTCCACCGCGGGAACCTCAGCGCCGGCAAGGATCCAGCGGCGTAAGGTGTCTATCTCCACGTCGGTCAACTTCTTCCCCGGAGGCATGGTCGGCTTCTGCGCGTGGGAGGCGAACTGATAAAGGTGGCTGCGCTGCGGATTCGCCGGCTCCACCGCCGGACCGCGCTCACCGCCTGCAATGATCGATTGCCGCGTCCTCAGATCGAGCTTCGACATCTGTACCGCCGCGCCGTGACAGCCGTAACAGTTCGCCTTAAGGATAGTCTGGGCCTGTTCGGGCAGAGTCTGGGCAGTGCCGAGCAATGGCAGGATGGATGCGACGATGACGATCAATTTCATGTGTACCTAAAGAAGTTCTGACGGATATTCCCACCGGCCGCTCTCCGCTGACTGGAAGAGTGCCTGTATGACGGCCATATTTCGGATGGCGTCTTCCAGCGTTGTCGGCGCTGGCGTCCCGTCCAGGATTGATTTTGAGAAAAGATCGCCCTGCACGGTGTATTGATTGGAAACCGGCAAGTCCTCTGTGACGATGCCCGTTCCGAAGATACTGGAACCGTCATCAATGAAGATGCGATTGGGCCGGTCCGGCGGTGCGTTGAACGGGATCTCGATCTCCACCCGGCCTTTCGTTCCCATGAGGTGCATGCGCTGATAGGGAACAAGTTGAGTACTGCAGGAAAACATACATTGCCCGGTCACGTAGTCGAGAATAGCGGACGATAGGCGATCGGTATGGAGCGCCGGATCGCGCTCAATCAGCGCAAAGACCCGCGTCGGCTCCGTATTGAAGATCAGCCGGGAAAGGGTGATGGGATAGCAGCCAATGTCCATCAGCGCGCCGCCGCCGATACCGGCCTGATTGCGGATATTCGCCGGGTCGGCATTGAAGTAGCTGAAGAACCCGCCAATCAACCGAAGGTCGCCGATCTGGCCAAATCGCACAATATCGCGAGCGCGCAGCCACTGTGGATTGGACCGCGCCATAAACGCTTCGCCGATCACGACACCGGCGCGATCACGCACCGCCAGCAGTTCCTTCGCCTCATCGACGGTAAGGGAGACCGGCTTCTCGCACAACACGTGTTTACCGGCCTCCGCGGCGCGAATGGACCACGGAACATGGAGATGGTTAGGGAGAGGATTGTAGATCGCGTCGATGTCCGGATCGGCGAGGAGTTCCTCATAGCTGCCATACGCTTTAGCGAGCCCCAGTCGCGCCGCGGCGGCCTGCGCCTTAGGAAGATGGCGCGAGGCGATAGCGGTCACCTCGGTGTGCGCCCCGGCCTGCATAGCCGGGATGACTTTTTCGATTGCGATCTTCGCAGCCCCGAGAACACCCCAACGAATCTTACGGGTCATGAGGTCTTTAGAATATCGCGGCCAGCAACTGATTTGTCAAAAACCCGTGTCGCTTCGTATACTGGGGAGGTCCCACCAAAATTGGGGGCGCGTAGCTCAGCTGGTTAGAGCGCCTGCTTCACACGCAGGAGGCCCGGGGTTCGAGTCCCTGCGCGCCCACCACTTATTCGTCTAGAAGCAATCGGCTCTACGGTTCGACAGGCCACAACTGTGGTTCTCTGTGCCGAAATTCTCCGCTCGCTGGCATACCCGCCGAGCTTTACGATCGCCTCGAGTATCATGCCGGGCTCGGCCTGACTGTAGAGGTTGAACACCTACGCGTTGCTCTGCCGCGGTATCTATGCCACCGCGTGACCGTTCAGAATGTGCGTCAACACACGAAGCTCCGGATGAGCCGCAGCGGGCGTGCGCGCCGCGACTGAAGCCGATCCATGAATTTAAATGCTTTCTGTTCTTCGAAACGCCCGCCCCTCGGCAAAACTCCGGGCACATCGAACGGTTGAGTTTTTCGCGTCAGCGCCGCGGATGCTAAAATTCAAACAGGGCAGGAAACGCAATGAGGCATCCCTTACAGTCAGAGCCCCCGCAAGTCGGACCTACAGTGCGACTGCACGGTAGTTCAGCTCCGTCTGTCCCGGAGCCCGTAGACACGGCAACACTCGAGCTGCTGTCGATTTGGCAGCAGGAGGACGCGACGACCGATCCGGCGCAACTGAGAGCCGCAGAAGAGGGACTTGCCGTATTCATGAAGGCTGTCAATGATGCTCGCACCGCGTCAGGTGAACCGCCCGTCTACCCGTGAACGACGTTCTTTTGCTGGATTCGGGACCGCTCGGCCTCATCACCCAACCGCAGCGCAGCCATGAAGTTATCGCCATAACAGACTGGTTGAAAGAATGTCTCCGTGCAGGCGCTCGCGTTCTCGTGCCGGCAATCGTATATTACGAGATTAAGCGCGAACTGCTCAGAGCGAATAAAGCCATTGGGCTTGCCCGCTTGGATGCCTTCGTCAATGTCACTCCAGACAGATACGTGCCTTTGACTGACGATGCCCTTCGTTTCGCAGCAGAATTGTGGGCTCAGTCAAGACGAGCTGGCCGACCGACGGCGGACGCCACGGCCCTCGACATCGATGTTCTGCTGGCGGCGCAGGCTTTACGGATCGGAGGTGCGCCAATAATTGCCACAACAAATCAAAAGCACTTGTCGCAATTCATCGCCGCGCGCCATTGGACAGAAATCGAGCCAACGATTTTCAAGGCCGAATAAAATTCAAAGCCGCAGGTTGATCCTGACGCGCGATTCATTTCGTGGCTGGTTCCACTTATTCTTATGTGGCCTTTCATTCCCTCGATGAGGTCTTCACCGAAAGCCGCGGCCTTCTTCTTGGCAGTTGCTGTGCCGCTATCTGCCGCAGCAGTCCCCCGCCAGATCCCTAGGTGATCAGTGCGCCGCCGCGCTTTGCCGAAAATACCGCATTGCGGTATAGCCGCTTTGCGGCGTGGATTGTGACGTATCCCTGTGTCGTCCTCACCTGCCCCGGTGCAACCGCTGAGCCGCGATCAACCTGCCCGGGCTCACCATTGTCTGCAACCAAACCGCACCTTCCGTTGTCTCATGCTTATGGAATTTCGACAATTGGGAAAGAGCGGCCTCCAGGTTCCCGCTCTCTGTTTCGGAACCGGCACCTTCGGCGGCGGCAGTGAGTTCTTCCGGGCTTGGGGTGAGACGGACGTCGCGGAAGCGATTCATCTCATCGATATCTGTCTCGAAGCGGGCGTCAATTTCTTCGATACGGCCGATATCTACTCGCAGGGTCTGTCGGAGGAGATTCTCGGCCAGGCGCTCCAGCATGTGCCCCGCGAGTCGGTGCTCATTTCCACCAAAGCCACCTTTCAGTTTGGCGAGGGCCCCAATAACGTGGGATCGTCGCGCGTCCACCTGACACGCCAGATCGATGCGTCCTTGAAGCGGCTGAAGACCGACTACATCGACGTCTATCACATGCACGGTTTCGATGCGCTAACACCTGTTGAAGAAACCATTGCCACACTGGATAACGCTGTCCGCCAAGGCAAGCTGCGTTATATCGCTGCCTCGAATTTCTCCGGCTGGCACATTCAGAAGTCGCTTGGCGTGAGTGAAAAGCACGGTTGGTCGCGTTACGTCGGTCATCAGATCTACTATTCGCTGGTCGGTCGCGACTACGAATGGGACCTGATGCCGCAAGCGCACTCCGAAGGAATCGGTGCCCTGGTCTGGAGCCCGCTCGGCTGGGGACGGCTCACCGGCAAGATCCGACGCGGACAGCCTGTGCCTGAAGTGAGCCGCCTGCACAAGACTGCCGACCGCGGGCCCGTTGTATCCGACGAACTTCTATACCGGGTTGTGGATGTGCTTGACGCGTTGTCCACTGAAACTGGAAAGAGCGTGCCGCAATTGGCCCTGAACTGGCTGCTTCGAAAGCCCACCATTTCCACGGTCATCATCGGAGCGCGCAACGAAAAACAACTGCGCGACAATCTGGCCGCGGCGAGCTTCGCCCTCACGCCGGAACAGGTAGGCCGTCTGGACGAGGCCAGCGACGTGCAGATCGCCTATCCCTACTGGCACCAGCGGCAGTTCCAAAATCGCAATCCTCTTCCCCCGAAGTATCGTCCATGAGGTTTACGCGCCGATTAAAACGCCGGAGGAACGGCGGCCGTTATACGGTCGTCCGTTAGTGTGACCTTCCCCGAGAGCGTGGACGTGGAGTGCGAGTCGGGCAGATAAATCAGCGTCCGGACGTCGATCGATGCTTCTACGCGCGTCGGCGGCCCCAGGATCTGCACGACTTGCGCCTCCGACATCCCTAGCTTGACCTGGTTCCAATTCGATGCCGACCTCCAGGCGGCCACCGGCGCAGGAAGCGGCGTCGGTACCGGCGTGGCAATGGCTTGCAGCGCTCTGACTGTCTTTTCTAACTCCGCGATCCGATGCTCCTGATCCGCGACTACGGTCTTCAGTTGCGCCGTCTCTTTCTTCAGCTCATCGATCTGGGGATCGCGAGCTTGCGCCATTGCAGTCAGGGGCAAGGTCAAGTAAAGTGACCACACGATGCAAGTTGAAATGTTACGAGGCATAATCCATTTCTCTTGCATCTGTGAGGCCCAACCGCAATGAAGTTCCGTCATCTCATCTATTCATCGGCGATATTCCTGCTTCTCACCGCCGCATACACGGCCGCGGGCGGAGACGACACTGACCTCACTATCATTCGTCCCGCTACCAAGCAGGGCACCGTTTCCGGATTGTGGCTCGACCGCGGCCATCCCGAGGCGCGGCAGTTATTGCCGAACACTACTGTAGTTGTGGCCGAGTTAACAGGCCCCGCCGTTATCACGAACCTGCGCATCACGACAGACCAGTGGATGCATTCCGAACGGCCGCCGCGCGGACTGGTGCTGGAGATCTACTTCGATGGAGCCTCCGAACCCGCCGCAATGAGCCCCCTGCCGGACTTCTTCGCCGATGGTTCAAACGGACGCGCTATGAACTTTTCGTCCCGCTATCTGGAGAAAGTGCCCATTGCCTACAACTGCTATTTCCGCATGCCGTTTAGAAAGTCCGCGAAAGTGCAGATACGCAACGACACATCCTTCCAGTACATGGGGTATTCGATGGTGGAATGGGAGGCACAACCAAACCTCGACGCCAATACCGGCTACTTCCACGCCACGTGGCGGCGCAAGGGCTTCTACGTCACCGGTGAGACCCGCGAAGAGTTCTTCCGCGTGAAGGGGCGCGGGCATGTCATCGGGCGGCACACGAGGGCGGCGACTGGAGCAAGATCAGAGGCTGGGCTGATTTTGCCACCGTGCACTACTGGTATCAGGACACGCCCGGCGGATTCCACCATGAACCCCTGCCCCCCGTCAACGTACGCAATTTGGACGTCCTGCCGGAACCGGGAAAGTGATTACAAGCCGAAAACGTAGAGCACACGGTCGGCGACAATGGCGATGCGCTGGCGCCCGTCCACGCTGAAGGAGATGGGATTGGCGGCAATTGGTCCACCCGTTTGGAAATTCCATAACGGTGCGCCGCTGGCGGCGTCCAGGGCATAGAACTCGCCTTCGTCAGAACCGGAGAAGACCAGACCACCGCCCGTGGAAAGCACGCCCGCCCACGGCGGCGAATGCAGCTTGAACTCCCATTTCATTTCGCCGGTAGTGGCTTTCAAAGCGCGAATGGCGCCCCAAGCCTCGTCGGCAGGAAGCTCCTTCTCGCCGCCCGCGGCAAAGTAGGTACCCTCTTTGAAATCCTGTTTACGTTTGAAGTAAATGGCTCCAATCTCACGCGTGGCGACATAAAAGAGCCCCGTCGGCGGGCTGTAGGAAGGGCTGAACCATACGGTTGCGCCGTTGAGGTTGGGGTACACCAGAACGCCTTCCTCGGTCGGATCGGCACCGGCGATCACCATCGGGCGTCCCTTGTCATCCAGGCCACGAGCCCACGTTTGTTTGGCATACTGGCGGCCCGCCACAAACTCGCCCGTGCGGCGGTCAAGCACATAGTAGAAAGCGTTGCGATTTGCCACCGCCACTAATTCGCGGTTGACGCCGCGCACCGGCGCTTCAAACAGAACGGGAACGTGGGTGGAATCCCAGTCATGCGTGTCATGCGGGGTGAACTGGAAGTGCCATTTCAGCTTGCCCGTATCGCCGTCCAGCGCCACCAGGGAGCACGTATAGAGGTTGTCGCCGGGACGCGAGTCGCCATTCCAATCGGGGCCTGGATTACCGATTCCCCAGTAGACGAGATTCAGTTTTGGATCGTAGGACCCGGTGACCCAAGTGGAGCCGCCTCCCGTCTTCCAGGTATCGCCAATCCAGGTTTCATGCCCTGGCTCGCCGGGGGCCGGAATCGTGTAGAAGCGCCACGCCTGCTTGCCGGTCTTCGAATCATAGGCATCGACGAAGCCGCGAATTCCGGCCTCGCCCCCGCTGACGCCA
>JBDTMC010000129.1:0-17230 GCA_039934475.1 Bryobacteraceae bacterium | reverse complement strand
ATCTGTCGAGCGTTTTAAGTTGATGGATGCCCAGACTGAGAAGCGCGCGCATCGAACAGACCATTCGTTCATCTGGGAATCCACCGACTTTCATTCGGGTGAAGCCGCGGCGCGTGTTTCCACGGAAGTCATCGGCGATGAAGTATCGAATTTCCGCCGCTTCCTCAAGCTCCCCGAACAGTGGATGCGTGAGTACGAGAAACCGAGGATGACAGCGTTTCTGTTCCCGGCAACGCTGGGCGTGATGGCGCTGCCGCTCTTGATCGTTTTCCTGCGGCGCGTGTCCGGCCATGGCACGCCGGCCCACCGTTTCCACTGGAGCTCTTACGCGGCGCTGGCGGCGGCCGGAGTAATCGTCTACGCGGCAGGAGTCGCCAATGGATGGCCGAACATCATGTCCGGCTACAGCACGGATACGCCGTTGGAGAACTACGTCGCCAGCCTGGCAGCGTCGCGGGTGATGTTAGGTCTTGTTGTCGGTGCGGGTTTCTTTTTCGGAGCGATGGCGTTCGACGTATTCGCCCAGGCGGCGATGGGCATGGCTGCACGGCCACTGGCAGGGTGGCACGCGGCAGCGGCGGCAGCAGTTTTGTGGGGTACGGCGCGCTGGCTCACGTGGTTGGAACAGATGGTTCCCGGGCCACGCTTTCGCGGCGGTCCGGAGAACATTCCGGGGATGGATAGCCTGTCGCCTGCCTGGACCGTACTGCAGCAGGCGTTCAGCTCCGGTGTGGGACGAACTCTTTTGCTGGGCATCGGCCTGGCCGCCTTCACAGGGTTTGTGCCGCCACGGCGAAGGCTGCTAGCGATCGGCGGATTAGTTGCGATGTCTGCCGCCAGCGCGCCGGTGTTCCCGCTGGCCGCATTCGCTTTCGCCAGTGGCTGCGTGTGGGTGGCCGTCGCGCTTCTGCTCTTACGCACCTGTGATGCCGCGCCCGTCACGTTCGCCGTGGCGTTCTTCTGGCTCGCCTCTCTGGAAGGTGGCGCGGCTCTGCTGGAGCAGCCGAACTCGTGGTTCCAACTGAATGGCGGATTGGCCGTTGCGGCTGCGCTGGCCATTGGATTCTGGGCCCTTACACGCCAGCGCGCCCGCTAAACGCTATTCGAAGAAAGGCTCGATGGGACGGCGGTACTTCCAGGCGACGCTTTCATCAAGCTCAATGCCCAGGCCGGGCCGGTTGGTCACCGCCACCTTGCCTTCGCGAATCAACGGGCCGTCCCCGTTCTTCACCAGTGCGTCGAAGAACGGCACGCTGGCGGCATGCCATTCCAACGCTAGAATGTTTGGTATGGCGGCGCAGAGATGTACGCCGGCCATAGTGCCAATCGGGCTGCTGATGTTGTGCAGCGTCAGATTGACATAGTGCATGTCCGCCAGCTCGGCGACCTTGCGGCCGTCCCACAGACCGATCTTCTGCACATCGGGCGCCAGCACGCGTAGCCCGCCATCCACGATCAATCTTTGGAAGTCCACCTTCAGATAGTGATTCTCCCCGGTGGCGAGTGTGGTGCTGGTGTTGGCTTGCACCTCGGCCAGTGCGGGGATGTTTTCCGGCGGCACTGGATCTTCCAGCCACATCAGGTCCAGCGACTCCAGCGCCCGCGCCAGTTCGATGGCGGCGCGTACTCCGTAGTTCCAATGGCAATCGATGGCGAGTCCAATCTCAGGGCCCACGGCGTCACGCACAGCGGAGACCAGAGAAGCGGCGAACTCCACTTCCTGGCTGCTCAGGTCGCGATTGTACTCGTCCGTTTCATAAGGCGTGGGCACATCCACATCGAATTTCACAATCCGAAACCCGCGCTCCACCATGCAGCGGGCTTGCTCGGCGTAGGCTTCAGCAGTGAGTTGCTCAGGCCGCGACGCATCCCATCCGTGGTGCTTCACGCTCACCGTTCCCAACGCTGACTTCTCGCCTTCGGCCTGCTGCCACACCGGCACTCGGGGAGCCAGCATGCAGTTGATGCTTTCCAACGCGTCGCCGGCGTGGCAATCGGCGTAGATCCGAACATGGTCGCGATACTTGCCGCCCAGGATCTGCCAGATGGGCATTTTGTGTCGCTTGCCGATGATATCCAGCAGGGCTGTCTCAATGCCATAGATAGCATGCACCACCAGGCCCGGATAGCAGTAAGCCACGCTGGCGCGCATGCGCCGCAGCAGGCGGTCAAGCGAGGTGGGATCTTCGCCCACCAGCAGCGTACGGAAGTCGCGGATGACCGCCGTGATGCCCGGTCCAAAGAAGGATTCGCCGTAGCCGGTGATGCCTTCGTCCGTCTCCACACGAACCAGAATCCAGTCGAAGTTGGCCTCAACCACGGCCGTAGTAACATTTGTGATCTTCATGATTGCCGTCACCGTGAACGTATCGAAATCAGGGTGCCGGTGGCAAGTCTCAGCGCACAAACTCCAGCGACACCAGGTCGTGATCTTCCGTGTAGCCGGCGATGACACCCTTGTTTTGCGGGCCGCAGGAAAACTCGAGGCTGGCCGACGGTGCGTTGCGAAGTTCAATCTCGGTGGGACGCTTGGCAGTGAGTACCACCTTCTCCGACGTTCCTTCAAGATGAAGGCGCGGACCGTCGTCGCCGCACTCCACCAGCACCAGCTTCCCAGACAAGGTGTGGTCTACCTGACGGGATTTCCAGCGCTCGGGCGTGACCACTGCGGGCTTCTTTGGAGTCGCCGTCCGCGCGTCACTCGAAGTCAGGTTCAAGGCCGCCTGGGCCGCTTCCCGTTCATGGGGACGGGCTGCGGAATCCAGCGCCCGCTGCGCCGCCTGCCGCGCTTCGCCGCGCTTGCCAGCTTCCCAATACGTCATCGCGAGAGCGTGCCAAAACGACGATTGGCGTGGCGACGCAAGGGTCGCCGCCTCATAACGGGCGATAGCTTCGGGCAAGCGCTTCTCGGCGGCATCCATCAGGCCAAGCAGAAACTGAGCCTCGGCCAACTGCGGATTGGCGTCCACGGAGCGCACCAGATAACGGCGCACCTGCTCGCGCGGCGCGCCGGTCTCGCGCAGCAGCATCGCATACTCCAGGTACGTCGAGGCATCCGTTGCCCCCAATTCCAGTGCTCGGGTGAGCATTGCTTTCGCGCCCTCGTAGTCGTCTTTTTGCAAACGAAGTGTGGCCAGACCGGAGGCGGCGACAGGCGAATCGGGAAAATCGCGCGCCAGCTTCTCATAAGTCTCAGCGGCGCGCCTCTGCAGACCTCCCAACAGCGCCACTTCGGCCGCAATGAGGCCGCCTTCGGGGCCGGATAACCGCTCCGCGTGTGCCGTATCAATTGTTGCGGACGGCAAGGGTAGAACCCCCGCTGGCAACTTCCGCTGTCCGAGGTACATGGCGAGTTCATCTACTGCTTCGGCTATCGTCTTCCCGAATGCCTCTCTAAAGGCAGCGTCTTGCGCTTCACCAGCCACCATCTTCTCGAGGAACTGCGGCATATGATCGCGCCAAGGGGGACGCAGCATCAGCATGTGAACCAGCGCCCAGCTCTGTGCGTAGAAGAGACCCGCACGATCGGGTTGGTTGTATTCCGCCGACTCTTTGCCTGCTCCGGCCAGCCGCCCGGCGTCAATCCATGGCAGGCGCGCCAGCACGGAGAGGTGTTCCGCAATGGGTTCACCGATATGCGCCTGGTCGCGGCGGACTGCGGCGGTGGAATAGAAATCGGCGAGACCCTCCTCCAGCCACCGCGGCAAGGCCACAGTTGTGTGGTGCACAACGGCATGAACGTATTCGTGGCAAGCGGCACGCAGGGTATCGGGATAGCCCGCCAGAAGCACGATGTAATCCCGTTCCCCGCCCGACTGGAAAAACGCCCTCGCCGTGGCGCCCGGTTTGATGGCGTCATAGTCGGCTTCCGAGCGTAGCGCCAGCACGCGAATGGGTTGGCGCGATTCGGGCCATTGCTGCCGGAATATCCGCTGCATTTCCCGTAGCCGTTCCAACACTTTGACGCCAGCCGCTTCACTGGCATCGGTGTATACTTCGAACCCGCCGCCGGCCACGCGCCACCATGAGGCGTGCGCCAGCGTGGCCGTCGCCAGCATCATTAATATCGTATTAATCACGCGTGAATTGTGTTGCGTATCACTGAACCTTACAACTCTGGACGATGGACTCAATAGAAACTTTCGATTGCTCAAACCGCCACAACGCGGATAGTGTTGATTATGGCAGCAATCATTATGGAGCCAGCGAGTTCTACACATCAGGTATCACTGCTGCACCGTATTAGCAGCATCGTCAGCTCTGAGCGGAGCCTGGACGAAATGCTCGGCGAAATCGTCGGCCTGACTGTTCAAGTCACCGACTGCGACGCCTGTCTCGTCTATCTGATCGATAACGTCACAGGAGAAATCGTCCTGCGCGCGTCACAGTTGCCACACGCCGCCGAACTGGGCAACCTTCGCATGCGCATGGGCGAGGGCGTCACGGGCTGGGTTGCCGAACACAAGAGTGTTGTGGCACTGGCTTCGAACGCGAATCGCGATCAGCGTTTCAAACGGTTCCAGGGTCTTATCGAAGATACCTACGAGGCTTTCCTTTCGGTGCCTTTGGTGGCCGGGGGCGACGTTATCGGTGTCATCAACGTTCATCACCGCGAATCACACGCGCACAACACGGAAGAGATTTCGCTTCTTACGTTTGTGGGCGAGCAGATGGGCGGGGCGATTACCAAATCGAAACTGGCCGAAGAAAATGCACGGCTTCTTGAGGAAACCCTCGAGATGAAGCGGCAGCTCGAAACGCGCAAACTGGTGGAACGCGCTAAGGGCATCCTGCAGTACAAGTACAACCTGACCGAAGAAGAAGCGTACCTGCGGCTGCGTAATGAGAGCCGCCGTCTGCGCCGTCCGATGCGCGATTTGGCCGAAGCCATCATTCTGGCGGAAGACTTGAGCCGCAAGAGCGACGTCCGCGATACCGCAGTCGGCGACGAGTAAAAGGCTGGGGCGCGCCGCTGAAGTACCATGAAGGTTGCGCCCCTTCCAGCCTGTATTTTCTAACCCGCACTTACTCACCATCCTGGGCAATTTCTGGCCCCGGCGCATGGACGTGGCTCGATTTCCCGAGCAACGACGGTTGTACGCCACCGAATCGGGCGTGCAAGTCCTGGCCGTGGAACAATCTCCTCTCTGTGAACCGGTAGCGCACCTCGTTTTACTACACGGTCTGGAGGGTTCCCACCAAGCCGGGTACATGGTTAGCATGGCGCAGGCCGCGCTTGAGGCCGGCTATCGTGTCAGCCGTTTAAACATGCGCAGTTGCGGCGGCACCGAAGATCTCTCGCCCACGCTGTATCATGCCGGCCTGACCTCCGACCTACGGTGCGTCCTGGAAACCCTGCACAAGGAGTCGTCACTACCCTTGTTTGTCACCGGCTACTCTTTAGGCGCCAACGTAGTGTTGAAACTTGCCGGCGAACTGGGCGAAACCGCGTGCGGTCTGGTGAGTGGCTTCTGCGCGGTTTCCGCACCGCTTGACCTCGCCGAGTGTGTGCGTGAAATTTCCAAGTTTTCCAATCGTCTCTATGAGCAGCGCTTCGTCAGCCGATTGAAAGACCGCTACGGGCGCCGTCATCAGGCCATGCCAGAGCAATTTCCGGCGGACGGACTGGCAGCCGTCCGCACCGTCTACGAATTCGACGACCGGTTCACAGCGAAGGCGTTTGGCTTTGGAACGGCGGACAACTACTACGCCACCCAATCCTCTATCAGGTTTCTAAATGGGATCCGCGTGCCCACACTGCTGATCCAGGCGAAAGACGATCCGATGATACCCTTTGCGGTTTTTGAAGCGGACGCCCTGCGGCGGAACTCCTTCCTGCGGCTGCTGGCTGTGGAAAAGGGGGGGCATATCGGGTTTATCGCTCGCAACGGCCCCCGATTCTGGCAGGACGCCGTAATTCTCGACTGGCTGGCGGAACAAATGGCCGCCTCCACTCGTCTGGTATAGAGATGAAGTCTCAGGCTTCCTTTTCTGAAGCTGCGTCCGTTGCGGCCTCCTCCCTATTGGGCTCCAAGCTTCGTAGTTTTCTTACCCTTCTCGGCATCATTCTCGCTACCACCACCTTGATTGCCGTGATGTCTGTGATCCATGGCATGGACCTCTATATTGCCGAGAATGTCTCAAACATGGGCGTCGATGGATTCCGCGTCTTCCGGATGGCGTTTGTTGGCAACTTCGACGCGAAGAAGTACCTGGAAGCACTGAAGAAGAATCCTCAACTGTCGGGGGACGAGTTCAATTTTATTCATGAGAAGTCAACCCTGATCCGCGAGCTAGGCATGAGCACCCAGAAGCGCGTCAAGGTCAACTTCGGTAGTGAAGAGATCCAGGATGCGTTTCTGCAGGGCGTTTCCAGCAATATCGGCATCATCAGCAACGTTCAGCCGGTGATCGGCCGCTTCATCACAGATACCGAGGACCGCAAACGCCTGCGTGTGGCTTTCATCGGTAACGACCTAAAAGAGCGGTTCTTCCCCACCGCCGACCCGGTGGGCAAAACCATCCAGGTGCAAGGCCAGCAATTTGAAGTGATCGGCGTAGCCAAGGCTCAGGGCAGTGTGTTCGGGCAAAGCCGCGATAACTTCGTGATGATCCCCGTCTACACCTACTTCAAAATGTTCGATTCACGCAACGGGGTGGGGTACAACGCGCTGGCGATTGACCGCGATCATTTGGCGCAGGCCCAGGACGAAGTGCGGATGCTGATGCGCGCCTACCGCCACCTGAGGCCGCAGCAGGAGGACAATTTCGCCATCCTGTCGTCTGATTCGTTGGTGCAGGCGTGGGACCGCCTCACCGGAGCCATCGCCGCGACGGCCGTAGCCGTGGTCAGCGTCTTCATGGTGGTGGGCGGCGTTGTCATCATGAATATCATGCTGGCGGTGGTAAGCGAGCGCACGCATGAGATCGGCATCAGGAAATCCGTGGGCGCCCGCAAGCGGGACATCTTGAATCAGTTTCTGGTGGAGTCGGCAATGCTCGCCGGATCGGGAGGCATGATCGGCGTCATCATCGCGTGGTCCATCACGATGGTGGTGAAGGCGGCGACGCCGGTACCCATTTCCATGCCCCTTTCTGCCGTCCTCATCGCAGTGCTCCTGTCCGCGGCGGTAGGACTGTTCTTTGGAATCTATCCGGCGCACCGCGCCTCGCAATTGGATCCGATCGAAGCGTTGCGCGTAGAGAGGTAACGGACGATGAACAAGACAGCGATCCTGGCGGCAATCGGCCTCGCGATGGATACCATTCGCGGGCATAAGGTGCGCGCCGTGCTGACGGTGTTGGGCGTGGTGATCGGCACCAGTACCATCATCGGCGTAGGCTCCATCATCGCTGGTCTTGACGGAGCCATTGCCGGCGCCTTGAGCGGTTTCGGCGCGAACACTGTCATCGTTCTGAAACATCCCATCAAATTCGGCAACCTGACATCGGAAGAACGGCAGCGCAAACCCCTGACCTATGAGAATGCGGTGGCCATTCGCGAACGATGCCCGTCTGTGAAAGCGGTCAGTCCGTGGTTGTTTCCCGGCGACGGCATCCACAAAGCCAAGTACAAGGGCAACGACTACTATGAACTCGACTTCGGCGGCACCGACGATGGGTATGCGGGCAGCGACGAAGTAAGGATGAAGTCCGGGCGGTTCTTCACCGAAGTCGAGAATTTGCACAAGGCGCCTGTGGTCGTAATTGGTGAGGACATCCAGAAGGCGCTGTTTCCGGAGCAGGACCCGATCGGCAAGTGGATGGACGTGGACGGGCACCAGTTTGAGGTGGTCGGCCTCATGTACCGGCCGGGCAACGCGATGCCGGGCCAGGACGATACGCGCGTTCTCGTCCCGTACTTCACGATGCATAAGATGTTCCCCAATGCGAAGGAGCACATGCTGGTTGTGGTTGCGAACGAAGGCAAACTGGCCGCGGCGACCGACGAAGTGCGCATGGTGCTGCGTCAGGAGCGGCGGGTGGCACACAGCGCGCCCGACAATTTCGGAATGTCAACGGCGGAACAGATGCTCGACGATTTCCGCAAAGTAACGGCAGTGACGGCGCTGGTAATGGTGGTGCTGAGTTCCATCGGTCTGCTGGTGGGCGGCATCGGCGTGATGAACATCATGCTGGTGTCGGTAACCGAGCGGACGAAGGAGATCGGCGTGCGTAAAGCCCTGGGCGCACGGCGTTCGGATATCATTCTGCAGTTCCTTACGGAGGCGGTGGTATTGACGGGCATGGGCGGACTTGTCGGGATGCTGCTCGGGTGGCTGATGTCCCTGGCGGTTCACTTGGCGTTCCCGAACTTGCCGACTGCCGTACCACTGTGGGCGGCGGCGTCGGGGGTGTTGATGTCGGTGGCAGTAGGGTTGTTCTTCGGCATATGGCCGGCGGGCAAAGCGGCACGACTGGATCCCGTGGTGGCGCTGCGCTACGAATGAAGCCCGACTTCAGCGGCACTTGGATCTTGAACACCGGCGCCAGCGAGTTTGGCTTTCTCAAGCCGCCCGCGCGGCGCGAGGATGTAGTGGTGCATCAAGAGCCGTCGCTTCAGGTAACCACCCTGCAAAAAGACACCAACGGCGACAACATGGTGACGCGTGCGGTCACGATTGGCGGCGGCGACGTCACGATCGATGTCCTGGGTCGGCCGCGGCAACTCTCGGGGTTCTGGGACGGGGATGATCTCCTGCTCGTTACACGCTGGGACGTTGGTGGCAATCCACGTGAGCTGACTGATTGCTGGACGCTACAAGACGGTGGCGCGCGGCTGGTGATTCAGCGTACGCAGGCGATGAACGGCGGCCCGGTGCGCCAGCGCTTAGTGATGCAGCGGACCTAAGTTCCACCATTTCGCTCCGTTGTGGTATGTCTATTGACGCCACCGTGAGCTTCCAAAATCACGTCTTCATTAGCTATTCGCATATCGATAACCAACCTCTTTCCGCTGAGGCGCAGGGGTGGGTGACACGGTTCCACGCCATACTGAAGGGCTACCTCGAGATGCGCCTGGGCGTGCGGCGAGCGGCCATCTGGCGCGATGAGAAGCTCCGCGGCAATGATATTTTCGCGGACGAAATCCTCACGCAGTTACCGCAATCGGCGGTGCTCGTCAGTATCCTCTCGCCAGGATATCTGGGCTCGGAATGGTGTTCCAAGGAAGTAAAGGAATTCTGCCGCCTGGCCCAACAGTCTGGCGGATTGCGGGTGGGTAACGGAGTCCGCATCTTCAAGGTCATCAAGACTCCGGTGGATTCGCAGGAGGCGATCCCGATCTTCAAGGAGATTCTGGGCGAGGAGTTCTTCGTCTACAACGAGGAGCAGGCGCCGCTGGAACTGGACCCGACGTACGGCCCGCCAATTTCGCAGCAGTATCACGGTAAGGTAGCGACGCTGGCGTGGAAGCTAGCCCAGTTTCTGAAGCAGATGGATCCGCCCGCCCAGGCGGGGGCTGCGCCGGTGTCTGCCGCCAAGCCTGCTATCTACCTCGCCGAATGCAGCAAAGACCGGCGTTCGGAGCGCGACGCACTGCAGACGGAATTGCAGATGCTCGGCTACACCGTGCTGCCTGAGCGCGCCCTGCCGTGGAGCGAGGCCGAATACATCCCCGAAGTGCGGCGCCTGCTGGCTCAGGCGAAGCTTTCCATTCACCTCATCGGAAAACTCTACGAACCGCTGGACGGCACCCGCTCCATTGCCGCCATCCAAAACGAGCTGGCAGTGGAGCGGAGCCGTGAGGCGGGACTGCGGCGGTTGATCTGGAACCCAGCGTCGGCAACAACGCCGCATCCCTCGGAACTGCCGTTCCTACTAGCTTTAGAATCGAGTCCCGACGCGCAGTTTGGCGCGGACATGATCACCGCCAACATCGAGACTTTCAAGGTGACCATGCAATCCACCTTGAAGAAGTTGGAGGAACCGGAACCGGCAAAACCAGCTGCCACATCGGACGCCAAGGCTCTCTATCTGATTTGCGATCCGCGCGACCGCAAGGCAACGGTGCCCCTGCGGCAGGCGCTGCGCGCGCACGGGTGGGAGGCGAGGCTTCCGGCGTTTGATGGCGATTCAGCCGCGGTGCGCCAGACGAATCAAGATGAGTTGGCGGCGTGCCATGCGGTGATTCTCTTCTACGGTGCGGGCGGCGAGCCCTGGCGTCGTAGCGTGGAACGCGAAGTGGAACGCGCGCCGGAGTACCGCGGCGGCAAGCCTTTGCCGACTGCGTGGACCTACCTGGCGGAGCCGGACAATGCCGACAAAGCCGACCTGCTCGACATGAGCACCGGAAACGTGATCGACGCGCGTGGCGGGTTCAACGATGGTTTGCTCGATCCCTTCTTAAAGGCGATGGAGGGGAAATGAGAGCCGCCGTCGATCTCAAAAATCCGTTTCCCGGAATTCGTCCCTTCCAGGAAGGCGAAGAACACATCTTCTTCGGCCGGGAACGCCAGGTGGACACGATGGTGGACAAGCTGGCGGCGACACGATTTCTGGCCGTGGTAGGGACGTCGGGCAGCGGCAAGTCGTCGCTGGTGAATTGCGGTCTGCGCCCGGCGTTGCATCGCGGCTTAATGGCGCGCGCGGGCACGGCCTGGCGCATCGCGCAGTTTCGTCCGGGCGGGAATCCGCTGCGCGCGCTGGCCGAAGCGCTGGCCGCGCCGAGCGGTCTTTTTGGAGCCGATCGTCCCGAGGGCGTAGATCTGGAAGACATGGTGGAAGCCACGCTTCGCATGGGTAGCGTGGGACTGGTGGACGTCTACGAGCAGGCGCAGACAGGCGAGCCCGTAAACCTGCTGGTAGTGGCCGATCAATTCGAGGAGTTGTTCCGCTACCGGCAGGCGGCGGATCGTAAGCCCGGCGACTACGGCGCCGCGCCTGACGCCATCGCGCTGGTGAACCTGTTGCTGCGGGCGCGGAGCGATCCTCGCTACCCCATTTACGTCGCACTCACCATGCGTTCGGATTACCTCGGAGAGTGCTCCCAGTTCGACGGCCTGCCGGAGTCGATCAATGAGAGCCAGTTCCTGGTGCCGCGGCTGACGCGCGACGAACGGCGTGCGGCCATCGCCGGCCCCATCGCGGTGGCGGGCGCGGCACTGGATCCGGTTCTGCTGACGCGCCTGGTGAACGACGTGGGCGACAACCCGGACCAGCTTTCCATTTTGCAGCATGCGCTGAACCGCACCTGGGCCTACTGGCACCACGATGGGAACGCGGAAGGGCCACTTTCGCTGGTTCACTATGAATCGATCGGGACGATGGCCAACGCGCTGGACCGGCATGCGGAAAAGGCGTACGGCGAGTTGAGCGACACGCGCCAGCGCAACATCTGCGAGAAGATCTTCCGCACGCTGACGGACCGCGGCACGGATGCGCGAGGCGTGCGCCGCCCCACCACAATGAAGGCGTTATGCGCCATCGCCATGGCCAGCCCCGAAGAAGTCACGGCCGTGATCGATGTGTTCCGTAAGGCGAGCCGGTCTTTCCTCATGCCTCCGTGCGATGAGGCGCTGGATCCGTCGAAGGTGGTGGATATTTCGCATGAGAGCCTGATGCGAGTGTGGCAGCGCCTGAGGAAATGGACGGACGACGAAGCCAGTTCAGCGCGCATGTATCGCCGCCTGGCAGAGACGGCGCAGTTGCACGCCACTGAGGGCGCAGGGCTGTGGCGGGATCCCGATTTGCAGCGCACCCTCGACTGGCGGCGCAAGGAAGATCCGACGGCCACATGGGGGGACATGTACGCGCCGGGGTTCGACGGTGCGATGGAGTTTCTGGATAAGAGCCGGAAGGCTCGCGACATGGAGCGGACACAGGTGGAACTGGCGCGGCGCTGGCGTCCCATTGAGACCGCCTTCGTCATTGCGATGCTGGCGGTCTTCCTGTTTACGTTTGAGCGTCACTTCTCCTATCTCCGCAACCACGTCTTCGATTTCCAGGGCGACACGAAACTGGTGCAAGCGCTGCGCGGGTTCCTGTCATTGGGGGTGCTGCTGCTGCCATACACCGTCGCCTATCTGGGTGGCTTGAATCTGTGGGGACGGATGCTCTACCGGCAGATGGCGTTCGACCGGATCCTGGCGCAAGTGGAGGGAGCCGTAGAAGCAGCACCGGCGGTGGAGGAAGCGCCCGCCGATCTGGTCTTCGCCCCGTTCTGGAAGCGCACCCTGGCGTGGACAATCGACCTCATCCTGTTCCTGGTGGCGTTCATCTTCTGGGTGATCGTGTCCATGGCACTGCCGGAGGATTACAAGATGACGGTGGTGTATGGCGGGCTGTTCGCGAGTGACTGGCTATACGATGCCCTTGCCAGCAGTTCCCGATGGCAGGGCACCTTGGGCAAGCACATCCTGGGAATAATCGTGACCGATGCGCAGGGACGGCGGCTGCCATTATGGCGCTCCGCCGCCAGGCATCTGGCCAAGATGCTGTCGTGGTATACGCTTGGCTTCTTGCTTTCGCTGTTCACCAGCAAGCGCCAGATGTTGCACGATCTGGCGGCGCGGACACTGGTCTTGACGCGCCAGAAAGCTGCTACAGAGTCGCGTCGAAGTTAAGTCCAACGACAAACGCGTTCACCTCATCCTCGGCTTTCGCGATGCGTGCGTCGAGAGCGGCAGTCTCCTTTTTGATGGCGTCGAGCCGCGATTCCTGAGTGTTCAACTGCTGTGTGTAGCGCAGCACCAGAGCGCGTTCCTCGGTGCCCCCCTTCATGGCTTTGATGTTTTCACGTAACCGCTGCTGATCATCGAAAATTTGGGCCTGTTCAGTATCAAGCCGGTTTTTCTGCAGTTGCAGGGCGTTTACGGCGGCACGCTTTTCAATGATCTGACGAAGGCTGTCCTCAATCGGCTTGTTAATAGCCTGCATTTTGAGGAAGGCCGTCAGTTGCTCCTTCGTGATGCTGCCGATGGCGTATGTGGCGTCGATGGGGCGCCGTTCTTCGACTGTTAGTTCGGCAGTTTGCTTAGGTTCGATGGCGAGGCGGAAGCGCATCCAGTCGGCGGTGGTCTCAGCGGGTTTGATAGCGCCCGCGAGTTGGTAGCCGCTCCGTACCGGATGTTCGATGACGGCCGTGCGTGGGGTAGTGTCCTGGTTGCGCAGGGTGTAGACGCGCTTCTCGCGAATCTCGTTGTGCTGGATCATGACGCCTTCCTTGACCACGACTCGTGTCACACGTTGCGGCTCGCTCGAGTTCTTCGTGGAGACGGTGAGGGCAAGATCGAGAGCATAGGAGAGAAGGCGCTTCTCGCCAGGGCTGATGGGATTGGTGAGGCCTTCGCCGGCGAAGGCTTCGTCGTCGATGACGTTAAAGCTGCCCGTATCGAGCGTGAGGCCGCTGGTGTTGGTGAGCCAGAGCGCGCGCTGCGGACGCGGCAGGTTGCTGGAGGGGTTCCAGACCGAGACCTTTTCACAGGCGACTGTGGTTTGGAGGATGGGAACGAGAGCCGATTCGTTGCGGTGGATGGTGATGGGTTGTTTGAGCTTGTACTCGAAGAGCTCGCCGAGGTTCTGCCCGGCGGCGGACGCTTGCATGGCAGCGCGGGCGTCGTCGATCCGGTAAGTGCCTCCGCCCACGCCGCCGCCGCTTCCCGCTCCGATTGCCCCGCCCATCGTCCCGCGGCCAAGGGCGCGCCCGGTACCGACGGAACTTTTGAACTTCGGGGCCGCCGACGGTGGGGGCGGTGGTGGAGCCATGGCGTTGACGCTGACGGACTCCGACACTTGTCCCACGTTCAGCCGGATGTTGTGGCCAAGTGAGGCAGCGGACAGGTTGGGCTCATTGATGACAACGGGACTGAATCCCGGAGCCTGGGCTTCGATGCGTACCGGACCGTCGGGCAAACCAGAGACTTCGTAGTTACCCTGAGCGTCAGCGGTAGCAGCGCCGAGAAGTTCCCCGTTGGGACCATACACTGTGATGCGGGCGCCGACGACGGCCGCACCAGAGGGGTCGCTGACGTTTCCTGTGGCCCTCGCGCCGCCGGTGTTCAACGTCGATTGGTAAGTCTGCGGAGTCGTTGAGGCTGTATCGGGCAGTGGGACTTCCGGACGGCGCACGTAGTAAGGCTGGGCGAGTTGTTGCACGAAGGACTGGGGCGCGCCGGCAACCAGCGATAATTCAACGTTCTCCCAATCCTGGCCGATGGTGTTATCGACAATCGCCCAGCCTTGCAGGAGGCTGTTGGCCGGGGTCTTACTGTTAAGCACGATGCGGTAGTTGCTCTTCCAAACCGGGACTTCGCTCAAGTAACTCACCATGATGCTGCGGTCGCCGGTGCCGGTGGTGGAGACGACCATGCGCCGGATGTCGGGATCGCGCGATGAAGACGCGAGATCGAGGAAACGATCCACCTTCGCGGGCAGGCCGGCTTCGAGAGGCCGGAAGGAAAAACTGGGCGAGATCTCCGTTGTACGGATCTCTCCGTTATCGGCGACAAGCGACACGTAGTCCACCTCAGTCGTCACGTTATTCGCGGTGCGGGTCTTGCGCTCTACGCTCAGCAGGCGGCCGGTGAGCGTAGTGGGGCCGCTATGAATTTCCACCTTGGCGCCTCGTAAGGCTCCGAGGAATTCAGTGAGCGACGGTTTCTCGCTCAGCGGAAGATGGAGGTCGCCCATCTGGCGATCGACGGGCGCCGACGAGTTATACGTGATGGCGCCGATTTGACCGCCATTCAAGTCGATTACGGTGAGTGATTTCAATACGTCGTTGAGTTGGCCGGAGGTGAACGGGATGCTGATTTGCTGGTTTCCGCGCACCGCGCCTAAGTGTTCAAAATAACCGACTCCGGTTTTGTAAAGGATAATGCGTTTTACCGGGAGGCGCTGTTCGGGTTGTTGGCCAAACGCCTGGAAAGACACCAGAAGGACAAACAGGATGCCGCTGAGGATACGCACGGGTAGCTCCTGCCCTCAAGTCTACTTCGAGGCAGAGACGGAGGCGAGATCCCATAAGGCGATCTCTTTCTCACCCGAGGCCATGGCGAGCCATTTGCCGTCGGGCGAAAAGGCGAGAGACGCCACCATGTGAGGCGCACTCACGGTGCGCGTGATCTTGCCTGAGGCGAGATCCCAGAAGACGACTTTCACGGGATTGCGGGACGTGATGACATCGAATCCACCGGTGACCAGAGTCCGTCCATCCGGCGAAATTGAGAGCGCGGCGATGGTCTCGCCTTGCCCCTTCAATGTCCGGTTGAGCGCGAATGTTTTCGCATCCCAGATGTAGACGGTCTCGTCGAGTCCGCCCATGATCAGTTGCTTGCCATCGGGCGTAAAGCCGGCGGCGAACATGGCGCCGGTCATTTCGTCCACCTTCTTCACCAGCTCGCCGGACTTTGTCTTCCAGACGCGAATGTCGTTGTCGTAGTTGGCGCTGACGAGCGATTCGCCGTCGGGGGAAAAGACCAGTTGCGCGGCACCGCCGATTCCGTCAATGAGAACATGACCCTTCTCCCCCGTCTCGGGGTTCCAGATCGTGACCGAGTGATCATCCGGGCTTGAAGTGGCGAGTCGCTTGCGGTCTGCGGAAATGGCGGTTTCTTCGGAAGGAGCGCCGTTGATCAGTTGCATCTGGCGTTCCGCGGAAAGATCCCACGCCTGCACGGTTTTCTTTTTACCGTCGTGCTGCACATACACGTCAGGGCTAATGAGGTACGTCTGCGGAGGCACCACTTTGTCTTTGATCATTTGACCCGAGGCGACATCCCAGGTGCGGATGTGACCGTCGCGGCAACTGCTGCTGACCGTCTTGCCGTCAGTGGAGAAATAGATGCTGCTCGGAACTCCCGCGGAACTCAAGGTTCGATCGGCGGCGGAGGCGCTGCCCGCGACCAGGGCCACGGCAACCAAGAGAAGTTGGCTTCGCATGGGCGTCAGGCCTTCTCAAGAATGATGTCGAACGTGATTTCCGCGTGCGCCGGCTGATCGGGACCTGCGCCGCCTTCGAACAGCCTCACAGGCATGATCAGTTCCTTATGTGCGGCGATGTGGCGCTTGTTCCAGTTCTTGTCGATGTTGCCTTCAAAGAATGGATCGGTGGCGAAGTACGCCTGCGTCACCAGCGCCTTGTGGCCGGGGGCGGTGATGAGGTAGTGGATGTGTTGGGCCGGGCGGTCAGCGTAGTGCCCCGGCATGACGGTATCCACGGTGTAATCGCCCTTGGCGTCCGGTTCGATTTTGGCGCGGTAGCGATAGCCCCGGGTGTCGTAGCGGCCCCCATGATCGGCGTGCCAGAGGTCCACTTTGGCGCCTTCCACCAGTTGCCCTTTGGTGTTCTGGACGTGTCCTACTACCTTGAGCGGAAAGCCCGGATCGCCGGGTGCGCGGAGGACTGGCTGGTTAGGGGCGCCCTTGCGGAAGAACGGTCCCAACACTTCTGCCAATGTGGGCTTGTGAGCCTGTTCCTCGGCTTGCTGCCAGAAGGCCAGTAACTGCGTCGGCGACAAGGCAGTTGCTGCGCCGGCTCCCAGTAGGCCGCGGGAGATGCTGAGTTCTAGCATCTGGCGACGGTTTGGCCGTGCGGACTGATTCATGGTGTCTCGTATGCTAGCACGCAAACTGAAGCTTTTCGAGGGTGAATGTCATCCCTATAGTCATGCAGGGTATAGGACTGGAAGAAGCAGCGCTCACCGCGGGCGCGGCATTGTTCGCGCCGCTTACGATTCGAGAGATCACGATTCCCAACCGCATCGCGGTGTCTCCCATGTGTGAGTACTCGTCCGAAGACGGTTTCGCCACTGACTGGCACTTGGTTCATTTGGGCGGGCGCGCCGTGGGCGGTGCCGGCCTGGTGATTGTGGAAGCGACGGCCGTAGAGGCTGACGGACGAATCACTTACGGCGATCTGGGGCTGTGGAAGGACGAGCATATCGAGAACCTGCGCCGGATCACTGCCTTCGTGAAGAGCCAGGGTGCCGTTCCGGCCATCCAACTGGCCCATGCGGGCCGCAAGGCGAGTTGCCAGTTGCCTTGGGACGGAGGCGCGGCGATTGCTCCCGGCGAGACCAATGGATGGCAGGTGGTGGCGCCTAGCGCAGTCCCGTTTATTGAGGGCGATCCGGTGCCCCACGCGCTGACCAAAGACGAAATCGGCGCTTTGGTGCGCTCATTCGCAGCAGCTGCGCGGCGGGCACTGGCGGCGGGTTTCGAAGTGGTGGAGATCCATGGCGCGCATGGGTATCTGATCAACAGCTTTGTCTCGCCGATCAGCAACCGGCGC
>JBDTMC010000128.1:0-17261 GCA_039934475.1 Bryobacteraceae bacterium | reverse complement strand
CAATTGGGAAGGCAAAGGCGTGGAACCGGACGTCAAGGCGCCGGAGGGTGAAGCGATGGCGGTGGCGAAGAAGATGGCCGCCGATGCGGTGAAAAAGAAATAACTAGCGACCGCGCAAATACGCGTCGTCGCCACTGATCCAGTCTTCGCGGCGCGGAGCGAACAGGTCCACGGCAATGCTGTCTTCGACGGCATCCACGCTGTGCGGGAGGTGCGGCGGAATCACCATCACTTCGCCGGCGCCGACCATAATTTCCTCGTTGGGGAAGACGAATCGCAACCGGCCTTCGGTCACCATGCTGACTTGTTCATTGGCGTGGTGGTGGAGCGGCACTTTGGCGCCGGCCTTTAAAATCAGGCGCGCCACGGTCACGTTTTCCGCGTGAATCGCCTGCCGGCCCATCAAATCATTCATTTTTTCTATTTCCAAGGTTTTCCACGTGTATAAGGGCATAGGCCGGGCATTGTATCATGGTACGAAGTGCGCAAAGTTCGCTTGGAGGGCTCATGAAGGGTGTCGTTTTAGCTGGAGGAACGGGTAGCCGCCTCTTCCCGCTGACCAAAATTACTAATAAACATTTGCTTCCCATTTACGATAAGCCGATGATCTATTACCCGATCCAAACGCTTGTCGATGCGGGAATAAATGACATCCTGATCGTGACCGGCGGGAAGAATGCCGGCGATTTTCTGCGGCTGCTAGCCAATGGGAAAGAGTTTGGCGTCGTCCATCTCGATTACACGTACCAGGAGGGTGAGGGCGGCATCGCCGAGGCTCTCAATCTGGCGCACCATTTCGCCGACGGCGATAAGCTGGCCGTCGTTCTGGGCGACAACATCATCCAGCACAACATCCGCCACGCGGTGGAAGAATTCAAGGCGCAGCCCAAGGGCGCGCGTATCCTGTTGAAGGAAGTTGAGGACGCCGAGCGTTTTGGCGTCGCCGAATTGAAAGACGGCAAAGTGATTGGCATCGAGGAGAAACCGAAGAATCCGAAGTCGAACCATGCCGTCACTGGCATCTACATGTACGACGCGAGCGTGTTCGACAAGATCAAGTACCTGGTTCCTTCGGGCCGCGGCGAGTTGGAAATCACCGACGTCAACAACGCATACATCCGGGAAGGCACGATGACCTTCAGTTTCCTGGACGGCTGGTGGACGGACGCCGGCACGTTTGATTCGTTGTTGCGTGCCAGCAACCTGGTGGCGGGAACGCGCGGAGGGCAGCCCGAATGACGCCTGCACTGCCCAGCGCTATCGCACTGCCTTCCAACCAGAAGAGCATCGGCAAACTGATTTCTTCGCCGGAATCGGCGGACCTCATTCAGGGCATAAAGATCGAGCCGGCTCCCATTTGGCCTGACGACCGCGGTTATTTCGCCGAAGTGATGCGCTCCGGCCGCGGCCTGGTGGCAGACTTCCCCACGGCCACAACGCAAGTCTCGGCAGCGCTCAGCTATCCGGGGACCATCAAGGCGTTCCACTTTCACTTGGAACAGAACGATTGCTGGCAGCCGGTTGCCGGCATGTTCCAAGTGGGCCTGGTGGATTTGCGGCCGGATTCACCTACGTTCGGCTTGCGCAACACGATGTACGTGGGGGCGCTGCGATCGTGGCGGATACTGATTCCCACCGGCGTGGGGCATGGCTACAAAGTGGTCGGCACGGAACCAGGCTTGCTGGTTTACGTCACCAACCGCATTTACAACCCCAAGGACGAAGGACGCATCCCCTATAACGATCCGGGCATTGCTTACGACTGGGATACCCAATACAAATGAAAGTTCTGATTACTGGCGGAGCCGGCTTTATCGGCTCCGCGTTCGTGCGCCTGGCGCTGCGCGAGAATCGCGTCGACCGGCTGGTGAATCTGGATAAGCTCACCTATGCCGGCAACCTGGAAAACCTGGCCGAGGTAAGCGCCGATCCGCGCTACCGTTTTGTGCGCGGTGACATCTGCGACGCGGCTTTGGTGGATTCGCTGTACGAGGAAGAGAAACCGGACGCGGTGATTCATTTCGCGGCCGAGTCGCATGTGGACCGCAGTATCTACGCGCCGGGGCCGGTGTTTGAGACCAACCTTCGCGGCACATTCACGCTGGTGGAAGCGGCGCGGAAACACAAGATTGCGCGGTTTCTGCACGTATCTACCGACGAAGTGTATGGCAGCATTCCTGAGCCGCTGGATGCCGACGAATCGTTTCCCATCGTGGCGAGTAGCCCCTATTCGGCGACCAAAGCCGGGTCTGACCTGCTGGTGCTTTCGTACTTCACCACGTACAAGCAGCCAGTGGTGATGACGCGCGCGTCCAACAACTACGGACCGTTCCAGTTCCCTGAGAAACTGATCCCGCTGATGATCTCAAACGCACTGGAAGATAAATCGCTGCCGATTTACGGCGACGGGATGCAAGTGCGCGACTGGCTGTTTGTGGAAGACCATTGCCGGGCGATTCTCGCCGTGTTAACAAAGGGCCGTGACGGTGAAGTGTATAACGTGGCGGGCAATTGCGCGTTGCCGAACCGGGAGGTGGTGCATCGGATTCTGGCCGCCACGGGGAAGCCGGAGTCTCTGATTACTACGGTGACGGACCGGCCTGGGCATGACCGGCGGTACGCGTTGTCGAGCGAGAAACTGATTCGCGAAACCGGCTGGGAGCCGCTGGTGAACTTCGACGAGGGTCTGGCGTTGACGGTGGCCTGGTATAAGGACAACCGCGAGTGGGTGGCGCGGATCAAGTCGGGTGAGTATCAGAGCTACTACGACAAGAACTACGCCACGCGCGACGTGAGTTTGCGCAGTTAAGCCCGGTCTTCAATTACGAACTCGGCGGTGACGGTGGGCTCACCGAGCGAACGCTCCAGGCGGAAGCCTACCTTCTCGCAGACGTGCTGCATGCGGAAGTTGTCGAGCAGGATGTCGGCGATGACGCGGTCGTACTTCTCATCGCGCGCCACCTGCAAGAGGCGGCTGACGATTTCCGATCCGAGTCCATGCCCCTGGAAGGCATCGCTGATGACGAGCGCGAATTCGGCGTCGGTGCGCCCGCGCAGGCGCTGCAAACGGCCCACGCCGACGAGTTGTTTTTCGCCTGTAACTGGCTCAGTGCGTTCGGCTACTAATGCCATTTCTCGGTCGTAGTCGATGAAGCAGATGCGCGTCAGGCGTTCGTGCGCGACACGCTGGCTCAGCTTCAACATCTGCAGATAACGGTGGTAGACGGTCTGGTCGGAGAGGGTCTCGTGGAACTTCACCATCTGTGGCTCATCCTCAGGCCGGATGGGCCGGATGATGAGTGTCTCGCCCTTCTTCGTGGTCCAGGCGCGCTCATATTGGATGGGATAGGGGCGGATACACAGCTTCGGCAATTGCTCTTCACTGAGGTTGGGATCGTGGAGCACCACGCGCGCGTCCAGAGCCACCAAGCCATCGGGCGACGCGAGCAGCGGATTGATATCGATCTCCTTGATCCAGCGCTGGTCCACCACAAGTTGGCTGAACTGTACCATGAGGCGCTCCAAGGCTGCCATGTCCACTGGTTTGCGCCCGCGAACGCCTTTTAGCGCCTTGTAAATGCGCGTCTGTTCCATCATGCGGCGCGCCAGGGTGGTGTTCAACGGAGGCAAAGCAAGCGCCTTGTCCTTGAACACTTCCACTAACTGGCCGCCCAAGCCGAAGAGCAGCACGGGGCCAAACTGCGGGTCGATACTGGAGCCGAGGATGACCTCGTAGCCTTCCAGTTTGATCATCGGTTGGACGGTGACACCCTGGAAATGCTCGGCACCGGCTTTCTCCGTTACGCCGTTGAGAATGGCGTTCCAGGCGACACGCACGCCTTCCGAAGTTTTGAGGTTCAACTGCACGCCGCCCACGTCGGTCTTATGCGTGATGGTCTCCGAGTAGAGCTTCAGCACCACGGGGTAGCCAATTTCAGCGGCCTTCGCAACAGCCTGATCCACTGTACGAGCGATCTTGGTTTTGACCACCGGGAGACCGTAGGTGGCGAGCAGTTCCTTCGATTCAAACTCCGTAAGAATGGTTCGACCGGAGGCACGGACGTCGGCAACGATGGCCGCGGCGCGGGCACGGTCAATCACACCCTCGTCGTGGAATATCGGTGTCTCGTAGAGGCCGCGCAGGTTGTAGGCGAACTTCCACATGTAGTTGAAGGCGCGCGCCGCGGTGTCGGGATACGGGAACGTAGGAATATTGGCGGCGTTGAGGATGGCCTCGCCGGCGGCCACTTCAGGACCGCCCATCCAACTGGCGATCACCGGCTTGCCGCCCAGCTTGGCGTAGGGCTTCAGGTGCTCGGCAGTTTGGGTGGCGTCGGTCATCGCCTGCGGCGTCAACACGACCAGAAGCCCGTCGCTGTTGGGATCCTTCGCTGCAATCTCGAGCGCCTTGGCATAGCGATCGGCGCCGGCATCGCCAAGGATGTCGATGGGGTTGTTGTGGCTCCAGGCGGAGGGGAGGTGCTTGTTCAATTCCTCGATAGTGGCGTCGGAGATTTCGGCCAATTCCCCGCCCCCGGCGATCAAGGTGTCGGTGGCCAGGACGCCGGGGCCACCAGCGTTCGTAAGAATGGTGAGGCGTGGACCTTTCGGACGCGGCTGTTTGGCCAGCACTTCGGCCATGTAGAACAGGTCGGCGATGTTATTCACACGAAGAACGCCGCTGCGCCGGAAAGCGGCATCCAGCACGTCGTCACTGCCGGTAAGCGACCCGGTGTGAGACGCCGCAGCCTTGCCTCCAGCGGCCGTGCGGCCGGCCTTGATGACGATGATGGGCTTGGTAAGCGCCACTTCGCGTGCCGCCGATAGGAAGCTGCGCGCATCGCCGATGGATTCCATGTAGATCAGAATGCTGCGCGTGCGCGGATCGTTCCCGAGGTAGTCGATAAGATCGCCCCAGTTCACGTCGAGCATGGAACCGACGCTGATGAAGGCGCTGAATCCCACCAGTTCACGGAAGCTCCAATCGAGAACGGCGGTACAGAGCGCGCCGCTCTGGCTGATGAATCCGACGTTGCCTGGCCGCGCCATTCCGGCGGCGAAAGTGGCGTTGATGCCCGTGGGCGGGCTCATCAAACCCAAACAGTTGGGACCGATAATGCGGATGTCGGCGCGGCGCGCTTCTTCCAAAAGCTGGCGCTCCAGTTCGATGCCAGGCGCGCCTAGTTCCTTGAAGCCGGCAGAGATCACGACGGCGCCGCGGACGCCCATTTCCCCACATTCGCGGATGACGCCGGGGATGGTTTGCGCTGGGGTCACCACCACCGCGAGGTCCACCTGCTCCGGAACGTCCTTTATCGAGGGATAGGCTTTGATGCCGAGAACACTGCCGCGCTTGGGATTCACCGGAAACACGGTGCCGCCGAACGGGCTGCTGATGAGGTTCCACAACGTGGTCCGGCCAACACTGCCGGGATTCTCCGTCGCGCCGATAACAGCGACGTTACGGGGGGTGAAGAAAACGTCGAGCGGATGTTCGCGGGTCCGCGAAATGTCGTGCGCTTTGTCCACCGCTTTATTGGCCAGGGAGGCGGGCTTCATGGTTTTCGACCTTTGACTCCTATGCTCCTTTATTTTGACGGTTGCGAACCGTTGCGGCAAGAGGGAGCACAGGAGTTATACTGAAGAGATTACGAAATTGTGCAGTTATTTCTGCACGATTACAGTTTTCAGCGGTCCGAGCAGAGCGAGCACCTCGCCTTTTTCCTTTGCGGGTACCTTCAACTTCACAAGAACGGCGATAAGATCCTCCACTACAGCGTCGAAGGCTTCGCCGGTGACAGCGCGACCCTTGTGGGCGGCAGTCATATCGAGACCCGAGTACTTACACGGCCCCTGCGTGCTCTGGCAGAGGAAATCGGCGAGCTTTGCTTTGTAGGCGGCGGCGTTTTGAGGACTCGCAGCGGCGTGCGCAAACCACTGATTGACACGAGAGTCAGCCAGGATACTATCCACCAACCCGTTGGCGACGGCCTGGATAGCAGGCTGGCCACCCAAACGCTCATAGAGCGTCTTCGCGATTCCCGCGGCTGGAAGCGCTGTTACGAAAAACAGCGCGGCTACAGTCAACATGGCTGTAGATTTTAGAATCCTCATGTATGTTCGAAATCTCCTAATTGATGCTCGACACCACCCTTGGAAAAACGTTCCAGTAAAAGTGGTATCGGCGATACCTGTTATCTCACGGACATGCTAAGCTGTCAACAGTGCGATTGTCTCAACACACCGATTACGCCTTTCGGATGCTGATCCATGTGGCACTGCGGGCGCCGGAGTTGACGACGGCGGGTGAGATTGCGGATGACTTTAAGTTATCTGTGGCGCACCTGCAAAAGGTAACGCAGACGCTGGCTGCGCATGGCTACCTGGAGACAGTGAGAGGACGTTCTGGCGGACTGCGGCTAGCACGATCACCGGAGTTAATTCGGCTGGGCGAGGTTGCCACAATCACCGAGCCTGATTTTCAGATTGCTCCGTGCATGGCGGTCGGCGGCAATTGCCGGATCTATGAGCCTTGCGTGCTGCGCACCGTGCTCTCTTCGGCAACAGAGGCCTTTCTGGCGGAACTGAATAAGTGGACGCTGGCGGACCTGATTAAGAAGAGAAAGCCGTTACTGCTGGCCCTTCAATAAGCGAAGACGGGACGGATGTCGACGGGGATTCGCGCTGTCGCGGCCAGTGCCGTCTTCAATTGGGCCGGCGCCATTCCATACCTCGCAAACCAAGCTTCGCAACGGGTGCGATCGCCGGTGGCCTCGATTTCGAGCAGTTCTTTCGCCAGGCGCGCCAGGGCGGGCCCGATGCGTGCGTAGTCGATGACATAGCGATTCGCTGCCTGTGCCAGTGCACCGCTCTCCAGCAAGTAGTTGAACTCCATCATCTGGGCTCGTCCATGGGCTTCGCCTGCGCCGAAGCGCAAAGTGCGAAAAAGGCCAGCCACATAGGAGGCGTAATACTCCTCCAAGCGCGCCTTCGGCATCACGCCGCGCTCGATCAGCCAGCCTAAGCCAAACATTCCCGCGACGTCGGCCTTTGCCTCCTCCAGCGCCGCCGTGGCCGGACCGATGGCCTCGTTGATGGGAATCCGTTTACCCTTGACGGTGGCAAATTCGGGCCCAAGATCGTGGGCAATCTCGTGCATCAGCGTGGCCGCCAAATACCCGGCTCCCGAAGCCTTCGCCGCCTGCGCCGGGTCCATCACGATTCGTGCCACTGGCAACACGACGTATTTCACGCGCGCGTCCATGAAGTTTTTGAAGAAGATTTTCTTGCTACCCTTTTCGGCGTGGACACGAGGATCGTTGGGCAGATTGTCCGCCACCACCTGGTAGCCATAGCGAAGGTCACCGGCGCGATAAGGGGCGTCCACCACTTCCATAGGAGTCGCACGACCGTGCTTCGAAGGCCGGAACGCGATCTCCACCGGCAAGGCGTCCTGCATCTGGGAGACGTAGCGTTGATAGATGGCAAGGTTGCGGCTCTCGGCTTCGTTACGAATCATTACTGAGGCGCCGAAGGAGGCTTTCACACCCAACAGACCGTCGAGATACGTCTCATAGGGAGCGAGTATGAGATCGAACTTCGGGTCTTTGAGGTCGAGCCACGCCAGATCGCTCTGGTAGTAATCGTCAGTGAGTAGTGCAGTTGCACGGAGGCGCAGGAAGTCAGCGAAGGCGGGATCGCGGGAGAGCGCGGCGGCTTCGCGCAGGGCCTGTGCCATGGGCTCAAGGAAGCGGCGATACTCGTCGTGATAGGGCACCGCTACAAGGCGGCCACCGGCGCGCTTCACCACGGTATAGGGCGCAAAGAGGGCGTCCTTCTCTGCCGGGTGCGCCGCCACGTATCGATCCACTTCGCCGCGCGTCAGGTCATGAGGGTAATACTCGCGGCCGGGCGGCATGGGGACTGCGCCGAAGAACGGGCGGTGTTCATCGAGTAGATCCCAGCGGCTGCCCATGATCGCAAAGAGACTCCGTACGGCCGGGTCGTTCGTGGTCTTTGAAAGTGCCGGAGCTTCCTTGTCCATTTGCTGTAGGAAGAGATCATCGAGGTGGCGGCAAGCCTCAACCAGCTTCCCCACCATTTGACGTTCGCGCTCCGACAGGCCGCCGGGCGCGGGCATCGCCACGTCCTGCCACTTGGCGAGACGCTCGGCTGGTCCGATCAGCGTTGCTGCGGCTGCAAACACCAGGAGGAGTTTCATGTTGGTCTAGATGATATCCGCGAAACCCTTGCGCAGTTTGTAGAACCAGGCGTGGCCCAGCACACAGAGCAAGCTGGCGTAGAGCCACATCCATGCCGTCATAGGCCACAAGGGAGCGCGCGCTTCAAGGAAGATCCGACGGTAGCCGGTGACTAACCCGTACATAGGATTGAGGGACAGGAACGGCGCGAACGTGGCAGGCAACTGCGCTTCGGGATAACAGATGGGGGTGAGGAAGAACCATAGGGTCAGCACGAACCCGATGATCTGTCCCAGATCGCGCATGAACACACCAAGCGCCGCGAGAAACCAGCACAGACCCACAGTGAGCAAAATCTGTGGCCCCAGAATCAAGGGTAGCCAGAGAACCGTCAGCGGCACATGTCCCCGCGCCAGCAACAGCCCCACCATGAACACCAGCAGTGCGAAGACCTCGGTCACCAGGCCGGCAATGACCATATTGACGGGCAGGATCTCCACCGGAAAGAGCAGCTTCTTCACGAAGTTTCGATGTTCTACGACCACCAGCGCGGAGCGCCCGATGGCTTCGCTCACGGCGAGCCAGGGCAGCATGCCCGCCAGAAAGTAAAGCACGAAACCGGCTTGGCTGGGGTCACCGGGAAAGCGCGACTTGAGGACCACGCCAAAGACGAAGAAGTAGGTGGACATCAACAGGAGAGGATTAATCACCGTCCACAACGCGTCGCCGAGCGATCCGCGGTAGCGTGCGAGGATATCACGGCGCACCATGGAGCGGATGAGCTGCCAGTTCGACCACACTGTATCTACCGGATATTTGAAGGCGCGGCTGAGAGAGCGGGGCCAGCGTTCGCGATTCAGTGTGCGGTCCGTGGCGACGCGCGTGGACAGCACCGTGGTTTCGCCACCCGCGAGGTCTGCCTCAACAACGAAGGCGGGCCAGTGGGCACGAAAGCGCCAGCCGCCTGTAGAGTCCACCGGCGACACCACAAGACGGTATTGCCCGCTGCCGCGCGGCAGTTCCGCCTCAACATCGACCGTCGCGCTGCCGCCTGGAGGGACGTCTCGCGGCACCGGGACCCATGGCCCTTCGCCGACATAGGCGCCCGTTTCGCGATCCAGAATCTGGCAGCCGATGGCGAAGCCGCCGCTTGTCAGCCACGTCTCGCGGGTGCCATTCTCCACCTGGCAATGAATCAGCACACGCCGCCCTTCCAGGCGGACGGTGGAATCGGCGTAGCGGGTGCTCATGCCCCTCCACTGTAGAGCCATGCCGGGTATCGCTGTTCGATGGGCCCTATCTTGCGGCCCACGGCGTAGATACCATCGCCGCGCAGGTCAGTGGACAGTTTGTAGCGGTTGAGCAGGTGACGAATCCAAGCGAGTTCCGGCTGCGGCACGTCGAGAAACTCGCCGGTCTCAAGCAGCGTCACCTCAAAGCCGCTACCGGTAAGCAGTTGATGGATCTCGCGCGGGGTATATTCGCGATTGTGACGCGCCTCGGGCTCTTCGCCCTTTTTCGCGGGACGGATGTAGGCGGGAAAGAAGCCGGGATGGTATCCCTGCAGAATTCCGGAAAGAGCGCGCATGGAGGAGACGTTTGGTGTGGTGAGCACGAGATGCCCACCGGTCTTCAAGACGCGGTTGATCTCCGCCATCATATGCATGGGATCTTCCGCCAGATGCTCAATCAACTCGCAACAGAGCACGGTGGAAAAGTAGTCGCCGGGATAGGGAAACGGGTCCTTCTCCGCGTTGAACAACTCCACATCGCAAGTGAAGACCTCTCCGTCTTCCGCTGTGACACTCTTATGGTCCACTTCGCCGAGCGTCCCGAAATAGCAGCCGCGCACCTCGCCGTAGCCGAGTTTGGTCTGTAGCGAGGGCGTAATTTGCATGTAGGCGCCCATCTCCAGAATGCGGTCTGGCGGCGCACCACGAGGGGTGATTTCCAGCGTCTTCACAAGGCGCGTGACATGCGTTTCGACGTAACTACGCGAGCCGGTGTCCGGCGGTGTCCAGCCAAGCAAATACTCAGGCTCCACGGCGGCTGGCACGGGGACGACCGCCGCGTCCACGACGATATTCGTCACTTCAGGCTGGCACCACGGCCGGCCTTCCGCAACGCTTTCCACGAATCCAGCGTACTGCTCAGCAACGTGTTGCCAGTTGCATTCGCGCTCCACCCAGTGCCGGGCGCGGCGGCCCATCGCGGAGGCCATTTCCGGGCGGGATACCAGCAAAGTGAGGTACTGCACCAAGATATCTTCCTCGCTGCCATCTACCGGCACCTTACAGCAGATATCATCGGGGAACTCCTGGAATGAACCTACGGCGGAGACGAGGACGGCCTTGCCCAAACCAAGGGCGCGCAGCAACGTGCCTGAACTCTCGCCGACGGTGGGATACCGCAGATTCAGAATGATGTCGCAGGCTGCGAGATATCCGGTAAAGTCCTCAATCGGAGTGTATCCAAGCAACCGTACATTCGCGGTCAGGCCGAGCGAGCGAATGATATCGGTAATGGGGAAATCGGCATGCGTTTCTCCCACCAAAATCAGTTTCGCGCGCGGCTCCAGGCGGACCACACGGCGAAAGGCACGCAAACTTTCGGCAATGCGTTTGTAAGGCTTGAGGAATCCAAAGATGCCGAGCAGCGGATCGTTCTCATTGACACCCAACTTATGGCGGTAGGCGTTGCGGTCGGCCTGGGGAATCCAGGCGCCATGCGGGATGCGCGCGACGGGGCCACGGAACCCCGCCGAGCGGACGTCGTCAATCATGCCGCGGCTATGAACGATGACGCCCTTCGATTCGCCAAGCACGCGGCGCAGCATGGGCACACCTTCGTAATCGGGCCCCACTTCCAGGCGCCGTACGCGCTCAGCGAAGCGCCGCGCGTTTTGGCCGCGGTCGAACCCGACGGCCTCCATGTAGCCGTCCCAATCACCGTTCTTGATTGTCATCTCGGCTACCAAGTGGTGCAAATTGGCTTCGTGAAGCACGACGACGCCGGGATAGCGCAAAGCCATCTCATATACAAAGATGTGATGGGGATTGTTGCCCAGTTGATAAATCAGGGCATCGTAGCCCGCCGGATCAAAGGCCTTGGGCTGGTGATCGAAGACGGTCACGTCGGCTAGCCTGCGCAGAGGCTCCAGCAACGCCGCGGAGTAATCCGCAATGCCGCTCTTCACCGGCGGCAGTGGGGAGAAGAAGGCGAGGCGCATCGGTTACGGGACGAGTTCCATGGAGAACGAGCCCATCACCAGTGGCACGCGCACCAGCAACGGGGTACGCTTGGCGTCGCGCCCAAAGAAGATCTCGAAGGCTGTTTCGGATGCCGGCCCCTTCACCGTAGCCAACATGCGATCCGCGGGAGTAGCCACACCGCCAATGGGAACCGACTTAGCGCCGCCGTATTCCAACCGCAACTGATAGGCTGCGCCAAATAAAATTGTTTGTGGCGCTGGAATGCGGCCTTGTGCCAATTCGTTGCGCAGGAAGAAAAGAAAGCCGAGACCGTCGCGTACACAGGCGGCGACGGGGATGGAAGATTTACCGCCGTTTTCGGTTACCCGCTCCGCCACGCCGTTCGCCGTGTCCACTTCGGTTTTCTCTTTCACGACTTTTTTGCCGTGGGTGGAATCCTTATGGTAGACAACGCTACAAAACGCTTCGTTCGACAGCGAGGAAATGCGATCGGTCACCTGAAAGGCTGGGATCGCCGCATCGAGTTCAAAATCCAGCTTCCAGCGATCCCCTTCGGGGCCGCCGGATTTCAGCTTCACCGCTTTGGTGGTTGCTTCTCCAAGGCTCAAGCCAGTGGGCCAGTTGATGTTGTACCGCAGGGTCTCTTCGTGAAAATTGAGGGCGGCACCCGCCTGCAGCGCGGTAGCGAAACAGGCAAGCAAAACAGCGGACAAGGGAAACTTCATACAGACGTCTTAATTCGAGATCGGATGGTTTTCCGCTTCGCACCGGCCACGCGATAGTAGACATCGAGCGTCTTTTGGGCAGTCTTTTCCCAGGTGAACTGCGTGGTGCGATTCAAACCAAGGCGCTCCATACGCATCCTTAGCTGAGGATCAATCAACAGATCGTGCATCGCGCGAGCCATCTCGGTAACAGAAGTCGGATCGAACAGAATACCAGCGGCGTTAGCCACTTCCGGCATGGCGGAGGTATTGGAACATGCCACAGCCCGCCCACAGGCCATCGCTTCCAGAATCGGCAGTCCGAAGCCTTCGTAAAACGAAGGAAAGACGAACATCTCGCAAGCACCGTACAACTGGATCAATTCTTCGTCGCTGACAAAGCCGGTAAAGTGAATGCGGTCGCCGAATCCGGATAGTTCGGCCGCGCGACGCACCCGGTCGCCGTACCAGGTGTCTTTGCCGACAAACACCAGTTTGTGCGGGAACTGCGGACAGGACCGCATAAGGTCGCAAAAGGCTTCGATGAGGCCAATGTGGTTCTTGCGCGGTTGCAGGTCGCCCACGGTCAAAACATAAGGACCGCCGATATTGAACTTCGACTGCACCCAGGCGGCACTGGTCTCGCGCGGCAACGGCCGGAAAACGGAGGAAACGGCGTTAGGCACCACCGTCACATTGGCCATGGAACCGTAGGCGCGTTCGATGCTTTTGCGGGAAAACTCGCTGGGAGTGAGGATCCAGGCGGCGTTCCTCACGGTGTGGGCCACAGTGTGCTTCAGTTGAAACACGCGCGGCTTAGTAAAGAATTCCGGATGCTCCAGGAAGCTGACGTCGTGGACGCTCACCACAACGGGCACCGGGCAAACCAAAGGAGCTGTGTACTGTACGTGCAACATGTCCGGGCGGTCTTGTTTTACCCGCAAAGACAGTTCCAATCCCAGACGAATGAAAGGATTCGTAGAGACACGACGAGTCGTAAAGCCTTCGGGGATCCACCGGTGGGCACCGGGCACCGAATAATAGGCAACAAATTCTGAATCTCTATCCAGCGCCGCGAAACCTTGTAGCAGGTTCCTTATATAGACTTCGTTGCCGGTGAGATGGCGCCCGATGGCATGTGCGTCGACAGAAAAACGCATGCGCGTTCCTTCAGTATAGTGTGTACCCTTCATGTCGCGGTAGTTAAATGACGCAGAAGGACTTTCGCCCACCTCACGGATTCATACACCCTGCGGCACGAAAAGTCGCGTTGCTTCGGACCGACTGCCCGTTACGCGAGTCGCACTCGCCTGCCCGCTGCTTTCAGAGACCTCACTTCCTCGGCGGCCAGTACACGGTGCGCTCCAATCTCTAGTATCTCAATTCGGACGGGTCCTATGGCGATGCGCACCAATTTCGAGACTTTGCTCCCCACTGCCTCCACCATACGTCGCACCTGGCGGTTCCGGCCTTCGGTAATGGTCATCTCAAAAAACGACTTGTTTTCGGAATCCCGCTGGCGCTCGACTACGGCCGGCAGAGTGGGACCATCGCTGAGTTCCACGCCGCGGCGGAGCATCGACAATTGCTCATCTGAGAGACGCGTAGCCGACTTAACGAGGTACGTTTTTGGAACCTTGAAGTCGGGGTTTGTGATGTGCTCGGCAAATTGCGTGTCGTTGGTGAGGATCAGAAGGCCGCTGGTGTCCTGGTCAAGGCGCCCCACTGGAAATACCCATTGCTGGATGTCCGGGATGAGGTCGTAGACCGTCTTACGCCCTTCGGGATCTTTGTATGTTGTGAGGAAACCCTTGGGCTTATACAGCAAGAGGTAGACTTTCTCCTGGGCGCGGATCGGTTGGCCGTCCAGCGTCACCTTGTCGCGTTCGAGGTCAACCCAATGATCGGGAGACTGAATGAGCTTCCCGTTGACATGGACGCGGCCGGCGCCCACCCATTGCCGGGCCTCTGTGCGCGAGCCTAGGCCGGCCTTGGAGAGCACTCTTTCCAGGGTTTTCAGCGGCCTCTCTTTGCCGCTTGCGGGAGCTGCCGGGCGTTTCACGGTCACCGGCGCTCTCCGGGGTAGGCGGCGGTGGACTCACGGATCCGCAATTCGGTGTGCATCCGGACGTGCCGCGGCGTTTCGTCAACCACTTCGTTACGCAACCGTTCGATCAACAACTCGGCGCCTCGATAACCGATTTCGTAAGTCGGCTGCGCCACTGAGGTGAGGTGCGGACGGAAGGCGTTGGCCAGCGTGAGATCGTCGAATGTCGCCAAAGCAATATCCTGCGGGCAGGAGACCCCCTTCTCTTCCAATGCCCGTAAAACACCCAAAGTCATCAGGCTGTTGGCGGAGAAGATTGCGGTCGGGCGGCGTTCCGGAGGGAGGGATAAGAGACGAATCGTGGTGTCGTAGGCGGTGCTCTGGCGGAACTCTCCAACGGCAACCAGTTCGTCAGTTAGTTCTATACCCGCCTCACGCAGCGCGGTCTTGTATCCGCGAAACCGTTCCCGTCCGATGCCCACGGAAAGGTTGCCGGTGACAGCGGCGATACGACGGTGACCCAGCGCAATCAGGTGTTGGACACAATCCTGCGATCCCTTGGCGTTGTTCACCGTAACGCTATCGAACGGGAGCCCGGGATTGACACGGTCGAGACAAACAATGGGCATGCCGGCATGGTGCAGAGCCAGCAAAGGCCGCATGTCAGTCCGATGCTGCGCGATGACGAGCAATAGCCCGTCCATTTTACGCGAAGAGAGTTCAGCCAGCACCTGATCCTCGCGCTCCACTCGATCGTCGGTGTTAAATGTCACCAGCATGTAATGGTGCTGCAGGGCGGCATCTTCGGCGCCACGCACCATTTGGGGATAAAACGGATTCGTAATATCCGAAATAATCATCCCGATAGTCTTGGTCTGGCGGGTCTTCAGACTTCGCGCGACGTGATTGGGGCGATAATGCAGTTCGCGAACAGCGGCATTTACGCGATGTTTCAAATCGCTTGAGACCGTGACTGAACCGGTCATCACATTCGAGACTGTGCCGACGGAGACACCCGCGCGGCGGGCCACTTCTTTGATGGTCGCCATAGAACCGACTTCATCATCGTAACATCGGTATCAATGATGGCCGCAAAACAAGAAATGGGCCGGACGTTCTATGCCCGGCCCTAGCTACCGTCGCTGGTGAACTTCCTACTTTGCCTTCACTTCAACTGGGAGCGTGGCCATACCACCGACGGAATTCCAGACCACCGCCAGCGCCGGCGCGGTGTCCATTACCATGCTTCCTTTCCACATGCCTTTCTCGAATTGCATCGTTCCCAGCGCCGGGCCATTCACATTGATTCCGTAAGTCAGCACGCTGTTCGGATAGGGAGTGGTGGCCTCCACCTTGAAGAGCTTGGAGATGGACCAATATTGGGCCTGTGTAATGGTGACCGGAGGAATCGGATCGACGGTCAGCGCGGCAGTCATAGTGACGCCCGCATAGCGCGCCGAGATGTTGACGACTGTGCTGGCGGCCACCACTGTCGTAGTTCCGGTGAAGGTAACCGAAGTCATCCCGGCTGGAACTACTACGCTCACCGGAACGGTGGCAACGGCCGGGTTCGCGCTCTTGAGGTAAATCGTTGCGCCCGGTGCGTTAGCCGGATTGGTCAGCACCACAGTACCCGTGAACGGCTGCCCGCCGACTACGGGCGTGCTGACGCTGACGGCGGCTAGCGCTACCACTGGGGCGGGATTCAATCCCACTGAACCCTGTACGGTGACGCCGCGGTAAGTGGCGGCGATGGGAATGTTCACCGCGGTCTTTACTACTACAGTGCCGATTGTGAACGTAGCTGAGGTGCTGCCCTGCGGCACCGTCACCGATGCAGGAAGGATTGCCACAGCGGGCTTGCCGCTGGTCAACGCGACAACGGCGCCACCGGCCTGCGCAGGAATGGTCAACGTGACAATGCCGGTAGTGTTCTGGCCGCCTTGCACGGGAATCGCACTCAGCGACAACAGCTTCACGACCGGCGTTACCGTCAACACGGCGACGCGGGTAACTGAGCCATCGCTGGCATACAAGCCGATATCCGTAGGAACCGTGAGTGGCGCGGCGGCGTTGGTCGCGATGGCGAAACTGACCGTGGTCGCACCCGCTGGAATTGTTACATTGGCGGGCGTGGGGACAACGGCGGTGTTCCCGCTGAAGAACGAGATGGCTACTCCGCCCACCGGCGCTGCCCCCGCCAGCGTCACCGTGCCCTTCGTCTTGCCGCCAGGAGCAACATTGGCCGGCGTGACGGTGAAGCTGCTGATGGCGTATGGCGACGGGTCGCCGGGTATCCACATGACGGCAGCTGCATCGGCCGGAAGTTGGGTCCCAATGGGAGCGGCGTTATACACGTAGCCGGAGATATTCCCATCGTTGTCGATGCCCGTAGCCACGGCGTGTTTGTAACCGGGCGGCATAAACTGATTGAGATCGACCACACTCAGCGCGCTGCCGGTCCACGCCAGTGCGTGGTGTTCGGAGCTATTGTCATTCGGTAGGCCCATCCAGGCGTCGCCGACCTGGGTACGGCTATTCATGCCGTTGACGCGCGAATCGGTATAGCCCGCCGGATGCAAGTCCACTGCCGATGCCGCCGCGCCGAGCCACATCATTGCGTGCAGGTAGGAACCTGCCACCGCCGTCGATGAATAAGCCCAGCCGGCCTGCTGAACGCCGTTTGTGGAAGTGGCGGAAGAGGCGTCGAAGCCATAGGGATGCAGGTCAACCACGCTGGCTGCCGACCCGGCCCATAGCAGAGCATGGTCAGTGGATTGATAGCCACCCGGAGTCTCCACTGGCCCGTAGGCGAAAGACGATCCATAGCCTACTTGCTGGCCACCCGCCAAGGCGAGTCCCTTGGAATAGAGGAAGGCCGCCGGATGAAGGTCTACCAGTGCGTCTGAGGAGCCCGACCACAGGACAGCGTGCTGCGTCGTGGTGAAATAGACGACTTTTTCGACGTACCCAATTTGCTGTCCGCCGGCGACACCAAAGCAATAGGACTGGTTGTAGCCGGAAGGCAGTAAGGGGGTGGCCGAAGCCGCCGTACCGTGCCACAGAATGCACTGATTCATCGTTCCCTGCTGGGCAT
>JBDTMC010000127.1:0-17339 GCA_039934475.1 Bryobacteraceae bacterium | reverse complement strand
GCCAGCGGCACGCGACGTTCTGGCCGGTCAAGCTGACGGCGGGCGACGAAGGTTCGCATCGCGTCGTCGGTGAGGCGGCCAAGCAGAAATTGGACAGCGCGGGAGCGGATTGTGGGCAGAAGATCGTACGGATTTTCAGCCGTCATGATTAGAATCAGGTGCTCCGGCGGTTCTTCCAGTGTCTTCAGAAGGGAGTTGGCCGCTTGCTCGTTCGCGCGGTCGATATGGTCAATGAGAAAGACGCGGTAACGGCCGCGGTCGGGTTTGTATTGCCCGCGCTCTTTTAACAGACGCATCTGCTGGATGGAGAGCTGGCGCAGCGGGCCTTCCGGTGGAAACGTCACGAAATCCGTGTGCGAAGCAAAGAGGAGCGGATCCTCACCGCGTTTGTCGGCAGCCAGTTTCTCGCGGTCCGCGATGATGGTACGGTTCTCTTCGCGGTTGAGGTCGTCTTTCTCGATCAGTTCAGGATGGCCGAGCAGACGGGCCGCGAACCGGCGGGCCAGCGTAGCCTTCCCAACACCTTCGGGTCCCGCGAGGAGGAGGGTTTGAGGAATCTTGTCGCCTGTGATCATGCCGGCGAGTTGTTCCTGCAGTGCCTCGTTACCGTAATAATCGTCAAACATGGCGTTGAAGTTTAGCCAGAGCCGGTTGGGCGGCGGTCCAGATGCGGGCTGCCACCTCGTTTATCGAAGCGCCGCCATTGATCAGGTGGACCCGGTCTGGCTCCGATGCGGCCAACGCATGGTAGGCATCCCGGACCTTGCGATGAAAGTCCAGGTTTTCCTCATCGATGCGGGTTTCGCTAATACCACCATTACCGGCCGCCAGATTGCGATTCCGGGCGTGGGCGCGGGCGAGGCTGGTTTCGAGGTCAATGTCGATGCAGAACGTGAAGTCGGGCTTAAGGCCGCGGCAGGCCACGCGATCAAGCTGGCGGACGACATCGGCCCCAAGGCCACGGGCGACTCCCTGATAGGCGAGTGTGGAATCCGTAAAGCGATCGGCGATAACAATCGTGCCCTCAGCTAGCGCTGGCATGATCAATTCGTCAACATTCTGCGCCCGAGCGGCAAAATAAAGCAGCAGCTCCGCAGTGGGGCGAAGTTCCTGGTTGCGGGAGTCCAACAGAATGCGCCGAATCTGCTTGCCGATCTCCGTTCCGCCCGGTTCCACGGTCACTAAAACGGGGTAGCCTTCGGCCTCCAAGTGCTGGACCAGAAGCGGGAGCTGCGTGGATTTCCCGCTGCCGTCCATCCCTTCAAAGGAGAAAAAAAGCCCGCGCTCAATCATAGACATAGTGAAGCACCTTCTTCAGGTCTTCCCAGGCTTCGCGCTTGGCATCTTGGTTGTAGGGGCGCAGGAGGAACGAGGGGTGATAGGTGACCATTACCGGGTATTCCGACCACTTGTGCCATTTACCGCGGAGCTTGGTGACCCCCTCTTTGGTGCCGAGCACCGCTTTCGCCGCGGTTCCCCCAAGAGCGCAGATCGCCTTCGGCTTCAAAACCGACAGTTGTCGGAACAGGAACTGCCCGCAGATCTCCATCTCATCCGGCAGCGGTGTACGGTTGTCTGGCGGGCGGCACTTCACCACGTTGCAGATGTAGACATCGGGCCTTTTAATGGAAATTCCCTCTTTAGACGCCGTGTTTTCAATCATCTGCGTCAGAAGTTGGCCGGCACGCCCGACGAATGGCAGGCCCGAAGCGTCTTCATCCGCTCCTGGACCTTCGCCAACGAAAACCAACCGCGCCTCCGGATTTCCTGAACCAAAAACTATAGAGTGCCGCGCTTCGTGGAGGCGGCACCGGCGGCAGTCTCCCATGTCGGCGATGATGCGCTCAAAGGAGTCGTTTTCCGGAGCAAGGCTGGGCAGCACAGGCAAGAGGTCGGCGACAGGCTCGGATTTGGGTGGTTTCACAAATTCTACCGGAATAGAAGATAGGTTGGCCGGGGGGTCGACTGGCAGTGCGGGAGTCTCTCGGCGGTAGACGGTTTTGATGCCGAGGTCCTTATAAAAGAGGAGCTGGCGTCGAATCTCTTCGGGGTTCATTGGGCCACATGGAGGGTGAGGCGCAGGCGGAGGGCCTCATCGAGGATTCGATCGGCCACATCGCGCTTGAGGGCGCGCGGCACCTGAATGGTTTCACCCGTACGGAGCGCCAGCAATACTTCGTTGTGGTCGGCTTCAAACCCGATGCCTGTCTGCTCCGGCGAGACGAGGTTGCCCACCACCATGTCGCAGTTCTTGGATTCCATCTTGCGGCGCGCTTCGGCAACCAGGTTCTCGGTCTCTGCGGCAAAGCCGATCAGCAGTCGATCCCCTTTGTTTTGACCGAGTTCAGCGAGGATGTCCGGCGTGGGATCGAGATCCAGCGACATTCGGGCCGGGGTCTTTTTCCGCTTCTGCTGCGGTACGTCCGTAAGGTGGTAGTCGGCGACGGCGGCGGCTTTGATGATGATGGTGGATTCGGCCAGATGTTCCATCACCGCCAAGCGCATATCGCGGGCGGTGCGGATGTGGATCACCTCCACACCATACGGTTCTTCCAGATTAACGGGACCGGAGACCAGCAGAACGCGCGCGCCACGGGCCGCAGCTGCTTCGGCGAGGGCATAGCCCATCTTGCCGCTGGAACGGTTGGAGATGAAGCGTACGGGATCCAGTGGTTCCTGCGTCGGTCCGGCGCTGATTAGTACCGTCTCGCCGGAGAGGTCGTGCATTTCCTGGGCGTGGTGGCGCACTACATCGGCAATATGCCTCGGTTCTGCCAGCCGGCCAGGCCCGGAAGTGCCGCAAGCGAGCAAGCCGGCATCGGGCTCGATAATGACGTGGCCGCGAGCCCGCAGCGTTTCCACGTTCTCCCGCGTTGCTGGATGATTCCACATGTTTGTGTTCATCGCGGGTGCCAGAATCACCTTGCCGGTAAAGGCCAAGTACATGGTGGTGAGGAAATTATCGGCAATGCCTGTGGCAAATTTTGCCAGTAGGTCAGCCGTTGCGGGCGCTACTACGAGGATTTGATTGTCTTGAGCGACGCGAATATGCTCAACCGCACTGGAAAGGGTCTCTTCGGAGCTGTTGCTGCCGAAAAGGTCGGTGATTACTTTGTTGTTGGTAAGGGCGGCGAAGGTCAGCGGGCGGACGAACTCCTGAGCCGCTTCCGTCATTACAACCTGCACGGTGATGCCGTGCTCCATCATCGCCCGCGCCACTTCCGCGGCCTTATACGCGGCGATGCCTCCGCCAACCCCAAGCGCAACGTTCATGGATGAACTATAGGATCTCTTCCAACACTACCTGCGGAGCGCGGCCCGGATCTTCATATTTCACCAGTCCACGGCGAACTTCTTCCATTGCCGCAACAGTGGGCTTCTTGGAGGTGGTGGGAAGGAAAGACCGCGCGCCGTTCTGCAGTTGCCGGGCGCGCTTGGCGGCGACGATGATGAAGCGGTACGTGGACGCTTCGTAGTCGTCCGGAATGGAGTGCATTGCGTTGGTGCGCAAATTCAATTCAGGCATTGCTATACCTCAGATCTCTCAGTCTCGATGGTCACGTTTTCAAACGTGCCCAGAATGGGTCTCACTTGCGCATCCATACGCACCCGGCGAGCCCTTTCCGCCAAAACGATAGCAGCCAGCAACGTCGCCGACTCATCTACCTCGCGGTTAACCACTACATATTCGTAGCGGTCGTAATTCCGAATCTCTTCCGCCGCTTCCCGCAACCGCCGGTCAATCACCAGCTGCGAGTCTTCCGATCGTGCCCGAAGACGTTGTTCCAGCTCATGTCGGGAAGGGGCCAGAATGAAGATGCCGATCGCATCCGGGAGCTTGACTCTTAATTGTCTCGCACCTTTGACGTCAATGTCGAGCACTACATCTTTTCCTTCACGGGCGGCACCCTCCAAGACACCGCTATGGGTGCCATAGTAGTTGCCAAAGACGCTTGCAGACTCGAGAAACTCGTCGCGGGCAATCCGGCCCTCAAAATCTTCCCTACTGATGTAGTTGTAATCAACTCCAGGTTGTTCATGGCCGCGTATTTCGCGCGTCGTGTAGGAGACCGAGAAGACGAGGTTGGGGACTGTTTCAAGAAGACGTCCGACAAGCGTTGATTTCCCGGATCCGGACGGCGCCGAGATCACGAAGACAAGCGGCTGGTATAAAGAGCTTCCGTTATTCAAGATTCAGAGCCTGTTCCCGAATTTTTTCGATGGCCGACTTGGCGGCCAAGGCAAGATCCGTCATCCCCAGGCCGACTTCGCCGATTCCGCTGGTTTTGGACAAGATCGTGTTTGCCTCGCGATTCATTTCCTGGAGCAGGAAATCGAGGCGTTTCCCGACTTCGCCGCCCTCCTCCAGAATGACACCAAGCTGGTTGGCGTGGATTTTGAGGCGGGCGATTTCTTCGCCGATATCGCTGCGGTCCGCCAGGATGGCGGCTTCCTGCGCCAGCCGCTGCGGGTCCATCGCGACGGAGCGAAGCATGTCGGCCAGCCGCTCATTCAGACGCGCCTGCAGCACGGTGGTGGCGCGGCCACGAATGTCTTCCATGCGCCCGGCGGCTTCCTGCACCCGCTGGTTGTGGCCGCTGAGTTCAGTGTAAATTTCGGCCCCTTCGCGTTTCCGGAAATCGTTCAGTAGAACAACTGCCTCTTCGGCGGCTGACAGCAGTTCCTTTTCAAAGTCCGCTTCAAAATCGGATTCCATCGGCTCGGAAAACATACCGGGAATGCGAAGCGCGGAGTTTACGTCAGGCTTGGAGTGGATTTTCAGTTCTTCGGCGGCGAAGTGGAACGCTTGGAACCAGGCGTTCAGCAGCGCGGTGTTCACTGCCGCGGCCCCGGCTTGCCGCGTGCGCAGAATCGACAAACGGATATCGATGTGACCACGCAGAACACTCCGCTTGATGATTGCGCGAATGGCGTTCTCCTGCGCGTCGAGATCCGGCGAGAGGTGGAAATGCAGATCCAGACCTCGATGGTTGACGCTCTTCAGGCTGACAATGATCTCGCCATAGGGCGTAACTCGGCGCACGCGGGCAAAGCCCGTCATGCTGCGGATAGGAGCACGGCTCACTGTGTGACCTCGTCGGGCTGCAGGTATTGGAGCTGGTGGAGCCGCTGGTAAATGCCGCCGCCACTGACCAGTTCTTCGTGCGTGCCGATTTCTGAAATAGCGCCGCGGTCGAGCACGACGATCTTATCGGCGCGGCGAATGGTGGAGAGACGGTGTGCGATCACAATAACGGTTCGATCTGCCATCAGATTAGCGAGGGCGTGCTGCACCAGCACTTCCGACTCGCTATCAAGATGGCTGGTGGCTTCATCGAGAATCAGGATGGGTGCGTTCTTCAGCAGGGCGCGCGCGATGGCGATTCGCTGCCGCTGGCCTCCGCTGAGTTTGGTGCCGCGCTCGCCGATCACCGTATCATATCCCTCTGGCAGTCTCATGATGAATTCTTCAGCCAGCGCGTTGCGGGCCGCATCGTGTAGCTCCGTCTGCGTTGCGCCCCGGCGTCCATAGAGAATGTTGTTGCCTACGGTGTCGTTAAACAGAAACGTGTCCTGGGCGACGATGCCGATCTTGTCCCGCAGCGTAGCCAAAGCAAGGTGGCGGATGTCCACGCCGTCAATGAGGATTGAGCCTGAGGTGACGTCGTAAAAGCGCGGCACCAGATTGGCGAACGTGGTTTTCCCGGCGCCGCTGGGCCCCACCAGCGCGCACACTTCGCCTGCGTTGACGTGCAGCGAGAGACGGTCGATCACCATGCCTTCCGGAGACGTCGGGTAGCGAAAGCTCACGTCCTTGAACTCGATGGCGTCTTTGAATTGCACCAGCGGCTTCGCTCCGGGGATGTCGGTCACCGTCTCCTTGCGATTGAAATATTCGAACACGCGCTGGGAGGCGCCAATGGCCTGCTGGAAGATGTTGTGGATCCCCGTCAGGCGCTTCACCGGTTCGTAGAGCATCAGTAGCGCGATGACGAAACTGGTGAACTCACCGGTGGTCATCTGCCCTGCCTTGATCTGCGTACGGGCGTAGGTGAGCAGGCCAACGATGGTAACCGCGCCGAAGAATTCGATGAGCGGCGAGGCCAGCGCCTGTTGGGCTACGTACTTCAGATTGGCCTTGCGAAACCGTTGGCCCGCGGCGGCGAAGCGGGCCGCTTCCTGCGGTTCCGCGCCAAAGGACTTCACCACGCTGTGACCGCTGATAGTCTCCTGCAAAATCTCAGTGAGATCGGCGGCGTGGTCCTGCGCGGCGCGCGTGCTGCGGCGCAGACGGCGCCCAATACGCACCGTGGGGATAAGCACAAAGGGCAGCACGGTACAGCTCACCACGGCCAGGCGCCAGTCCTTTTGCAGGATCACGAAGAGCAGGCCGGCGGCGGAAAAGAACTGGCGCAGGAAATCGGCAAGGATGTGCGAAGTGGCAACCTGGATTTTCTCCAGGTCGTTCATGATCGACGACATCAGCTTGCCCGTGGAGTTGTTTTCGAAGAAGAGCGCGTCCTGCCGGAGGACCTTCTCATAGGCTGCCTGGCGCACATCGGTGACCGTGGAAAGCCCCACGTAGTTCACCAGGTAGTTGCCCAAGTAGTCGGCCAGGCCTTTCAGCAGGAACACCGTGAGAATGCCGAAAGCGACCATCGTCCAGACGTTGCTGATGCCTGGAGGAACCAATTGGTGCAGGTAGAGCGGCTGGTTGATCACCGGGATCTTCGTGAGGAGGAACGGGGCGTCGGCGGATTTGGGATCGAGAACGCGGTCGAAGATCGGAGCGATCAGCAAGGCCATCAGTGCATGGCAGGCTCCGGCGATCGCCATCAGGAATACCGAACCGAGCAGCGGCAGCCAATAGGGCCGTACAAAACGCAGCAGCCGCAAAAGGTCTTTCATGCGCGCACCCGGACGCGGTCCAGCGCGGCGATCACCATCTGCGCCGGTACACGGCACAGGCCTTCCGGTTCGACGATGGTTTCGGCGGCAGTCTGCCACGGCGCCCAGACTACCGGGTCCGACGTGCAGAAGAGGACCACCACGGGAAGACCAAAGGCCGCGGCCATGTGGGCCGGGCCGCTGTCGTTGCCCAGGAAAAGCGTGGCGCCTGAGAGCAGCGACATGATGTCCCGCAGTGGCGAACCGGCAATGCAGCGGAAGTCGCGGAACGGCGTGAAGTCGTCACTCGCGCCGCCGATGAAAACCGGTTCCAGGCGATGCTCGTTCTTCAGATGGCGAGCGGTTTCGAGGAAGCCTGCGGCGGACCATGTCTTTTGCGGTGTGGCCGCAAAGGGGTGCAGGACGGCGTAGGCAGGTGACGGTTGCGCTGGGGGAGCAAACAGCCGCGCACGCGGGATGGTTGCTTGCGGCACGCCGAGATAAAACATGGCGGAGGCGAGATGTTCGGCGGTATGCACCTTGCGATCCACGCCGAGAATCTGTTGCGCGCGCGGAATCGCCACGTTGTAGAGCCACGAATACCGATGGTGCGCGAAGCCGGCTCGCAGGCGCGCCAGTGAAGCCGCCGTGAGAACCATACTGCGCGTGCCGCCATGGAAGTTCAGGCAAAGGTGCGCCTGTTCGTGAGTGACGGCAAACGCTTCCGGCGGCAGAATGGATTCGATGTCCGGGTTGCCCTCAAAAACGGGTGCGAACCGAAGCTCGACGACCACGGAGAGGTGCAGGTCGGGGCGATGTTGCTTCAGCAGGTGGATGGCGGGCGTGGTGAGAACACAGTCTCCGAGCGACCGCAAGCGAAGAATGACAACGCTTGCTCCGCTTGGGCAACGCTCCAGGGCAGTGTTCATCGGGGCTTGACTACTCTTCGATACGGGCCTCGTCCACCATCATGACAGGGATGGAATCGCGGACCGGGTAGACGCGTTTACACTGGACGCACTTGAGGCCGGTCTCACCGGGCATGACGTCGAGTTTCGCCTGGCAGAGTGGACAAACCAGGATGTCCAGTAGTTCCTTGCTGATCGCCATAAAGAGGCCTTTAGAATACCAATTGTAACAGGCGGGAGCGTGCGGAGTTTCACTTCGTGATGGCATCCAGGCGGACTTGGCCATCCGAGATTGGACACTGCTTCGCCAGTTGTCGGTCGTAGATGATTACGTGCAATTGACGGGAACGTTCGTGCCACCACGCCAAACGGCGTGTTTCGATGTAGCGGTAATCGTCCTGGGGGATCGAATCCCGCTGAAGTGACGGCAGAGCCGCGGCGAATTTGGGATCGCTGGCCGCGATCTCCTGGTCCATCATCGGGACAAGTCGCTTCTTCCACAGCACCTGTGAGTTCTGGTAGCGGTCCATGCCTCCCACCACCGCTTCGGGGGTGATCTTTTGCACGCCAGCCTTGAGACCTTGCACAAAGGCCGGATCGGCTGCCTTCGCCAACACCGAGTCCCACCCTTGCCTGGTGAAGCCGTGCGATGCCAAATGCAGGCGGTACTCTGCTTCCGGATCCGCACCTGCTTTGACCGCTTCAAGGGCCGCGATGAGGGTGGTTGCCTGAACCTTGGCCTCCTCCACGGTGTCACGTGTCTCGGCGGAGGCAAGATCGATATGTCGCGCCGCTTGCGCCTCGTTATCGGGGATCGCCAGCCTGCGATGCTTCATCTCTTTGTTAAGAGCGGCATTCCAGAGGAGACCGTTAAGCCTCGTGCATTCCAATAGCCGGCGGGCAGCTTCCACCTCAGAGGGTTCGCCGGTCGCCATTTTGCGATAAGTCGGCGCGTCCACCCGCACTGCCCCTTCGTAAATAGGAACGCCGTCGATGACGCCGATCACCGGTCCGCGCTGTCTTGGGTCTTGGGGTACTTCGGCGGCGCTTGCCAAGGTGACGGTGAACAGAACCGCAGCCGGCCAAGCGAATCTTGGAATTGCAAATTGCAATCTCAAGTGTAGCTCCCATCTTCGCGATGGCGGGCTCGGGCGAGGCTGGTTTGCGAAGTCAATGTCGATCCACAACTGATTTCTTTGAACTCGAGGGCTTCTTTGAATTTTTACCGCGCAGTTTTGTGGATGCCATCGGGTTATTTCGCTCCACGGTATAGGGCCGCCGTGCTTGGTTTCACTTGGGGATAGCATCAAGGCGAACCTGGCCATCCGAGATGGGGCACTGCTTCGCCAGTCGCTGGTCGTAGATGATTACGTCCATTTTCCTGGTGCGTTCGGTCCACCAAGCCAGGCGACGGTTGTCCATGTAGTCGTAATCCGGGTTGCCTGGCCCTTGCGGGTTGGTGGCAAGCCCGGCGGCGAACCTGGCATCGCCGGCGGCCAGTTCCGCGTCTATGATGCGGGCAAGGCGCTTCCGGAGCGCATTGGACCCTTTATAACGGTCCACGCCTCCCACCATCCTGTCGAGAGTCATTGTTTGGATGCCAGTCTTCAAACCCGGCAAATAGCTCGGATCCACTGCTTGTGCCAGGTTGGACTCCCATACCGAATGGCTCATACCGCTTTGCGCAACGTGCAGTCGATAGGCCTCTTCCGGATCGGTACCCGTGTTGATAGCGTCCAGTGCTGCGATTTCGGCGATCATCATGTTTCTGCTTCGTTCGAAAGCGGCCCGAGTCTCGACCGATTCAAGGGCTTTGCGCCGAGCCGCTTCAGCCTCTTCGTCCGAGATGAACAGCCCTCGGCGTTTTACTTCTTTGTCCCGAACCGCGTCCCACAGGAGCCGGTTCAGCATCAGGCATTCCTGTCGCGGTCGCAGCGCTTCCACTTCGGCTTCCCGAGCGGCCGGGCCCACCCTCACGGCCCCCTCGTGGATGGGAACGCCGTCGATGACACCGATCACCGATCCGCGCTGTTTTGGGTCTTGGGGTACTTCGGCGGCGCTTGCCAAGGTGACGGCGAACAGAACCGCAGCCAGCCAAGCGAACCGTGAAATTGCAAATTGCAATCTCAAGTGTAGCGCCGGACGCCGCCCGCAATCGCCAAATAGTTTGCGCACTTGAGTCCGGTTGTGCCAGCGTGGTTGGGGAGGTGCGTTCCATGGTTACGAGCGCAACAACAGAGATTCTGGAGCGGTTGGGCATTCGTCCCGTTAATTCCGGCGCGTGCGGCGGGGAGTGGATCGCCGAGCCTTCCGGCGGCGAGTTAGTCTCCTATAACCCCGCCACCGGCGAGGAACTCGCGCGGGTGAAACAAGCTGGCCCGTCCGATTACGAAACCGTCGTCGCATCCGCGGCGGAAGCCTTTGCGCGCTGGCGCCTGGTTCCGGCGCCGAAGCGTGGCGAGATCGTGCGCGAGATCGGCGACGAACTCCGTATCCATAAGAATGATCTCGGCGCGCTGGTGTCTCTGGAAATGGGAAAGATTCTCGCCGAAGGCAAGGGCGAAGTCCAGGAGATGATCGACATCGCCGATTTCTCCACCGGCTTGTCGCGCCAGCTCTACGGGCTCAGCATGCACAGCGAACGACCGGGTCATCGGATGTACGAACAGTGGCATCCCCTCGGCGTGATCGGCGTCATCTCCGCATTCAATTTCCCGGTGGCCGTGTGGTCGTGGAACGCCTTGATCGCGCTGGTGTGCGGCGATTCAGTGGTCTGGAAACCTTCGTCGGATACGCCCCTCACCGCAATCGCCGTGCAGAATATCGCGAACCGCGTGCTGGCGCGCCATGGATGGCAGGGCGTGCTCGGATTGGTGATTGGCCGCGGCGGAACAGTGGGCGAGATGATGCTGCATGACCGGCGCGTGCCGTTGGTCAGCTTCACCGGATCCAGTCAAATGGGCTATCACGTGGCTGAAGTGGTCGGTAAGCGGCTGTCGCGTACCTTGCTGGAACTGGGCGGCAACAATGGCGTGATCGTCACCAACGATGCCAACCTCGACTTGGCCTTGCGTGCCGTTCTGTTTGGCGCGGTCGGCACGGCAGGACAGCGGTGTACCACGGTGCGGCGTCTATTCTTGCAGTCGGGGATCGCGGCCGGATTCATTGACCGCTTGAAAGCGGCGTACACTCAGATCCGCATCGGCGACCCTCTGGATGAGAAGACGCTGATGGGTCCGCTGGTGAACCGCGGCGGCGTGAAGGACTACCTGGACGGCATTGCGCGCATCCGCGAACAGGGCGGTGAGATTCTCTGCGGCGGTAAGACCTACGAACACAACGGCGGTTTCTTCGTGGAGCCGACGCTGGTGAAAGCGCCGCCGGCCATGCCCATTGTGAAGGAGGAGATCTTCGCGCCTATCCTGTACTTGATGGAGTTCGACGAAGTGGAGCAGGCGATCGCCTGGCACAACGACGTGCCGCAGGGGCTTTCCTCCGCCATGTTCACCACTGACCTGCTGGCCGCGGAGACATTCCTTAGCGCGCGGGGCAGTGATTGCGGCATCGCGAATATCAACATCGGAACCAGCGGCGCTGAAATTGGCGGTGCGTTCGGCGGTGAAAAAGAAACGGGCGGCGGGCGAGAAGCCGGGTCCGATTCGTGGAAGGCTTACATGCGGCGGCAGACCGTAACCATAAACTGGAGTAAAGACCTGCCGCTGGCGCAAGGCATTGAATTCGAATTGTAGGGGAGGGTTTGTTTGGCTGTCTATACGTCTTATCAAATGGTGCCGGATTGCCGCGCTAACAAAAGCGAGGGCTGGACGTTTCTCGTGACGCAGTATGTGCCCGTGATGCGCACGCTGCTGGCACGCTGCTTCCCGGAGCGGGCGGCGGACGCCGGGTTGATTAACCGCATCCTGGTGCCTATTTGCCGGCCGGATTCGGATTTGTTCCAGGACCGCGGAATGTCTCCGGAGCGCGAGTTCGTGGCTGACCTGCGGCAGCACTTGCTGGCGGCCGTGGAAGCCGATAGCCCGGGCGTTGTGGCCCTCGCGCCTGTCGATCTTGAGATTCTGACTAACGCGCTCGCCGAGTTTACGGCGCTGGAGCGGCAGGCGGCGTGGATGCGCACCATGCGTTATGAAGCGGCCAGCGCCGGGCCAATCTTGCGTATGGAAGTGTCCACGGCGGAGTCAGCAGCCGAGCGCGCGGCGGAGGCCCTGCGCGGACATCTGGACCTGTGGAGCCGCGATGTTCTGGAAACAAATGGTGCGTCCTTGGGCCGTGAAGCTGCGGTGGCGCGCACGGAGAACTGCCTGCCCTCGCGCTCATTTCTCGACATGATCGACGGCAAGATGACGTGGAAACGGCGCAGCGACATCGAATTCCACCTCACTCAATGCTGGCACTGTGTAGACTACTTCTGCCGGTTGCGGGAAGTGGATGAAATCATGCGCACCAACAAACCGTTGACGGTGGCCGAAGCCGCACCCTTTCTGGCTTTGCTGGGTAGTAAGCCGGCGCAGGAGAAGAAGTCCTTTTGGAAGCGAATCGGCAAATAGAGATCTTGAAAAAGACGCAGCTGTTCGGCGCGCTGGACGAGACGGAAATGCGTCTGTTGGCGGCTCGGGCGGGACTGCGGACCTACCCCCAAGGCGAGATCCTGTTCTGTGAAGGTGAGTCCTGTCAGGGTTTGTTCATCGTCGTCACCGGGCGCGTGCGGATTTTCAAAACGTCCTCCACCGGGCGCGAGCATGTGCTGGCCGTGGAAGGGCCGGGCGCGTCTGTGGCCGAGCTGCCCGTCTTCGATGGCGGCGTCTATCCGGCGTCCGGCTCAGCCATGGAAAAGACAGAGGCGTTGTTTCTTTCGCGGATCGATCTGCGGGCGTTGTGTTTGGAGAAACCGGAAGTGTCTTTGAAGCTGCTGCAGGTGGTGGGGGCGCGCCTGCGAAGGCTCGTCGGCATTATCGAAGAGCTGTCATTCACCACCGTCCGGCACCGCCTGATTTCATGGATTCTCCGCGAGGCGAAGAAGTCTGGGACAGCCACTTTCGCACTGCAAATGAGTCATCAGGAACTGGCGGCGCATATCGGCACGGTGCGCGAACTGGTATCGCGCAATCTCACCAGGTTGCAGGCGCAAGGCTTCATCGCGATGAACGGGCGCGAGATCACCATCGTTGATGAAGAGGGTTTACAGGCCGATTTAGCTTCAATGATGTAATTTTCTCGGCCAGCGTGACTTCTGTCACTGCTCCCCTTGCTGCTCGCCCCTACCCTCAGGGTAGAGGCAAGCGGAATGCAACCCATTACAGAGAAAACGGTTCGTGAGATCGCGTTAGAAAGCCCGTCGGCGATTCGCGTGTTTGAGGCCCTCGGCATCGACTATTGCTGTGGCGGTAAGAAGAGTCTCGGCGAAGCCTGTATGCGAGCGATTCTGCCGGTGGACGAAGTTTTGGCGCGCCTGCAACAGGCCGCCCAGACCATTCCGGTGGAAGAAGCCGGGAAATGGACTGGCGCCGCCGTCAGCGCCCTCATCGATCACATCGTGGGCGTCTACCACGCGCAGGTGCGCCGCGAATCCGCCCGGCTGCAAGGGTTCTTTGCCAAAGCCGTGGCCAAGCATAGCGAACGCCTACCGCAACTCGTACGCATGGAAGAGCTGTTCGTGGCGCTGTCCCAGGAACTCTCCACCCACCTGTTGAAAGAAGAACAAGTGCTCTTCCCTTACGTGGCGCGCCTGGATCAGGCATTGCGTGACCACCAGAAGGCTGGGCCTGCGTTCTTCGGATCGGTCACCGGCCCTATCTCGCACATGCTGGCCGAACATGATGACGCCGGCGAATTGTTGGTTCAGTTGCGCGCCGCCTCCGATGGCTACCAGGCGCCTCCGGATTCCTGCCCTACCATGATCGGCCTGTTCACCGGTCTGGCCGAGTTTGAACGCGACCTCCACATGCACATCCACCTGGAAAACAACATTCTGTTCCCGCGCGCCATTGCGATGGAACAGAGCGCCCTACAAACCGCTGCCGTGTAAGGACACGCCAATGAAGAAACTCTGGATCAGTTTTGCTGCTGTTTTCGTGTTTTCCTTCGCCATTCTGGGATGGATTGGCACGCGCATTTATCAGGAGATGCCGCCGATTCCCCTGCGCGTTGTCGATACGCAAGGGCATGTGGTGGTGGCCGATGACGCCATAGGGAAAGGCCAGAACGTCTGGCAATCGCTGGGCGGCATGCAGGTTGGCTCCATCTGGGGACACGGCAGTTATGTGGCTCCTGATTGGACTGCCGATTGGCTGCACCGCGAGGCAGTCTTCGTGTTGGATGAATGGGCACAGACCGAGGCTGGCAAAGCTTATGCGGATCTACCGAAAGAACAACAGGCGCGCCTCCAGGGACGACTGGAGGAGATGTACCGTCGCAACGACTACGATTCGGCGACCTCCATTATCACCATCGATCCCGTCCGCGGTCGGGCCTTTGAATCATGCCTCAAGCACTTCTCCGAAGTGTTCCGGAAGGGTAACGTAGCGTATGCGATTCCCGCGGGCGCCGTCCGCAATGACGAGCGCATGCGTCAATTCGCGTCCTTCATGTTCTGGACTTCGTGGTCGGCGACGGCCAATCGCCCTGGCGATCATATTTCTTATACGAACAACTGGCCGCATGAACCGCTGGTTGGGAACCGTCCCACGGGCGAGAGCGTTTTATGGACCGGCGTCAGCATCATCATGCTGCTGGCCGGCATTTGCGCGATGGTGTGGTGGCACGCTTCGCAGAAGGCGGAAGAGCCTCCGGGCGTCCTGCCGAAGTCCGATCCGTTAGGCCGTTGGGCCGCTACGCCATCGCAGCGGGCCACGCTGAAGTACTTCTGGGTCGTCTCAGCGCTGATTCTGGTGCAGATCGTCATGGGCGTGGTCACCGCTCACTACGGCGTGGAAGGCGATGGGTTCTACGGCATCAAGATCGCCGACATACTGCCTTACAGCGTGACGCGCACCTGGCACGTGCAAGTGGGCATCTTCTGGATCGCCACCGCTTGGCTGGCGGCTGGCTTGTTCATTGGCCCGCTGGTGAGCGGCTATGAACCGAAGTTTCAGAGCCTGGGCGTGCACGTGTTGTTCGGCGCGCTGCTGGTGATCGTGGCCGGGTCAATGGCAGGCGAGTGGATGAGCATCCAAAATCGCCTTTCGGACGCGAACGCCTTCATGTGGGGACACCAGGGCTATGAGTATGTGGACCTCGGGCGCGGTTGGCAAATCTTACTCTTCGTCGGTCTGCTGATCTGGCTGTTCCTGGTAGTGCGCGCCATACGCCCGGCGCTGAAGCAGGATAGCGAAACGAAGCCTTTGTTGTGGCTGTTCCTGATGTCCGCCGCCGCCATCGGCTTGTTCTACGGAGCAGGCCTGACGTGGGGCCAGCACACGCATCTGTCGATCGTCGAATACTGGCGCTGGTGGGTGGTTCACCTCTGGGTGGAGGGCTTCTTCGAAGTGTTCGCCACCACGGTGATTGCGTTCTTCTTCACGCGGTTGGGATTGATCCGGCCGAAACTGGCAGCGAAGTCCGCACTGCTCTCGGCCACTATCTTCCTGTCAGGTGGCATCATCGGCACCTGCCATCACTTGTACTTCTCCGGGACGCCCACAGTGGCGCTAGCGTTCGGCTCCGTCTTCAGCGCGTTGGAAGTAGTGCCGCTGACACTGATCGGTTTCTCCGCGCTGGATGACCTGCGGCGCGGCCGTTTGACGGAATGGGCGGCCCGCTATCGCTGGCCGGTTTACTTCTTCCTCGCGGTGGCCTTCTGGAACATGGTGGGCGCCGGATTGTTCGGCTTCATGATCAATCCGCCCATCGCTCTGTACTTCATGCAGGGCTTGAATACCACGCCGCTGCATGGCCACGCCGCCCTCTTCGGAGTGTACGGGATGCTGGGCATCGGTCTGATGCTGGTGTGTCTGCGCGCCATGAGTCCGTTCGCCTACTGGCGGGAGAGCTGGCTGAAGTACTCCTTCTGGTGCATGAACGCCGGCCTCTTCGCCATGTGCGTATTCAGTCTGCTTCCCGTCGGCCTGATGCAAACGTGGGCCAGCGTGGAAAAGGGTTACTGGTATGCGCGCAGCACGGAGTTTCTCGGCAGCCCGCTGATGCAGCAGTTACGCTGGCTGCGCGCCCCGGGCGATACGCTGTTCGCCTTGGGAGCTTTCATCCTGGTGGCCTTTGTGTTCTCCACAAGGAGCCATCGCACTCTTACCGAAGCCCCCGCGGAGACGGTGGAACCGTTGGAACCTGTTGCCATGAAGTAGTCGGAAAAGGGGCTGGGCGCGCAGGTTGCGTCCGGCCTCTCCCTACTCTTTGCCGCCCTTCGACCACGGCGGCATAATGCCGTTCATCCGCGCGTAGGCGATCAACTGGCCCATGTGCTCGTTGGCGTGCACGATAATCCGCAGATACATTCCATCCACTGTCGCATCCCTGTTGTAGATCTTCACCCCGCGCTTCAGCTCCGCCGGTTTCACCACTGCGTGCGCCTTCTTCACAACTTCCAAGGAACGCTTCAGCCACTCGATCACTTCCGCCTTCGACTTCACCGTAGTCTCCATCTCAAGACCCGTGATCTCGGGCGGCATTTTTGGTCCAACGATGCTCAGCAGGTAAAAATTCGCCAGCGCAACGTGCATGTAGACCTCGCTCATGCTGCGCACCCCGGCTGCCGGACGCCACTCGAACTTCTCGGCAGGCGTCGCTTCCGCCAGTTGGATCAACTGGCTGGAAACGTGGCCCCACTCGCCGTCATATCCCTGCCACAGGCCCTCCGGCTGCGCGTGCATCGTGCCGGCGCCAATCACAAGCAACAGAAACAGCTGTTTCATCGCGGTCCTCTCCTTCTACTCATTCGCCGTCTTCTGCCAGTCGGCTTCCGAAATCACCGCCAGCGCCGCCAGGCCTTTCGCCTGCAGCGCGCGGTTCAGTTCCGGTAGACGCTTCACAGCCGTCTGGAACTCATTCACCACATCGTCGAGTTCACGCGACAGCGTACCGGCACGAGCTACCTGCTCCGCTGTTGGCTTGCCTTCGTAGCCGTTCACATCGCCATAAAGGCTGCCCAGGTATTCACGCAGCCGCTCTTCGCCCGTGATGGCGCCGCCCTCCTTGGTGGCCACCACCTTCTTACGAATGGTGTCCATATCCGCCGCCAGCGACTCCAGCGATTTCCGCAGCGCATCGGCTGCCGGCAGCTTGGCAGCGCCTGCGCCTGCGCCGTCACGCAGCCCGATCATCGCATCCACTGCCCAACTGGTGTGATTCAGCAGACCTGCCAGTTTCGTGACCAGAGCGAACTGCTCTTTTCGCTCGTCCAGCGTATAAGGCGCGCGAGGATCAAGCACCACGTTCAGCTTAGCCGTATACTGCTGCCCGTTCTTCGACATCTTCACCGTGTACGCTCCAGGCAGCACACGCGGACCTGTGGCCGCCTGAAACAGTGCCGTGGCGGCCGGTCCGTTGGGCACGATCATGCCGGTCCAGTTGGTC
>JBDTMC010000126.1:0-17394 GCA_039934475.1 Bryobacteraceae bacterium | reverse complement strand
CAGGCAGTGGAAGACGGCTTGGGCGCCGAAGGCTCCTTTGTCTGCGTCAATGTAAAAGTCAGCCAGACCGTGCCGCACCTCCATGTCCATGTGATCCCCCGCTCGCGCAAGGACGGCATGAAGGGATTCTTCTGGCCCCGGAGGCCCTACCCCGACGATGATTCACGGGAAAGCACGCGCTCGGTGCTCGCCGAAGCAGTGAAGAAGCTTCGCGGAGGCGGCTGATGGAAGTTGCCGGTAAGAATGCTGTCATCACTGGCGGCGCCAGCGGCATAGGACTCGCTGTGGCCCGGGCGCTGGTGGCCGCCGGCGCGAACGTTGTCATTGCGGACATCGAAGTAGCGGCTTTGCAGGAAGCCGCAGCGTCGCTCGACTGCCTGGGCGTGCGGACCGACGTAAGCCAGATGGACTCGGTGCGCGCCCTTGCCCAGACGTCGATCGCGGCCCTCGGACAAGTCCACATCCTCATGAACAACGCGGGCGTAGCAGGCGAGGTCGGGTCTTGTTGGGAATCCACTCTCGAAGGCTGGAAGTGGGCCGTGGGCGTCAATCTGTGGGGTGTGATTCATGGTGTGCAAGCCTTCTTGCCTCACATGCTCGCCCACGGAGAACAAGGTCATGTCGTCAACACAGCTTCGGCCGCTGCCTTCCTTCCTATCCCTTTCGCCGCCGCGTATGGCGTAACAAAGGCGGGGGTGGTGTCGCTGTCCGAATCGCTCTACAACGAACTGGTAACGGTGGGCTCAAACATCGGTGTTTCTGTCTTATGTCCCGCCGCCGTACAAACACGCATCGCCGATTCTGATCGCAACCGTCCCGACGTGCCGCGCAAACTCCCTGACGAGCAACGCCAGTTTCTGCGTAGCCGCAAGGAGATGGTAAAGGAAGCGATCGCCGCAGGCATGCCGGCAGAAACTGTCGCCGCTCACGTCTTACGCGCGATTCGGGAAAACCGCCTCTACGTGATGACGCACGACGAAGTATTTCCCTGGATTGAGGCACGCACCAGCAACATCCTGGCCGGCCGCAATCCAGAGGTTCACAGCATGCTGGAGAATTCATGAACCACCGATTGGGAACTTCGGTTCCGTTGATCTGAGCTTCGCGTAAGATCCATCAGCCGGCAGCCGAATCCTGATATGCTTGCCCAGATGCGATTCTGGGCTGCTGCCATTCTTTTCTCTTCTTCCGCCTTATGGGCGCAAACGCCGCCTTCGGCGCCGCCGATGCCCGACACGGTGAGCTATGAGGCCGACATTGAATACTCAAATGTTGGTGGTCGCGTGGCGATGGATATCGTGCGCCCAAAGGCGGATTCCGCCGCGCCGCGTCCCGCTGTGCTGCTGATTCACGGCGGCGGCTTCCGGGCAGGGAATCGCCAAAGCTACCTGCCGGTTGCCATCCGCTTGGCCGAACGCGGCTACGTTGCCGCCACTATGTCGTACCGTCTGGCGCCGCGCAACCAATACCCCGCGGCGGTGCACGACGCCAAGGCCGCCGTCCGCTTCCTGCGCGCCAACGCCGCGCGCTTCGGCCTTGATCCGGAGCACATCGGCACCATGGGCGGCAGCGCCGGCGGGCATATCGTTCTGATGCTCGGCCTCACTGGCGATGTGGCGGAGTTGGAAGGTACCGGTCCTAACCCCACTTACTCCAGCCGCGTGCAGTGCGTGGTGAACTATTACGGTCCGTCTGACTTTACCCAGTCCTACTCGAAGAGTGTTGACGCGAAGGATGTGCTGCCCTTATTCCTTGGCGGCGACCTCGATCACAACCGGCTCATTCACCAGCAGGCGAGCCCCATCAACTGGGTAACGCCCAACGCCGCGCCTACGCTCTCTATCCACGGAACCAACGACACCTTTGTCGCCTACGAGCACTCCCTGTGGATCACCGAGAAACTCGTCGCCGCCGGCGTTCCGGCAGAACTTGAGACCATCAGCGGAGCGGGCCACGGCTTTAAGGGCGCGGACGCCGATCGCGCCGAGGCCCGCGCGTTCGCCTACTTCGACCGCTATCTCAAAGCCAAGCCGCCGCAGCGCCAGATCCTCATCTCCGACCACGGCCCCGTCGGCGAGATCGTCGCCATGGACTGGCCTTCCGGTAAGGTGCACTGGACCGTGCCGAATGAGCACGGCCACGATGTCCAGTCACTGCCCAACGGCCACGTCCTCTACACGCTCAATCCGAAGAAGATCATCGTCGAGATGGACGCCAACCACAAACCCGTCTGGAGCTACGGACCGGACGAAGGCCTGGAGCATCCCTTGGCCGCGCAGCGTCTGGCCAACGGCAACACCCTGATTGGCGACGCGAAATTAGGCCGCGTCATAGAAGTTACGCCGGATAAGAAAGTGGTCTGGAAGTACGAGAGCCCCGACCTTGCCAACATGCGTATGCGCAACGCCCACCGCACCGATGCCGGCACAACCCTCATCGCCATTGAGGCCATCGCCAAGATCATCGAAGTGGACAAGGGCGGCAAAATCATCTGGTCGTGGCAGGCGCCGAATGGCGAAAAACGGCGATCCTACATGGCGCGGCGTCTCGCCAACGGCAACACCATGATCAGCATCTCCGACCCCGGCGAAGTAGTGGAAGTGAATCCCGCCGGCGAAGTAGTCCGTTCCATCGCCGGCAATAAATTGGACATTCAATTCGGATGGGCCTCGGGTTTTGTCCCGCTCGCCGATGGCGGCATTCTCATCGCCGATTACACCGGCCGCCGCATCGTTGAAGTGGACGCCAAAGGGAAAGTGGTGAACGAACTGCGCACTGGCCCCCGCACCATCGCCAGCATCGACTTGGTTCAATAGATGGACGGCATCTCACGGCGAGACTGGATTCTGGCCGCAGCCTGTTGGACGGAAATCCTGCGCGGTCAGGACCCCGCCTATTTTGATCGCGAGACAGCGAATGAGATCGAAGCCATTGCCGATGCCATCATACCCGCCGACGGCACGCCAGGCGCTCGCGACGCCCAGGTCATCCGGTTCATCGAAGCTGCCCTTGCCGGCTACGACAAAGACAACCGCGATCTGTACCGTACCGGTCTCGCCGCCGCGCAATCCGCCCGGGCCAGCTTGTTCCCGGAGTCGAAGTCCATTGCCGGACTGTCACCGCAGCAGCGCACGAAGTTATTGCAATTGATCGAACAGACTGCGTTCTTCCAACGGGTCCGTCTCCACACCATACTCGGGTACTTCGGCAACCCGAAATATGGCTTCACACTCCTGGGGATGGAAAACTCCATGCACTTCCATCCACCCTTCGGCTACTACGACCGCGAGGCCGCACAGTGAGCGCAGTCACCTATCGCGCGTCCGACGCGGTGGACTTCGTGGTGATCGGTGCCGGGGCCGCCGGCGGGGTGATGGCGAAGGAACTGTCGGTAGCCGGATTTCAAGTCGTCGTTCTGGAGCAAGGACCTTTCCTGCGCGCCAAGGACTTCACGCACAGCGAAGTAGATGTCCTGTTCCGCGCGGCTCTCATCAACGATCCCCACAAACAGCCCAACACCTTTCGCCGCACTGCGGACGAGCCCGCTAAGCGCCAGCAAGCCGTGGAGTACGCGCGCCTGGTTGGCGGCGGTTCGGTTCACTACACCGCCAATTCCTGGCGCTTCCATCCCGAAGATTTTCACGAACGCTCCACGCTGGGTACAATTCCAGGGGCCGACCTGCAGGACTGGCCCATCACCTACGACGAACTAGAGCCTTACTACACGAAGGCGGAATGGGAGTTGGGTATCTCCGGCCAGGCGGGTGCGAATCCCTTCGATGGCCCGCGATCTAAGCCTTACCCTTTGCCGCCAATGCCCGTGAAAGGCTCCGGCGTGCTGTTCGAACGCGGCGCCAAAAAGATCGGCTTCCATCCTTTCCCCGCGCCCGTGGCCGTGCTCTCGCAGCCCTACCGCGGCCGTGGAGCCTGTTCGCACTGCGGGTGGTGCGAGGCCTTCGGCTGCGAGATGAACGCGAAGTCCAGCACTCTGGCGGCGCTGATTCCCACTGCCGAAAAGACGGGCCGCTGTGAGATTCGCCCCGAATCCTATGTACGCCGGATCGAAGCGGGCGCCGATGGGCGCGTGAAGGCCGTCATCTATTTCGATCGCGAAGGCCGCGAGGTAAAGCAGCTGACGAAAGCCGTGGTGCTCTGTGCCAACGGAGCAGAAACGCCGCGCCTGTTGCTGATGTCCGGACTGGCCAATTCCAGCGGCCTCGTCGGCAAATATTTGATGCTCGATACGGGAGTGATCGCCACCGGACTCTTCGATCACCCGGTCAACGACTACAAGAGCATCGTCGTAACCCGTGTAGCGCACGACATCTATCGCTCCGATCCAAAGCGTGGCTTCTATGGCGGCGCTGGCCTCGACGCGCGCATGGATCTCACTCCGGCTACCTTTGCCAATATCGGCATGCCCAAGGATGGACCACAATGGGGTTCTGCGTGGAAGAGAGACCTGGCCGAGTACTTCACTCGCACCTCCGGCGTCCTTTCTCATGGATCCTGTCTCGCCGTAGAGCAGAACAGTATCTCGCTCGACCCAAATGTGAGGGACGCCTGGGGTCTGCCCGCCATATGCGTCACGTTTAAGAATCACCCCGATGATCTGAAGGCGATGAACTACGCCCTCACTTATCAGAAGGCCATCCTCGACGCCGCAGGCGCGAAGAAGATCTGGAACGATCCCATCGAAGACGTCACATACTCGCGCCACCTGATGGGAACGTGCCGTATGGGCAACAACCCGAAGACAAGCGTCGTAGACCGGTGGAATCGCTCGCACGACCACCGCAATCTCTTCATCGTTGACGGAAGCAGCCTCGTCACAGCGGCGCGCCAGCAGCCCACCGAAACCATCCAGGCTCTCGCCTATCGCGCCGCCGAATACATGTCGCAAGCCGCGCGCCGCGGCGAACTCTAATAGTCCAACCGCGTCAAGTGATTGTTCTGCTCCGGCGAAGGCGCGCCGTTGTAAACGCCATTCACACTGTTGTTCATGAAGTGCACATACATCCGCCGCCCGCTGGCCGTTGATCGCGCTGCTACACCGATGTTGTTCCCAATGAAGAAGTCGCCAAGAAAGAAATCGCCGTTGGGTTCCATGCCGGTGGTGGTGAGCGTGATTGGAGCGGAAACGGGATCGGGCGTTAGTGCTCCCGGTGGGATCTGCCGCAACACCACTTGCGCACGATGATTGCCAGCGTCGGCGCGCGTGCTGTAGTAGACAATGTTCAGCGTGTTCGTTGAATCGGTGGCGATCCATGGGAAGTACTGATCGCCGGGGCTGTTATCGACAACGCCGAATTTCCAGGTGACTCCGTTGTCGGCGGACGCAGCCATCGCGATTCCGGCGTTAGGGCAGATATCCACCGTTGGTGCGTTGGGCACCTGGCAGCGGTCCCACACGATGTAAGTCTCTATGCCATTCGAGTCCTGACGGTGTTCGTGTTTCGGGTACGTGGAAATGATGAACTGCGAAGAAGCGAGCGCGCCGCCGCCCAATCCTCCGCTTGTGGCCGGAATTGGCTGTGTCTCGGAACGAACCAGCGATGGCGTGCCACACAAAGGAGCAGCGGCCGCCTGTGGCGTGCAGGTGATGTACTTGATATCGAAGATCTGTGAGAAGTTCGGAGCGCCGGTGTCGTGCACGTTGACGTAGGTCAGGGTAATCGCCCCCGTCGCATTTGGGGCCGTATACGGACGAACCCGCACGTGCGCAGACCGGGAACTGGTGTCGTCCGCCGCCAGGATTGCCGGAGCGGAACAGGCGGACAGGTCGGCGCGGCAAACGCTGAGTATGGGATGTGATCCGCTCAAGTTACTGAGAATCGCGGTTACATAGACAGCGCCCGTGTGCGGATCGATTGCGAGATGTGGCTTCACCAGGACGCTCCCGTCCGCTCGCGGGCTTACTTCGATTGATGTGGGCCAGCACGTCATCGCCGCCGTCGGACTGTGTGTGCCATCGGGACAAGCGGTGGAGTTGTTCAATGTGGCCACAGTTGTGCGAAACACGGCGATCGTGGAAACACCATCGCTCTGGCGGTTGTCGGCGAGGAAGAACGTCTGCCGTGCGGGGTCCGCTGCAATTGCGGCATCTCCTCCGCCCAGCAGTGTAATGCCGGTCAACTGATCAATCACCGCGGGCAGGCCACCCTCGAAATCAGCAGCGCAAGGACTCGTCGCTGCAGTGCCGCGGTGCACATAATAGCCCGTCGCGCTATCGCCCAGTCCGGCAAAGAAGCCGCGAAAGTCGCTCGCCGTACCCACCACCAGATCGTTGCCATTCAGTCCGGCGCCAGGCAGGAAGTCCACCACCGTCTCGTTCTGCGGCAGCGCCCCAGGCGGCGTACGCGCTTCCAGATTGAAGCGTGTCCCTGCGGCGGATCCGCAGGAGGCCGCGTCCGGCGCGTCCGGTGTAACCTTCACCGTCTCACTCTTCCGCGTCTGCTGATTGTTGCGTAACGCGGTTCCACGAGCCGTTTGCAGAAATCCGCTCAGACCCTCCAAAGGAACTGGTCGCGGCTTGCCGCCTTGGGCGAAGGCTGTCACTGCGGCAGCCAATAGAACAGGTATTGCGGTTAATGTCTTCATGGCTGTCCTTTTAGAAATCCACCTGGCTCAGATGATTGTTTTGTTCCGGCGCAGAGGCGCCATTGTAAGTTCCGTTAGAGGATGTGCTCATGAAATGGACATAGGCTCGATTCCCTCGCACAGCCAGGCCGAAGTAATGGCCGATGAAGATGCCTTCCAACACCGGGTCGCCTGCGGGCTCGATTGTCTTGGTAGTTACCGTTACTGGCGCGCCAGCGGCGTCCGGTGTCGCCGGCCCTGGCGGAATCTGACGTAACAGCACCTGGAATTTATGCTGCAGCGGATCGGCCGCGCTGCTGTAATACGCGATGTTCACCACGTTGGTCGCCGGGTCCACTGCTAAGGCGGCTTGGAATTGATCCTGCGGCGATGTATCGAGCGGCGCAGTGTGCCACGTCTGGCCATTGTCAGCCGATGCGGCCACCATGAGGTCCGAATCCGGGCACACGCTCACTAGATTCAAGCCGGGATAAGCGACTTTTGTAGAAACCTTACAGCGCTCCCACACTACGTACGTTTCAATGCCGTTGGTGTCTTGACGGTGCACGTGTTTGGGGAATGTATGCATCACGAACTGTGACGCGCCGAATCCCGTGCGAGGGTCAAACGCGTTAAAGGGAATAGCTTGCGTTTCGTTCGCCACCATGACGGCGGGGGCACAGGTGGGAGCCGCCGGCGCGCTATTCGGAGTGCAGGCAGCGTACTTGATCACTGCCGCGGCCGCATTTCCAATCGCGCCGCCACTATAAACCGTATACGTAACAGTCACGCCTCCGTCGGGCCGCACCGCCACCTGTGCCAGGTCCGCCGCATCGCTGCCGCTGACATTGATCGGCTGGGAACAGGCGGCCAGAGAGTTCTTGCAAGCAACCAGGCTGATGAAACTCCCAAAGGTGGAGATGCGCGTGGACACCACATAGACATCGCCCGTGCTGCCCGCCCGGTCATCTACTGCAAGGTGCGGGCTCGAAGACGTAACGTTGGTCGACGTGAGGCCCACCATCGTCCGTACGGGCCAGCAAGTGGCAGACTGCGCCTCTGTGAGCGTGCCGTCAGGGCAGGCGGTGAAATCCGTCAAGGTGGCCGCCGTGGTACGGAACACGCCGACAGCCGAGTCCAGGTTCTCCCCATTCCCAGTTCGCGAGTCAACGGCGAAGAATGCCTTTGTGCCGTTGTGAGCGGCCACCGCGGGATATCCCACCCCTATCATGCTGTGCCCGTTGGACGGGTTCACCATGCTTCCGAATCCTCCCTCGAAATCGGGCGCGCAAGGATTGGCCGACGAGCCACTGCGGTGAACGTAGAACCCTGTCTGGCTGCCTATGCCAAACACGCCTCGGAAATCGGGGGCCGTCGCGGCTCCAGCCGTCAGCGAACGCATGTCATTGGCGACACCCACTACCAGGTCTCCGCTGCCTGTGCCCGCGCCCGGAAGGAAATCCACAGAAGTGCCGTTCTGCGGTTGAGGATTGTCGCGCGGCTCCAGGTTGAACCTGGTGCCTGAGTTGGCGTCGCACGGTCCTGAGACGGTGCCCGCTGCATAACCTGACGCAGGCAATAGTGTGGTCAAGGCGGCAGCCATCAGCAGGGTGACAGCCTGCCTGTGTGCGCCGTGTAACATCGGCATGTGATTCCCCCGGCTTCGATAGTAAGGCCGAACTGCCCGGAAACGGCCACATTGCAAGGAATTTAACAACGGCAACAAAAGACTTACCGCCCTTGTCTGGGCACGACGTCGGGTGGGGTGTGCGTTACGATGGCCACATGCCGGCCGCATCCCGTCGCCAGTTCCTAGCCTCCTTCGCCGCCACCGCGCTTGCCGCAAAGCGCCGCCCGCCCAACATCCTTTACATCATGTCCGACGATCATGCCGCCCATGCCATCTCCGCCTACGGCAGCCGCATCAATCGCACGCCCAACATTGACCGCATCGCCCAAGGCGGTGTGCGCATGACCAACTGCTTCTGCACGAATTCGATTTGCACGCCCAGCCGCGCCGCTATTCTCACCGGTCAATATAGTCACAAGAACGGCGTTTACACGTTGAACGATCCACTCGACCCGGCGCGTAACACCGTGGCCAAAGAGTTGAAGAACGCGGGATTCCAAACCGCCATGATCGGGAAGTGGCATCTCCACAAAGATCCTGCCGGCTTCGACTATTGGAACATCTTGCCTGGACAAGGCGACTACTACGATCCAACGTTCATCGAAGACGGAATGCGCACCAAGCGTCGCGGCTATTGCACCGATCTGATTACCGATTTCAGCCTCAACTGGCTTGCCAAACGAGACCCCGCCAAGCCGTTCTTTCTCATGTGCCACCACAAGGCCCCGCACCGCCCGTGGCAGCCCGCGCCCAAGTACAAGGACCTCTTTAGCGGCCAGGTGATTCCAGAACCTGACAATCTGCTCGACCACTATGAAGGCCGTTCGCGTAGCGTCGCCGGCGTCGAAATGAAGGTTGGCGAGAACAGCACGCCGACGGACCTCAAGGTGGACCGTCCGGCGGGCCTCAAAGGCGACGCACTGCGGCGGTGGGCTTATCAGTATTACATCAAGGATTATCTGCGCTGTGTGCAAAGCGTAGATGACAGTGTAGGCAAGTTCCTCGACTATCTGAGCGTTGAGAAGTTAGCCAAAGATACCATCGTCATCTACACGTCCGATCAGGGCTTCTTCCTCGGTGACCACGGCTTCTTCGACAAGCGGTTGATGTACGAGGAGAGCTTGCGCATGCCGTTTCTTATGCGCTATCCGCGCGCCATCAAGCCCGCCAGCGTGAATACCGACATCGTCCTCAATGTCGACTTCGCGCCGACGTTTCTCGACTATGCGGGAGTCCGCGCGCCGGACGACATGCAGGGCCATAGCTTCCGCGCGAACGCTTCTGGACACACGCCGAAGAACTGGCGCACCTCGATGTATTACCGCTATTGGATGCACAACGACCCCGACCATCACGTGCCCGCGCATTACGGCGTTCGCACTAAAGACTGGAAGCTCATTTACTACTACAACCAGCCGCTTGGCATGACCGGCTCAACGGCCAACGGTGCGCCATCGGAATGGGAACTCTTCGACATCAAGAACGACCCGCATGAGATGAAGAATCTCTACGGCGATCCTGCCCAGAAAGGCACTGTCGATCGGTTAAAAGCCGAGATGGATCGCCTGCAGCGCGAACTGGGAGACGCACCCGCGTGATGCTGGCAACGGCCGCATTGGCGGCAGTCACATTCTACGGCGATGTCTTGCCAATACTGCAGCGCCGCTGCCAGTCGTGCCACAGGCCTGGCGAGATTGCGCCGATGTCACTATTGACCTATCAGCAGGCGCGCCCGTGGGCTCGGGCGATGCGGCAGGCCGTGCTGGCGAAGAAGATGCCCCCTTGGTTCGCTGCCGCCGCGTCGCAGCCCTTCTCCAATGACGCGCACCTCTCGCCCGAAGAGATCGACGTGATTGATCGTTGGACGTCCACCGGCGCCGCGCCGGGCGATGCCGCCAAGGCGCGGCCCGTCACCTGGCCTAACGGTTGGAACATCGGCGTACCCGACGTGGTGGTTCGAATGCCCCAGCCCGTGCATGTCCCAGCGAAGGAGGAACTCGACTACCAGTTCATCATCCTGCCTTTGAACCTGAACGAAGATCGTTGGGCACAATCGGTGGAGATTCGACCGGGCGCGCGCGGCGTTGTGCATCACGTCGTGGCCTACATTCGCGAGCCGGGCAGTGAATGGCTGCGTGACGCTCCGAAAGGCAAACCCTTCGTCCAGCCCGGCGTAACCCGCAGCGACATCCTCGCCGTCTACGCTCCCGGTCAACCGCCCATGAAGTGCCTGCCCGGCATGGCGAAGAAGGTTTCGGCCGGCTCCGACCTGGTGCTCCAGATGCACTACACGCCTAGCGGGCGCGTCGTGGACGATCGCACGTCCGTCGGTATCGTCTGGGCCAAGGCGCCTCCGGAGAATCGAGTCCTCACTCTCCAACTGGCGACGACAAGCTTCCACATCCCACCGGGCGATGCCAACTATCGCGTGTCTGTCTCCGGAACTCTGCCCAACAATGCGCTCCTGCTCTCTATGTTCCCGCACATGCATTTGCGTGGGAAGGCCTTTGAATACGCTCTCGTCGAAGCCGGTGGGCACATCGACACGCTGTTGCGAGTGGCGCCCTACAACTTCAGCTGGCAACTGGATTATCGCCTCGCAGTGCCGCGACTGCTGAAGAAGGGGGCGCGGCTGATGTGTACCGCCTGGTACGACAACTCCCCGAACAACCCCCGCAATCCCGATCCCGCCGAGGAGGTTGGCTATGGCGAACAGAGCCGCGATGAGATGATGGTCGGCTTCTTCGATGTGGCCGTTCCGGTTGACGTCGACAAGACATCCTTCTTCGTGCGCTAGTGTGGAGATACGATGAATGCCATCACCGGACGCGTCGGAGCAAATCAGCCAAATAGTGAGGCGGATGTTACCTGCATCCAGAAACTCCTCAATCAGCATCTCGCGCAGTTGTCGCCGCTTCTTCCCCTGAAGGAAGACGGTGATTTCGGGGCGAAAACCGAAGCCGCGATCAAACTGTTTCAGTCCCGCGTTCTTGCACTCTCCGCGCCCGAGGGAATCGTAGCGCCCGGTAGCCCCACTTGGCAGGCGCTGGCCGCTGCTGCCCCAACGCCGCGGCGTCAATTGCCCGCTAACGTTGTCGCGTTCCTATCCATGGCGCTGCCCGCCGCTCAGGCCGTGAGCAAGAAGTGGAGCGTCCCCGTATCGGTGATTCTTGGCCAGTCCGCGCTGGAATCCGGTTGGGGTCAGCATGTCATCCGGAACGCCTACTTTGGAATTAAGGGACGCTCGCCATCCGGCGATGCTGCCACGTTCGGCACCAGGGAAGTGATCAATGGCCAGGTGATCCATATTCAGGACACCTTCCGTGCCTACACTTCCTATGAGGATTCTGCCGACGACTATGGCCGCTTTCTCAATGAAAACCCGCGTTACCGGCCCGCATTCGCATTCAGCAACGATGGCATCGGGTTCATCGAAGAGGTTGCCAAAGCAGGCTACGCCACTGCGCCGAACTACGCCCAGCAAGTCACGGCCATCATCAAGGGATTTAACCTCACGCAGTATGACGCCGCGTAAGCCGCTGTTGTCCTTGGCCCTGGCGTTGCTTCTCGCCGCGTGCTCCAAGCCGCCCGCAGTGCCAGTCAACGAAGATACAACCGTACTGGCCGTTAGCCAGGCAATCCGTGCGAATCGCCTGACCGGGCTTGCCGACGAGTGCCTCGCCTACCGCTTTGACGCCACTACTCTCAAGGATGCCTATGAAGTGGAAGTCCGAGAGAATCACAAGTACGCTAAATGCGGCGGCGATCCCGCTGTCTCGCCCCGCTTATTCTCCGTCCGTATCTCCAGAACAGACGGTTCCATGACTACGGACCAGGGCTCCCCAACGGGTGAGTTCCACCCGCTCAAGCGCTGAAATTGCGGTACGCGATTTCTGCGGCCACCAGGTCCTCAATCGCCAGGCCCAGTGACTTGAACAGTGTCACTTCTTTATCTGACGTTCGTCCCGGCTTCAAGCCGCGCACCACTTCGCCCAACTCCGCAACCACATGCGCTTCGGTGAAATAGCCTTCGCGGATGGACATGACGATGTCACCCGATTCTCGCAGCGCGGCATCCCGCGAATCGACAATCAAACGCGCCCGTGCGGTCAACGCTGGGTCCACTTCACGCTGGTTGGGCCGGCACGCCCCCATCGCGATCACATGCGTGCCCGGCTCCACCCATTCATTAAGAATCGCAGGCGTCACGGCATTCGTCGCCACCACGACCACGTCAGCCCCGCGCACTGCCTCTTCCGCGGTCGCCATCGCCTCTGCCCCTGCCTCGGCGGCGAATGAATCCAGGTTTACCTTCGTCGGACTCCAAGCCCGGATGCTCCGGAACCCGGGCAGCAAGGCGGCATGGCTGCGAGCTTGCACACCGGAGCCCAGAATCGCCAGCGTCTGCGCATCCGTGCGGGCCAGGTGCCGAACCGACACTGCCGACACCGCGGCCGTCCGCACTTCCGTGATATACCTGCCGTCCATCACCGCCAGCAACTCCCCCGTCTTCGCATCGAAGAGCGAGATAGCAGCCATGTGCGTGTGCAAACCCCGCGCGGCATTCTCCGGAGTGATTGTCACCAGCTTCGCCCCAAGAATCCCACGCCGTTCATAGAACGCCGGCATCGAGGCAAAGAACGAGCGCTGGCCCGTCTCAATTGCAGTTCGCACCGGATGCGCCACTTCTCCCGCTGAAAACGCACCCAGCGCCTCTTCCATTGCATCGATCAATGCCACCGGATTGAGCGACGCGCGTACATCCTCCTCCGTCATCCACCGTGGCGTCACTTCTTCGACGCCTCACGGAATGAGCGTTCCACCATATCGTGCGGATCCGTGGACACCGGCTGATCGCGCCACAACCATCGCATCATTTCCGGTAGCATCGCGCCGCCCTGCTTGGTTCCATGCACCCCGATCCCCCACGAATAGTTCACTTCATAGCCCTTCTCTGTAAGCGCCCGCACCATGCGGACATTCTGATGGAACCAATCCCGTTTCTCGTTGTAAGTCCCGTCGTCGTTCAACGCGCGGTTGTCGTTGCGGCCGTCTTGCAGGAAGATGCGAATCGGTTTCTTGTCGCTTTTGCGGATGATGTCGGGATAAGCGTGGCCTCCGCGGATGTCGGTGAAACTCCCGACGATGCTCAACACCCTATGAAATTGGTTCGTCCGTTCCCAGGCCACAGTAAACGCGGCGATGGCGCCCGAGCTGGCGCCGCCGATGCCATGCTGTTCGGGGTCCTTCGAGATGTTGTAGTCCTTGTACAGCAGCGGAAGCAGTTCATCGACAATCACCCGCGGGTAGCGGTCATCGAGCGAGTTGTACTCAGTGGGCCGGTTGGTGGTCCTGTCGCCCCATTCCTTCGGGTTCGGCTCGGGCTGGTCGGGCTTCCGTCCCGGATTGATGAACACCGCAATCATCACTGGGATCTCACGCCGGTAGATGAGATTGTCCATTACGTTGTGGGCGCGGAGATCACCTTCCTTCGCCATAAACGCCTGGCCATCTTGAAAGATCATCAGGCTGGCCGGGACAGCGGCGTCATATTGCGCCGGAACATAGATCCAATACGTGTGCTGCGTGCCCGGATACGCTTCGCTGGGCAACGTGAATGGCCCGCGAATCTCGCCCTTCGGGACACCCTCTTGCTCCAGCGAATCGGGGCCCAGCTTGTAGTAGGCGTCGAAGCCCGGCTTCTGGGCGAACGCGACGCAGAAAAGACAGAACAGCAATGGCAAAGATTTCATCGGTGAGGACAACGTACCCTAACAGGGACGTTCCGGGCAACCCTCAGTCGTGTTACGCTTCCAACCGTTATGCCACTTCTCTTTTGCCTGCTATTGCTCGCCGCGTCCGTATTCGGTCAAACCGTGCAGGAGCGCATCGCGCATGTCGAGAAGGCCGTTCAACCGGCGATGAAGGCCTACAAGGTCCCCGCCGTTAGCGTAGCCGTAGTAAACAACGGACAGTTGGAGTGGGCCCATGCGTGGGGCGTCCTCGCAGTTGGCGAAGCCAAGCCAGCCACGCCGGAGACTTTGTTTCAAGCGGCTTCCATCAGTAAACCCGTGGCCTCCATGGCGCTGCTCCATTTGGTGCAGGCGGGCAAACTCTCGCTCGATGAAGACGTCAATAAGAGGCTCAAGGGCTGGAAACTCCCGGAAGGTACGAACGTAACCCTGCGGCGTCTGCTCAGCCACACCGCTGGCTTGACCGTGCATGGCTTCCCTGGCTACGAAGCCGGCGCGCCGTTGCCGACGCTGGTGCAAATCCTCGACGGGACCAAGCCGGCCAACACAGACGCCATCCGCGTCGATACGCCTCCGGGCAGCATTTGGCGCTACTCCGGCGGCGGTTTCACCATCGCCCAGTTGCTTGCCATCGAAACCACCGGAGTCCCCTTCCCCGATTTCATGGAGCGCACCGTCCTTGGTCCGCTCGGCATGTCGCGCAGCACTTACCGCCAACCGCTGCCCGAAGCACGTCGCCCGGATGCTGCCGCCGGTCACCTCGGTTCTGGCGCGATGGTGCCAGGACGCTCGCATGTCTATCCGGAAATGGCCGCGGCCGGGCTGTGGACTACGCCTTCCGATCTGGCTCGTGTCATTCTCGCCCTCGAAAAACCGGGGAAAGTCCTCAGCGCGGGGACCACCGCCCAGATGTTGACCGCGGTCAAAAACAACTACGGGCTCGGCATCGGCGTCAAGGGCAGTGGCGCCGGCCAGTCCTTCAGTCACGGTGGTTCCAACGCCGGCTTCCAGTGCATGCTCTTCGGTTACGCGGAGCGCGGCCAGGGCGCGGTGGTGATGACCAACTCCGACGCCGGCGGACGCTTGGCCGAAGAGGTCCTCCGTGCCATCTCCGCCGAGTACGGTTGGCCAGACTACAAGCCATCCGAAAAGAAGTAGTTACACTACAGAAATGGTTTCACTCAAAGATCAGGTAGTGCTCGTCATCGGAGCCTCCAGCGGCATTGGCCGCGCTGCCGCCGTTCTCTTTGCCAACGAGGGTGCCCGCGTCATGGCCTCCGCGCGCCGTGAGGACCGCTTGAACGCCCTTCGCGCCGAGACTGGTGTCGATATCTACGCCGCCGACGCGGTTGACCCGGCCGCCATGGAGAAGCTCGCTGCGCACACCATCGAAAAGCTGGGTCCCATCGACATCCTCGTCTTCGCCACCGGGACGAACACACCCGACCGCTGGCTGACGCGCCTCACGCCGGCGATTTGGGACATGATGATCGGCACCAACCTCAACGGCGCTTTTTACGCCACCAGCGCCGTATTGCCTGCGATGCGCGCCCGCAAATCCGGCCATCTTATTTACGTCTCGTCCATCTCCGGATTGACTCCCGACGTCTCCGGCGCGGCTTACCAGGCATCCAAACGCGGCATCCTCGGCCTCGCGCACGCCATTCGTGTGGAAGAGAAGGAAAACGGAATCCGCACTTGTGTGGTTTGCCCGGGCTTGGTAGAAACCGAGATTCTGGAAAAGCGCCCCGTGAAACCCGACGCTGCCACCCTCGCCAAGGCCTTACAGCCCGAAGATGTCGCCGACGCCATCCTCGCCGTGGCTAAGTTAAACCCGCGGGTCGCAGTACCGGAAATGCAAGTAATGCCGACGCTGCTGTAACCGCTCTCTACACGGGTGCGCCGTAAAGAGGACAATACATTCAGGCATGCTCCGGCGCATTACACCCGTTTTGCTTATTTTTCTGGCAGCGGCCTTGTCCTCCACCGCTGCCGACCGGTCTGCAGTTATTCTCTTCGGACCCGCCGGTGCTGAGAACGCCCGCTCCGGCGCCCATCTGTTGTCCTCCATCCTGTCGAAGTTCGTGGCCGGCGGTACTGCGGAGATCCGTGGAACCGGTGTTGTCGAGGGCCAGGTAATCACCTCTGCCATGCCCGGCAAGCAGATTGACGAGCTCACTTCGAAAACAGCCCGCGATTCGCGTGAAACGAGCCCGGCGCTCTTCGTCACGGCACTCGATGCAGCAGCGCAGGCCGCCGCCCGCATGTCCGGCACTCGCTTTCTCATCGCTGTCGTGCAAAACCCGCCGCTCTCAGGAGAAGCTGAAACAGCGCTTCAGCAAGTCCGCGACTTCTGTCGCGCCAATGGTGTCCGCGTCGTGTTGGTGGATGTCTCCGATCCCAGCGCCAAGTCCACCAGCGCGGCGTTGAAATCGTTGATCGCGGAAACCGAGGGCTCCATAGCCGGCAATGCCAGGACACTACTGGCAGCGCTGAATGCCGCGCCGGCGCGCACACTGGCACCCGCCCGGCCTGCGGAGCCGCCGCCCCCCGAGTCCAGAGACATCAAAGTCCTCACGCGCTTCATTCGCGTCTCGCCCCGTGGAACCCAGTCCTATGGCGTGGAGCGTCACACTACCGCCTTTGCCGGCAACCTCACGACAACAGAAGGCGGCTCGAACGTAGAACTCGGGACCGGGCCAGTCCGCGGCATGTTCCTCGTCGAATCCCCGCTCAGCGGGCTGCAGTTCGACAAAGACGACAACTCCCAAACTTACACCGCCAAAGCGCGCGTCACCCAAGTGGCCCGCAATAAAGATGGCCGCGCCGTCTGGACCGCCCGCAAGGAAGTCACCATCCACGGCCCCCTGGCCAAACTGGAAGCTCGTCGCGCGGGCAATCTCTATTACCTGCGTGACGTCCTGCTGCCGGGCGGCCGCTACACTCTCGAAGCCACAGTGGAAGACCTGCTCGCCAATAAGACCGGCAGCGTTCGCGAGCCTCTCCGCACCGGCGACGGCTTGCCCGGGTTCTACGTCAGTGACGCCGTTTGCGTCCGACCCTTCAGCGGATCCGTCGACCGCTTCGAAGCCGACCAGGTCTTCAGCTACGACGGCAATGCGATCTCTCCGTTGCTGAACCCCGTCTTCCAGCCCGGCGAACCGTTCAATCTGCAAATCTACTTCGTGATGTACCCGGACCTCTACGGACCGCAGCCCAAACTGAGCCTCGAGATTCTGCAAAACGGGAAGGTCCTGGGCCGAACGCCCATCCCGTTCACTGACAGCCTTCGCGACAATTCCCGTGAGGGCCAAGGGTCTATTCAAGGCGAGCAGAAACGCCAATTCCCCTACATCGCCTCGCTGAAGAATGCCAAACTGACGCCGGGCGATTTTGAAGCAGTTTTTCGCAGCGGAAAAATTGCGCCGGGAA